>CAIJYD010000079.1 GCA_903824785.1 uncultured Bacteroidota bacterium
AGGTTAAGTTCTTGTGTGAAATATTCTGTATTTTTGTTTATCATAATAGAGGGGGGCTTTTTTGTTGTAAGCACTTCAAATATAACTAATTAAGTTGTAATTGAAGAACAAAAACCCCCTTTTTATGAATAATTCAGGCTAGAGAGAACCTGCGTTTAAAGCAGTTGTTATAACCTTTTTACCAATGTCCAATACAATTTTAGAAGGGTTGAAAGTGTAGTTAATGGCTTTTATGCAATTTCTGGCTCCAGGTACCTGTCTGAATGCAGCTGAGAGTACTTCCAATGGATCTTTGGATTTAGTTAATCCTGCAATTACATTGACAACCTTTGCCCCATTCCTATACTCTTTTACCAATGGAACGTCCCTCACCATATTCAAAGCAACATTTTTGGCCGTATTCCTCATTTGATTTTTCATGGTATGATAGTGAGAAAAAGTAAGATGTTGAGACCTCTTATAGTCAAATGCTGAATCAAAGCTTTTCTCACAGGTTTTTACGAATTTAATTCTGTCAAATCCTATCTGAGCTTCTTTACCTTTAACCCTGTTTTTGGCATTCCGGGCATTGGCCATAGGACTAAGCTTTATTTTATCAGATAAATCCTTTCGGGATACAATTATGTGAATGTGGGTTTGCAGACCTTCCTTCCTGTCACCGCATTTATTAAGTCCTTCTCTTACCTCCTCGCAATCCCTTCCATAGTACCGATTGTGCTCAATTTTTCCGAAGTATAAAATGTTATCCCCTGTTAACCCCCGGTTAAAGTTCTTTGCATACTCATTCATTACAATTCTGGAATACCCTTTTAGCGCTTCCTCAAACCTTTTAAGTTCTCTCATTGTAAGTTGAGAAACATTTCCAATATTCCTTCCTGAAACGGATCGGCAAATATGTTTTTGTTCTACCGGGCTCGGATTTATTGTAAGCATATAAAACTTTGATTCATCCTTGCAAAGCTTTGCACGATTGGAGTCAATAGAGTTCTGAACGGTAAAAGCAGAAATATCATGATTCTTCTGATTGAAGAACTTCTGATGATCCAGAACGTCATTCTTTTCAAGGTTTTCCTTCTCTAAATATTTAACCAGGTCATGACTGCTGTTTCTGTTATTATCCTTCTTATCGGAATGTATCTTTATGTACATGGGATAATTTTTTGGTATATTCTTTATATTCTCTTATATCGGCCATAGGCAACTCGATCACTGGCATTTTTCTTAGTCCGGTAGATTTTTCTTCTGTCTTAGACAGTACATTATCGAAATATTTCAGAGTTGTGCTTTGAATTTGCTCCAGTTTTTCGATTTTATTTTTCAGATCATTAATCTCATTTATAGCATCCTCTGTGGTTTTAGAACCTTGGGTGTTTATAAAGTCCTTTTTTACTTCAAAATTGTCGTTAAGTAGCAAGGATTTACTTTTGGTTTGCGTTCCGATGTCTACTCTCCTTGGAGCTTCATTATCGATATACTCCTTCATCCGGACTATAAGAGTATCCATTTTCCCGAAAGTGGGAAGAATGAAATCCTTCTCCTGTTTTCGCATGAACGATATTATAGTATCTCTGAATTTATTCAACTCCTCAGCGACAGTTAAAACCTTTACATCCTCTGGATTTAACCCTGTTTTCTCGAAGTAAAAAACCATTTTTTCTACAAGATCTACCTTGCTCATTTCAAACTTATTAGCAAGTCTATCAATAGATATTTTACTCTTTGGATTTACATTTAATGTCTCATATTTTGCCATAAATAGTTATTTTATAGTAATGTTTTTGATTCAAAAGGGCCAATTCTATTGAGAGGCGATAAATAAATAGTTATTTAGATAGTTATAGTTATTTCTCTAATGTTTTTATAATCAGTCACTTTTGGGCAAAGCCCCAGGGTCGATTCGGGCTCTGCCCGAATCCATCTTGCTTTCCTTTGGAAACCGTCCGGTTATCAACCAACTCAATGAATTATAAGTATTATCATAAGATTTTAGCATTAGGTAATATTTTTATCTGCCATGTTATATCCGTAAATCCCTTTGTGCTTAATACGTTTATACCCCATCATTTTTAAAGCCTTACCAATTTGGATATGATTTATTCCGAATTGACTTCCGGTAACACGATTAATAATTTGCATAATATCAGTTGGCGTCATGAACTCTTTACTAATCGTCCCGTTATCCAGGTATTTTCTTAAAAGCTCTCTTTCAGGAGTTGATAATTGAAAATCTCTGTTCCGCTTTTCATTATCCCGAATTTCCTCTCCAGTCATGTTGTAATTAAATGTCCCGCTTTTAAAAAGATAATAAGCCTGAGAATATACTTTGTCGATAGCAATGCCGGTTTTATAGTCCCAATCAATTGAATCAACCTCAAAACAAAGCCAGCGGACAGACCCAGTCTCATCTGAGAGAAATTCATTTTGATTTGTACTGCCAATAAAGCTGCATCTTCGGAGTATTATTGTCGCATTTCTTCCCCAGGGCAGTCTTTCGTTAATCATAGTTTTACTGAAATAAGCTTTAAGTGAATTCAAATCGCTTCGACCCATTAAAGCAAGTTCATCCAGGTTTATTAGGATATTTTTTGCTAGTAAGATCCTTGAATCCTTATCGGTAGAAATATTTTCAGCAATGTATTTCGATAAAGTAGGAGGACATAAGAATCTACAGAAAGTGGATTTCCCTGTATTTTGGCTTTCTCCAATTAGTATAAGAGCTTGTTTGTTATAATAATCAGACAAGAGTGCACAAGCAACAACCCTTACAATCCATTTCTTAAAGTGATTATTAAATGGTGACTGGTCCTTAGCTTTGATATGGTTAGCAAGTTTTTCAATATAATCCGTACCATCCCATGCACTTAGATTTTTGAAATATTCTTCGAAGGGATCATATGAAATGATAAAATCTGATTTAAGTAAAGCATAAAGAGTATTAATGCTGAGAGAGAATCCTTTCTCAAGTAACTCAATAAATAGTGAATTTTCATTCAGAAGTTTAAATTTACCTGAATTATCTTTTGCTCTGAATTCGATTTCAAGACTAACAGAGTTGAAGCGGACTTCATATTTTGAGGCAATGTAGTCTTTGATTCTTGTAATTTGAGATATTTGACCAATTTCTTTGTTCTCTTGCTTTGTCTGCTTTACTGTAAATCCATGAAGTTTTGCAAAATGGAAGAAGGTTTTACCCGTAACTCCTTCACCATTTGATTTAAAACAAGATTCTATTTGGTTCTCTGTGTCGAGATATGAATAGCCACGATAAAAAATACTTACACGATGGATATATTCTTTGCTCTCTTCACCAAAAATGCATCTTAAAGAATAGATAATTTTGATCCAGTTGTTATAATTTTCAGTGATGTCAATACTCTTTTTTTCTATTTCTTCTATAATAAAGATAGCTTCAAGTTGTTGCTGGTTATGATTGTTTTTTCTTTTCGGATAACTGTCTATTTTATCAAACACTAAAGAATTTGTAAATTTCAATTCAATTATATACCACCATTTCAGTTAAATAATATATCACTCGATAAAGATAAAAAGATTCTTGTTGTTTGTTGTTAGCTGCATTGAATAAAGGAAGGTACCTTCC
>CAIJYD010000080.1 GCA_903824785.1 uncultured Bacteroidota bacterium
CGAAATACTACAGATTTTGAGTATCTCTTTACTGGACAAAACGCCTATAAAAGAGATACTTACGAAGTGCGATTACAATAATGTCAAAGAACTACAAAATAAACAACTAATAATCAGTGGGTTTTAAGCGCCCACCAATGAGATAATATAAAAAAAGGAGACCCTTCAGTTTAAAGCAGCGTGTTTAGCTGACTGAATAAACTGAAAAGCTACTATATCTAAGCGAAAAGTCAGTGACGCTCTATTTTTAAGTTGGATCTGGCTTGCGATAATTTAACCAAATAAATCTAATATATAAAATGTTTGATGCTCGTTAATTCTCGAGGGAAACAAGCGAGTCTTTAGCATTGGAATATTTCATCCCCAAAATTATTTTTTTTTAAAATTCATATTGTATAATAAACAGTCGTATCCATTTATAATAACCCCCCGGGTCGATCTGTAATGGGAAGATATTATAAAAAAAACCATCGAGGGTACACCCCCTACCCCTCCGTCAAGTATTTATTCAATACATTCATTATTAATTGGTTGCCGATATTATTTTAGACATTAGTCTTTATTCAGGTTTATTGTGTCCTGTAATCCATTTTATGGCATACAATATACCGCAGACAGTTTATAATTTACTAATTTAAAATCAATTACTATGGTAACGATCGTCGGAATTTCAAAAAAGACAAGCCTCAAAACAAAAGAGGAGTTTACAGTACTCAATTTGCAAGGCAGCCCGGAAGTTCTTAAATCCAGAATTTCAGGGAAACCTTATCTCAGTGCCAGGAAAGCAACTTTGCCTTGTGCATTGGATTCTGCATTTGCTATAACATTAATTGGTACAACTCTTCCGGGAGAGATCCTTGAGCAAGAATGCAAGCCCTTCGACCTGGCTCTTCCAACTGGGAAAAAGATTAAAGTCTCCAGAACTTTTCAGTATGTGACAACTGAATAGGTAGCACAAAGATTTCCAATTTCTAAACCGCACCGCCAGGCATTTGAATGTGCTTGGCGTTGCTTTAAATTAAAGATCATGAATCCAATTCAAATTAAAAGGGCCCTGCGACAATTCACATGCACTGAATCCTATCACAAGCACCTCTACCCGGGTAAGTCACCCATACTTTTGACTGATGGATGTGACTTCATCAGAAACGAATGTAAAGCCTGGTGGTTATTCGATGCAATCCTCTCATATCGATGCGAAAAGATACTGAGACATGTCAATTTTCAGATCTGGGAGCTACGACAGAGTAAGAAAGATCTGAGCTGGTTGTTGACCTGTAAAAAAGACTCAGATCAGAAACCTCTGATCTCTCAGAAAATAGAATTTTCAGATATGCCTATTGACTATTTGAAGATTTATGTCATAGGAGGAATTGCCCTGTTGCCCTCTGAAAATTAATTTTTTCATATGGATTTTACTCCTTGTTAAACGGTAATAATCCATGACTTCAACAGAGCCCTTTACGAAGCCCACAGAGCCCAATTAATGCTCTTGTGACGCAATACTTCGCCTGTGATTTAAATGGCCAACAAGTGCCTTAAATCGCTCCTGTAACGCATATCGCAAATCACCATCCATTGAGACTTTAAAACTTGATGGGTGGTTTTTTTATGTCTTGACATGAGATTTAAGATTTACAGGTAAAGCGGTGTTCGGGTCGCTCTCTTTCAGCTGCATAAAGAATTCATCATCTGGGGCATGCATCTGAATCACGACCCTCACATGTGTATTTTTCGCTCGCCTGCCGGCAGAAACGATTAACCCAAAACGCCGGGTTTGCAGGAGCAATATTTTTTGTCAACACAAGGTCTTGCGCCTGTCGGTTACTGAAGTAAACCTTGTTTATGTCAAAAAATAACCCCGGCTTTCTTTTGGGAATCGTTCCTGCGGCTCACGGACGGCGAGCGCCTATTGATTCTTGATTACAATTTAAGATTTTGATTTTAAACTATGCCTGATCACACCAGATCGGGCTTTTTCATTAATAACCACTAATAATTTAATTATGAAAACACAACAGCTGATTAATGTTTCTGAAGTAAAATTAACCTATACAAACAAGGTAAAACCATCAGACAGACAAAAGATTACTTGCAGTAGGGATGCACACAAAATCTTCAAGGAATTTTGGAGATTGGATATCATAGAATTTGTCGAAGAGTTTCGTCTCCTCCTTTTGAATAGATCCAATGCAGTGCTTGGTATTATTGAAATCTCAAAAGGCGGAATTTCCGGAACAGTTACAGATATCAGATTGATATTCCAAGCAGCCATTAAAGGAAATGCATCGGGAATAATTTGTGCTCACAATCACCCCAGCGGTAATCTAAGTCCTTCTGAATCTGACATTAAGATCACTCAAAAGATTAAAGAAGCAGGAAATCTCATGGACATTCAGCTTCTGGATCATCTGATCATCACTTCAGAGGATGAATATTTTTCGATGGCAGATAATGGGCACATATAGATGAAGTTATGAAAATACGATGCAAGCACTGTGCCGAGTACTTCTGCCCATGCTCGGAAACAATGGACCTGATATCAGAGGGATATATTACTTCTGAATCTTGTAATGTCTGTGACGACTGTTGGGATCTGATCGAGTATCCGGAACTTGAATATTCTGAAATGAGCGACGCGGACTTAGGATTATGATAGAGAAGATGCTCCGGCACTGGAGAATTCGGAGGATATTGACCCCCTGAAAACGGAATAAAAAATGGTATTTATTGCTGGATTTCTTATGACATTCCGGCAGATGTTGACCCTTTTACATAATCAGTAAAGGGATTTTGTTTTTTTAATGGGTCGAGCGCGCATGCGCGTTTAACTTTTCGGAGCATGTTGACCCCTTTCGCCAGCATCTTCAGTTTGCGCTCACAAACTTTTCGGAGCATACTGACCCCCTTGATTCTTTGATTATCAGTAGGTTTTATTATTTAGGGCTTTAAAACCCTAAAACAAGAAAGATGGCAGGAAAAATAAAACCTATGAGTCAGATTAAACAGCTATTATTATTACTCGGGCAAGGAAAGAAGATCAAGTTTATTGCTCGCACTCTTGGGATGAGCAAGAACACAGTGAAGTCTTATATATCCAAGACCGCTGAGTTAAAACTATCTTCGGAACATCTGTTGTCTTTGGGAGATCCTGAGTTGGAGACTTTGTTTTCATCGGGTAATCCTGCTTATAAGGATGAGAGGTTCGAGTATATAAAATCACAACTTGATTATTATCAGTCCCAATTAAAGCAAAGAGGAGTTACTCGTAAGCTCCTGTGGGAAGAGTACCTTGAAGAAGTCCCTTCCGGTTATGGTCTTACACAGTTTTGCTTTCATCTTAACCAGCAACTGTTAGCAAGGAAACCATCAATGGTACTTGTTCATGAGCCAGGAGATAAACTATTTGTTGACTTTGCAGGAAAGATGCTTCCATATATAGATCATGATACAGGAGAGTTAATCTATTGTCCTGTATTTGTTGCCTGCCTGCCATTCTCAGATTATGCTTTTGCAATGGTTGTAAGGAGCCAAAGTATAGATGATTTTATTTATGCCCTTAAACGTTGCCTGGAATTTATCGAAGGAAGTCCAATGGTCTTAGTTCCGGATAATTTAAAGTCTGCGATAATTAAGGCTAACCGTTATGAACCAGATATAAGTCGTGCACTAGAGGATTTTTGCAACCACTACAAAATAACTGTATTACCAGCACGTGTAGCTCATCCAAAAGACAAGGCACTTGTAGAAAATCAGGTTAAGTTAATCTATAACAGGGTGTTTGCAAGGTTAAGGAAACAGCAGTTTTTTGATCTTCCTTCACTCAATGATGCAGTGCTGGAAAAGGTTAGAAGGCATAATCAGACAAGAATGCAGAAGAAGCCATATTGCCGTGAAGAACGCTTTCTTTCAGTGGAGAAAAAACATCTTAATCCATTACCAACAGAGGGATACGAACTTAAATATTACAGGGAACTTAAGGTTGCAATGAACAACCATATCTATCTGGCTATTGATAAGCATTATTACAGTGTTCCTTTCAGATGGACCGGGTATAGGGTAAAAGTAATCTATACCCGGTCTATTGTGCGTATCTATGCTCAAGGTGAGATGGTAGCAATACACCCCAGAGATTATACCCCCGGAACGTATTCCAGCATTCCAGAACATTTATGCTCAACTCATCAGCATTACCTGAAAAGAAGCCCGGCATATTATATGCAAAGGGCAGAGGTGGTATCAGAACCACTATTACAACTTATCCAGTGTCTCTTTGATGGAGGAAGACCTCCGGAGCAGAACTACCGTACATGTGATGGGCTACTGAATATATACCGGAAAACAACTCCTGAAATCTTTGACACTGCCTGTAAGATGGCTCTTGATTATAAATGCTATTCCTACAAGTATATATTAAACATGGTTGAAAAGATACAAAAGCATGGTTTGCCAGAGACAGAGACATCAGTTCCCTTACCCATTCATGAAAACATACGTGGGCGGGACTATTATAATCAACTTTCATTAAATCTTTAAATTAAATTTATGGTACAACAAATTGATCTTAAACTACGCCAAATGCGTCTTGCCGGAATGGCTCGCGGCTGGCAGGCACTAAATGAAACAAAACAGGTGTTCGACCTCTCCTTCAGTGAAGGGTTGGAAATCCTCATTGAAAGAGAGGAGGAAGAGCGAAAGAATAACCGGTTTAACCGGATGATCAAGGGAGCCAGGTTCCGCTATCAGGCAAGTCTGGAGGAACTAAGTTATGAACCATCAAGAGGCCTTAACAAGGCAATAATAAGCGATCTGGCTACCTGCGGATACATTGCCCGTGGGGAATCTGTCTTAATAACAGGAGCTACTGGCTGTGGTAAAAGTTTTTTGGCATCTGCTCTTGGTCACCAGGCTTGTTTGCATGGCCACAACGTTATTTACTTTAACACTCAAAAGTTTATGCTTCGTACTAAAATGGCTCGATCGGACGGAAGTATTTTAAAGTATTTTGATAAAATTGCAAAGGCATCCCTGGTTATACTTGATGATTTTGGACTCACCAGAATGGAACAGCAACAGCAGTTTGATCTGATGGAGATCATTGAAGACCGCCATGGTAAAGCATCAACGATCATTGTAAGCCAGTTACCAGTAACAAGTTGGTTTGATGTAATTAGTGAAACCTCTATCGCTGATGCCATTTTAGACAGGTTAGTTCATTCTTCATACAGAATCGAATTGAAGGGTGATAGTATGAGAAAAAAACGGTAATATTGTCAGTAACCATCAGTTCTTTGAGATAAAACCTACAAGGGGGTCAACATGGCCGTTTTTGGGGTCAATATCACTGAAATATCCACCGGCACAACAGTCGGGGCATTATTCAAAACCTTAATGAATTTCGAATACTCACTTAAAACAACTTGAAATGGAAACTGTACTAAAGATTATAGGTATCGTTTTGCTCATTTACATTGTTCTCAGCAGTATCGGCGGTGGTGACAATGCTAATGGAACTCCGCACACGATGTAACGAAGAATGGTGATACCTCGGCAAATATTATACTGCCGGGGTATTCTATAATATTTGAGATTTTTGTCTGTATCAAAACAAAAGAATAGCGATTAACACTGTACTTTAATGGACAAAAATAGCAAAGTAAAAATAAATAGTTGTGGTCTTATTCATCCACTAGAACCATGACGATTCTGTTTTTATTCTGGCGGCTAATTCGGGCATCTCATATTTCGAATATTTCTTAGTCTGAAGAACCGTATTAATCTCATTTGCCAGTTTATTGCTCTTTACTCCTTTGAAAACGCCAATCATTGTCCCAACTATGATATTTGCTTCACTATGAGGTGTGGTAAATTTTGTTAAGTTTTCAACCATTGTCTTCATAGACATGGCTTGACCTTCTTGAATGTTCTTTGCAGTAACGTTAATAAATGGAGGGATGAAGATATCACTTAATCTATATAAGTTTTCTTGTGTTTGTCCCTCAGCAGCTACTACAACATATCCGGCCTTAATTAAGGTTAAAATTTCTGTATTTGTCATATTATCACTTTTATCTTATTTCATTTTCTTTCAACATTTAATTAAATCTGATCAAAGATTGGATACAATTATAAGAGCTATGAAGAATCCTAAAATTCTTCCAATCCAAGTATACTTTTTTTCTTCATCTCTGCTAGGACCAGACATTCCGTTACCAAGGAGGGAGAATAATAATCCTCCTAATATGAAGCCGCCGCCAAAAAAACCGGCAGCTAATATTAAAAATTCTGTCATTTTGGGTTTATTAATTATGGTTTAAAAAATAATTTTCATATTCAGATTCACCGGTACCAGTAAAATGTATAAGGATTGTCTGGTGGACGTATTACAATTCCTTTTCCCCCTCTAAGATTGCTTAATGCATATCCAAATGCACAATCGTTGCCAGAGCCAACAAAGTACCAAGTATAGCCTGTTGAGGAATCATATTCTGGAGGTCCTAAAATATTATAAGTCTCATCTATATATAGCCCATTAAGCCCATATCCCTTTAGAGAAACTGATGACTTCCCAATTAAGAAAGAAAGGGTTGTTGTCTTTTCACCATTAAAAGTCCCATAAAATGAAGATTCCATTTTACTGAGATGGTACAGCATTCCATCTGCAGTATATTCCGGGATAATTCCTTTTTTTTTGAAGATGTCTAACATTTTAAATTTTGATTTATTATAATTATAAAACAGTTCACAAATCGATCTCAAACAATGAAGTCAGTTATAGCTATACACTAATTTTAGGTATTGGGATTTCGCAATATTGACAAATCTTATAAACGGCTTTAAATTCTTCTTCTGCAACATGCTTATCAATTATAATCATCTCAATCATCATTTCAGCAACTATTTCTTTAATTGAAGGTGGAAGCATTTTAATAATATTCGCACAATCAATTATATCCATGGATAACGCCTCTTTGCATTCAGAATAAGAGATGCCAATAAACTGCTGCAGTTTATTAAAAAGATTGTTTTCCTCAATAGAAATCTTCCCATCAGCTTTTGCTATGTCAATCAAAATAAATGCTATTGCTTTTTTCTCTAATAGAGTCGCATTTAGTGCCCATACTATTTTATTAGCTTCATTTCCTGATGTACTGAATTTCTGTGTCATAGTTTTTAAGGTTATCAATAGTGAATAATATTAAAGGTTGTTTATGCACTTATAAAATCACGAATAAGTTGATCCAAGATATTATATCAATCTTTTATTAAAATAAGGACGTGGACCTAAATCTTACTATTCTGTAGGTACCGCTAGGAACCCCATCCACAATAAGCAAAGCCCACGTCGACCGTGAGCGTATTGCCTATTATTCTTGTGAATGTTGTAAGACTAGCGGTTTTACAGGATAAGAACAATAGCTACGCTATCTATATTTGTTTAAAGAAATCTCTGTTTCGTCTTCTATGTTTTATGTTGGTATAAAATTAAAAAAAACAATTAATAAGTTCTACATATATCACGCTCACTCTTTTATTTGAGAAAGTGATTTATCCCTATCTTAACAGGAGAAGCAGAAAGAGTCTCTGCTGAAGAGCCCCATTTCACGAATATCCTGATCAGACAAAATTACCAATGTAAAAGTATTTCCTTAAAATAAGACTCTCTGTAAGGAATCCCTGATTTTTGTGTAGGGGAAATACTACATGGTTATATTAATTAATAGTTTATTATCAAAGAGCACTTTCAGAATTTAGCAAGTTAACTCTATTTCAGGCTCCTGACAATAAATGACCATGGACAAATCGTGGACAAACTAAATTATATTTCGGAAGTTGCCGGGAAGTGAGGCTCAAATGGAGGGAATTATTAAACCTACGCATTAAATTAAGAATAATATCTAATTTTGCCAGATCTACTTTGAGGAATCCTTCTCAGATAGCTGCGAAACTTTATTGCTGAAGAATAACAACCAAATTATATCAGATGGGAATATTTAACATTTTTAAAAAAGACAAGACTCATATAAAGCTACCCTTAATTGGGATTTTGAAATTAGAAAAAACTGAAGAGGCTGGCTTTTTATACAAGTCTTATTTTGATGAATTAACCCTTGATGAAGATTTTTTTTTAATAACCATTTATTTCAAGAAAACTGATGCTCCCAGTATTGCAAGGATAAATGAAGCACTGAAGAATTTAGGGAGAATTAATAATATTGTGAAACAAGAAATCCTTTTAGACCTCAACGATGGAACTTGGTACGAATACGTTGATAATATTTTTAAGAGAATATTGACAGAAAGTGAATATCTTAAATTGATTCAAAACTCTACAATTGAAGAAAGACTTTTAGCAGCATTCAGAATTGCGAAAATAAAATTATACGATGAACCTGATGGACTTTCTATTGTGCTTCATTATATATTCGGATACGAAATAGAATTCACATTCAAAGTAAATGGGAACTATGAGATACAAGAAACAAAATTTGAAGCAGGTTCTTACTTATGTAAAAAACAGTTTTCTGATTTTAATATAAAATTTGAAGATCCTGACATGAATGAAAAATGCAGCCGGTTTAAAAAGGATTGGTGGAATCATCCTATTGTAAGTTACTACATATATAAGATAGCTGAAAAAGTAAAGAAGTATCTGTAAAATGCGGTTAGGAGGAGCTCAACAACATGCTGAACAGAAAGTTTTGCAAGGTTCCATATATCTACAAGTTAAACTATCACAACCTTATCAATCTCCTTCATCAGCCTGTAAGTCTCTGCCAGGGCTACAATAATTTTCTGGTAATGCTGAATATCCTCAAAGGATAATACTCTCCCTTTCCGGTCCTTTAACCATTTCTGTGCTGGTTGATATCCGCCAATGTAGAATTCCCATGCAACCTGGGGAACATGATTAAAATACTGATCTGTGTTGATCCAAACCTTTCCTGTCTCAAATCTCAACTTGACGACCTCATTCGAACCTGTAATAGGGTAAGTGGTAATGAATTTTTCTACAACAGGACTCTCCAAAAGATGAATCAGCCGGAGTTCGCCACCAAGCTTCACTAATTGCCAGAATGTATCAGCATCTTTCGGGTATGGCACACGTGGGAAATCAATCTTTAGAAACTCTTTATATTTTTCACGGTATGTTGGAGAGTGTAAAACAGCGTAGATATAATCAAGAATATCAATTGGTGCAAATGTATTTGATGTGAATTTTTTATCGATGGTATAAGTTAATCCTAATTGTTTTGCTATTTTGGAAGCTATATCATGTTTGATATTTGGGATGCTTTCGTGTATTCCCTCCAAATTATTCAGCACTTCCCCTTCTGGATAGAGATAGAGCGGAAATATGTAACCTGTCTCTTTTGTTTGAGATGATATATTACACATATCGGACACAAGACGACTTAAAAATAAATGTTGAAAATCAAAGGTAGATAATTGCCTGCAGGTTATTAACGAAATATTTTCTTCATGGTTAAGATTTTTAAACATCTCGTCTCTTGGATAAGCAACAAAACCTTTAGATTTTCCAGTATAATAAGTGAATCTATTATCAAAAGGGCGATACATTACTTTTGTAATAATTGGGTCATTATTGCGTAAATCCTTTTTTGCCCATTCGATGGTCCAATCTCTCCCATCTTCAGGTAAATTCAACAGATTTCGTATGATTTTTTCATCATTATTATCAAAAATATTTTTGATATTCTGCATTTCATTTACTGAGTATTGAATTGTAACCTTATCCCTTTTAGTTTGGAATCCAGAAACATACTTCTGCATTAAATCATCTAATCTAAAGCCTTTAATATAACTTTCTTCCTCTGCAAAATCTTTCGGAACAAAAAAGTAATTAGGGGCTTTATAATCCAATCCATTCCAACAAATCGATTTTACATTCGTTTCAGTTAAAAAACAATACTTGTCCTGTCTTAAGCCAAATAGCTCAAAATGGTCCACTTTTGCTAGTTTGTTTTTGTTCTTAACGCCAGTTTTAATAAATAGGTTTATACTTACTCCCTGTTGAATATCAAATACATTTTCATCTTTGCTTCCATCTAAAGCAGTTTCGTTTTTCTTAGCACTTCCATGCAAATCGAGGATATAAATTTTATCAAAACATTCCAACAATTGTTTCCTCATTTGGCGGTGTGTAATTCCGTCAATAAAGCTATTATTGGAAATATATGCCAATACACCTATTCCGTTTTTTTCAATAAAATATTGTCCATAACGAATAAACTTTATATAATCATCGTCAAGATTGATTTTTCTCTCATTTAGATCTTTCTTGTAGTCCGCAATAAGTTTTTGAATCCACTCTCCCTTGTTGGTGCTACTAACAGCATATGGAGGATTTCCAGCAACTATCATAACCGGAGTATCCCTTTTTACATGGTTAGCTTCATTTGCCTCACTGCTTAACCAGTTTGCAAATAATGTTCCGGTATCAGGATGATGCTCCTCAAGGCTATTTGTCAGATATACCCTTAAACGTTGGTCATTAGTCGATTTATAGCCTGTCTCCCTGAGTAGCATGTCTAACTATAGATGTGCCATTGCATAGGACGCCATAAGAATCTCAAATCCGTTTAGCCTGGGGATGAGATGTTCGTCAACATAGTGACTCCATATCCCCTGCTGTCCTTCAAATTTCTGATATATCTGTTTTATTACTTCCGCCAAAAAAGTCCCGGTTCCGGCTGCAGGATCAAGAATCTGAACCTTGTGAACCTCCTTTTCAATTGGTTTGCCGCCACCTGAAGCAGAAACCTTGATCTTAATTTTAGATGTGTCTGCCAGTCCTTGAGATAGCCCAAACTCAGTTTTAAGGATATCATCAACTGCCCTGACAATGAAGTTTACAACCGGCTCAGGAGTGTACCATACGCCCCTACTCTTGCGCAAAGCAGGATCATACTCTGAAAGGAAGGTCTCATAAAAATGAATAATTGGATCATTCTGACGGGTGGCTTTACCAAAGTCCTTCAGCAACTCTTCTACATTTGTAGCTCTGAAAATGTCAGCAAGGGCATCCACAATCCATTTTATCCGGTCGTCCAGATCATAACCGGCAACATACTGGAACAACTTTCTTAAAAACGGGTTTGATTTTGGAATAAGTTCCGCTGCCTCTTGCCTGGAGAAATTTTCAAGCGATGTATCGTTCAATCTTGCCGCAAACATTCCGTAGGCTATGGTCTGAGCATAAATATCAGCAAAGGTCTTTGGTGTGATATCGTGAATGAGGATCTGCTTGAAAGATTCGTACTGGTTATGAAGATTCAAGTTTTGAGGCTCATTAATCTCACCGCTTGATATATCAGGTGCAAGAGCTTTCTCAATAACATTTGCAAGGAGCCGGGCTTTACCTGCCATCATCTTTGACAGTTTTGATGCTGACTTAATAGTCTGACCTGTGAAAATGCAGAAGTTCTTAATCAGGTCTATAAATCCGGCGAAGTTCTCCGGCCGGGGTATAACTTTGTTCCCCTGGATCTCTCCTATTGAAATCGAAGTGACAAATACACCATCTATAAAGAGTTGAAAAGTAAGATAGTCTGTTATAATAAGATTATTCAAGGACTGCCGGTACCTATCAAATTGTTCCTTATGAGCTTTACTTCTAAGATCCTCGCCAATATCCTTAGCTTCAATATAACCAACGGGAATATTCTTTCGGGTAATAATGTAATCCGGTGCACCACATGAGATCCTAGCCGGTTCATTGGTTACCAGAACATCCGGCGCAAGTGTTTCAAGAAGAGTTTGAAGATCTCCCCTGTAGCTATGCTCCCTTGATATCCCGGTAATGTACCGTTTGTGGACCTTGTCAATGTATTCCTGGACGGTCATTTTGTTTCAGACAATTTATAAGACGAATCCAAAGTTAATAAACTTACTGAATTTTTGTTGAGATTTTTTCAATCAACAGAATTTGGACTCCCATATCCCCAGAATCCTGTAAAAATTTTGATCGTATCATTAAATCGGGTTAACTTTAGAAATAAATGTAAACATGGAAGAAAAAACTTTTAGATCGATTTCGCAAGATGTAATGGATGCTAGGAGGTACAATGTTAAATTGAACTACACACCTGAAGAGATAGCAACTGATTTGTTGACTACAGCTAAAGTTCTTATTATCGACCTTGAAAAATTTTTGAGTTTAGGAATGCAGGAACCTGCTAAGAGAGTCAGGTTTAATACCAAGATCATGGAAACTTTAGGTAAATCTTTCAGGATTCAATCTATAAATGCAATGCATGAGCATAAAAAAAGTAAAAGCCCCACTAAATAATGCAGGGCTCTCTTTTACAGATTCCATAATTATATAATAGAAAGCTTATCAAACTCTTTCTTGTTAGTGACTGCCTGAATGTAACTACTCAATGTATTCACTTTGGTATGGCCACTCGCCTTCATTATTGCATTCAGCGGAATATTGTTGCTTACCGCCAGAGTAATGAATGTTTTTCTGCAGGTGTGAGAAGTTATGAGGTCATTCATTAGAAATGTCTTGTTGCGATTCTCTTTTTGAACTTTTCGGATATGAACGACAGGATAGGTGAAAAGTTTAAAATGTTTAAGAATCTTTTGCAATTCACGGTTGAAATACTGACTTGAATAAACCGGTAGGTTAAAACTGTATTTCTGCAGGATCTTCAACGGTATCGATGAAATAGGAATACAGACTGTAATGCCTGTTTTTATATTCTCTTTTATGTAGAAATAATCTCCGTCGGAATCCTTTTTGAATTCTCCCAGATTCATTGTAAAAAGATCTGACGCTCTGAGTCCCATAAAGCAATTGCAACAGAATACGTCAACAATTCTTTCCCAGGAAGGCTTTTCCGGTTTCAGATTTAGCAATTGCAGCAATTCCTCCCTGGACAATGCAATAATTTCTTTCTGATATTTGCTTTGCTTCACAGAATAAACGGACCGGCTGTAGGAGCAAAGGTTGTTCTCCTCAATCCATCTGAAGTAAGTTCTGAGAGTAGTTAATCGTTTCGCAACCGTATTGTCATCCAGACTGCGTTCTGATACTAAAAAGGCCTTAAATTCAATCAGATTGCTCTTTTCAGTAAAATATAGAAGTGTGAGGGGTTTGTGAATGAACTTCTCAAAATCAATCAAGGTATTTTTCAGATTTGTGTAAACTATGACAGTCCCCGTTGAGATATTCAATTCCTGCTGGCGTTCACGTAAAAAGCGGTCATAATGGGAAAGGAACTTGTTTGCAGACGAATTAACCGGTTGTATTTTCTCAACAGGGGTCACTTTCCGTTCTTTGATGTATTTTTCAACCAGACTACCGCACTCAGCTTGTTTAATTGGTTTCCGGACCCTGGATTGCTGCTTTATATAAAGATCGACCTGGTTCTTAATATCCGCAATCAGTTTGTTGTTTTCATCGCTACGAAGAATCCTTTTCTTGAAAAATCCTTGCCTTGTGAGGTCAGAATCCTTTGTACGTAGCTTTGTATTGATTCTTAAGGTCTGATGGTTTACAGTATAATATATGTACAGATAGCTGTATTTACCGGTATTTAGAAGAGTAATTTTTGATTTCATAGCCCATTTTGTAAAAAGTTGTAAGATTGGATACATTTAAAGTCGGAAACCCTCATAAATTCAATGTGAAAACAGGGGGTCTCAGACGACATTCTTACAACTTTTCTTACGTTTTAGCGACTTTTAGGACTTACAAGAAGGAGGTGAAATTGAGCCACCGGCAAGCCTGTAATGAGCTGATATTCACGACCCATGGTGTAATTGGCAACACGTCTGATTTTGGTTCAGAAGAGTTCAGGTTCGAGCCCTGGTGGGTCAACACTAAGGTTTGAATATCAGTAAAATACAAAATGTTTTGAACTGATTTTGAACTTTGAACAAAAAAATGATTAAACTGACTTATCCTTAGGTCAGTTTTTTCTTTTAAGCCTATTTGGGCTGTAAATGGACTCTTCAGAGATCTTGCATAAACAAAAAACCCTCCTTTTACGGACTTGATATGACTGGTCACAAGCCACTTGATAGCTTTGATAAGCATATACACCTTCGGGAACTGTAAGGTAAGAAGGTGCTGAAGGACTTAGAATGGTTCTATTAATTCTTGATTATGTGAAACTGAAAAGCTGGAAGCTGATGGACTTCCGGATGCTAGCTACGAGATTTTATTTCCTACCCTACTTACCATTTTCTCGGCAAAACGAAATAAATCGCTTAAACTGCTGGATGGTTTTCTCATGATGTAATCTATCTCTCGCTTTATTTCAGGTTCATTTGCATCAATATTGAGGGCTTGAAGACTTTTAATCACGGCATCCTTTAAATAACTTTTTGACCTTTGTACGTTATTAATTATAGATTGTTGAATTTCTATTAGTTCAGCATCAGATAATTTCGAACTAACTCTTCCCAATTTTATTTTATTAGAAATTTTCTTATCCCTAAAATGCTTATACATAATAAATAGTTTTTTGAGTTTAATTGTTATACATGGTGAAATGCCCACAATGGTAAATTTACAAAAGACTTAAGAGGTTTCAATGAAAAATAAGAGATAGACTGAGCTATCAGTTCTAATTTATAAAAACCCATACTGTAATTAAGATAATAAAATGGTTAATTTTAACCTGTTAATAATAACAATATATAGTATTGGTAATTTATATTGTTGTTTTCAAACGGCTATTTTTACCCCTTTCATACTCTTTTATGTATTTTGAAACTGTCTTCCGGGTTACCTTAATATCCGGAGGAAGCTCAGCGAATATCTGTTGTAAAGATTTATCGGAATCAGCAATTTATAAGTCTAAGACTGCCTGCCGCTTCATCCATTGAATCCCCCTGTTTGATTGTATTGTTACCTTCTTTTTACTATAATGAAAGTATACAGACAGGGCCCAAAAAAATCTCTTTTAGCGGGCACGATATACCGCACAGGCTTTTCTAAAGTTGTACAACATAATTATAAATAAATAGTTGTTATCCTGCTGATTTTCAACTATAATAAATTAATTGCTGGTTATGAGATTTCTCACTCATTAGTTAAATGAAACATAAATTATTTACTTCATTTCAAAATACCACCTTGATTAATTATGGAAACGGAATAAGTTCAGCAACATAGCAAACCTTTTTTTTGACAAGAGGGGGCAAATTCTCTGTAAAAGTATTAATAAAGGTAGGTTTTAATTGAAAAACAGCCCCCTAACTAACATTTTTGAATTGACACTTAAGAAAATAGAAAGACAATGAAACAGATTATTTTAAATTATGATACAGAATATGCATCGGAGTCAATGAGCGAGATTCCTGCAGGCTATATTGATAAAAGTATTTGCGCATGTGGAATGACAACAGTTGCTTTGGAGAATGATAAGAATGTTATTCTTGCGGTTCCAACAATTTACCTTGCGCTCAATAAAGCTGATCAATATCCAAACAGCAGAACCATGAATACCGTCTTGCCGGTGTGGGGAGAAACAAGTTCAACGGAAATAGACAGGTATTGGAGGAATTCCAAAATCAGCAAATACATTTGCACCTATGATAGTCTTCATAAAGTTAAACACCTCCTTCCTGCATGCCATCTGATAATTGACGAATCAAACATGCTTCTTTCAGTCACCAAGCAGCGGCCGGAATCAGTTGCAAACCTATTTGATATTGCTGAGGAGTATAAAGATTCTGTTAGTTTTATTAGTGCCACACCTATACCATTAGATTATATGCCAGACTGGATAGCAGAAATTGACCAAGTGAAAATAAATTGGACCAATACAGTTAAGGCTGATCCAATCATTTACGAAAAGACCTATCCTTTCAAGGCACTGTGCCGGGAATTTTTGATGCCGTTACAAAATAATGGAGCAATGACGGTATCGGGGAGAACCTTCAGCAAGGTAATTGTGTTCTTAAATAGTATAAATCAAATATGCAAAGTTATCCATGATGCTGACCTTGATAAATCGGAATGTGGAATTATATGTGGAGACAGCCTAAAGAATGATTCCAAGATATCCGGGATTGAAAGGTACAGAAGCGGTACTCTCCCAAAATACTTATTCATTACTTCAGCAGGATTCTGTGGAATCGATCTTATTGATGATAATGCTATGACTATCATCGTCAGTAATACCGGGAAGAACTGGCAGATGATTGATATGCTTACAGATCTTAAACAGGCTGTATCCAGACAACGGAATAAGAATAATCCAAATTATGGTAGTTACATTTATATCTATAATCAATCCATTTTCAGCCAGGATGAAGAAGACCTTCTGAGTAAGATTGACAGTGTAAGGGGAAAGATCGAAGCAAATATTCCTGTTTATGATGATCTTAAAGATAAGGGGCAGGAGTCATACTTCATGTGTGATAATGATTTCAAAGCATATACATTATTTAAAGATGGAAGATATATAATCAATGAACAGGCTTTCAATTCTGATAAATATTTCATCCTGGAGACCAGAAGGCAATATGTCGAAGGATTTAATATAAAAGGTTTCTTAGGTCATGCATCAGTAATTGAACCGGTTTCACTACCCAAAGAAGTCTCATACCGTGATCTGGTAAAGCATTTCGAAGACAATCATGTTAATGGAGTTGTCGATTGGGACCTATATTCAACAAGGGCCGAATGGATAAAGCTTATCGAGGATTCATACAGGATCTTCAGGAAAGTTTGGAAAGATTACTCTTATGCAAGAAACTGTGTTGAAAATCATGATAATGTCTACGAACTTTTGAGAATAGACATAAAAAAGAACTTTGCTGTTGGTTCAACGTATACCAGAAATAAGGTTAAAGAAATTCTAACTGTGATATATCGGGATCATGGAATTAATAGAATACCAAAGCATTATGATCTTGAAGATGCTTTAACCATAAGGGAGAAGAAGATTAATGGGGAGCGAATGGTTGAGATAATTGGGAAAAAGTAATGCAATGGACCCAACTAACAATTTTATCGAAAATTAATCTATCAAAGATATTTTCCGAAACAGAATCAAGAGCTTGTCACCAGAGCCCATTTTTCATCAAAAATTTTTTATAAATTTTATGGGTGTATTTATAATATGTAATCGTAGAACACAGAAACTCATATCAAATGTCCCCCGGTAAATTTCTCAGGGGAAAGGTTAATTGATAGAATCGAATGGCTACCCCCTTACCTTCCTGCTTAAATTTTTTTGAACCATTCTGTTTACATTTTTTATCAAACCGACACCATCAAAGACTTAGGACCATGATTCGGTATGTTGCACTTCTGCAGTGAAAACCCGCAAAGAGATATACCGCAGAGACAGTTTTAATAAATTAACTTAAAAACTTAAGACAATGGTTAAAGTAATTGATTATCAGTTGAAAGAAAATGCCAAAACAAAAATGTCCTATTCGGTTTTGGTCCTTCAGGGAGAACCTGAGGTGCTTATTTCGAAGTCATCGCAAAAACCTTACATCAGTGCCCGGAGAACAAGCATTCCGTGCGCATTGGATGAGACAAGTGCAAGAGCTCTCATTGGTAGCGAGCTTGAAGGGAGCATAGAACGTGTGGCATGTACTCCGTTCGAAGTGAAGCTGGCAACCGGCAAAAAGGTTAAGATCTCAACAGCGTTCCAGTTTATTCCGGCGGAATTAGCCAGTGAAAAAGAAGTCGCTCAATAAGAAATTTCAATTTAAGAACCGCCTGGTGCCTGGATTGTTTAGGATCCGCACCAGGCTTTTTTATTGAAGGATATGGAGATAAACTTATTGAAGCGAAAGCTAAAAGAGTTCAGGGGAACTGAGAAATATCATTCTCATTTATTCCCTGGGAAAAGCCCAATAATGCTGACCGATGGTTGTGCATTCGTTAGAGAAAGGATGGGAGCCTGGTGGCTGTTTGATGCCATACTTTCTTACCAACAGGATAATCGTTTGAACGATGTCCCATTCCAGATCTGGGAGTTAAAACAACTCCGGACTGATCTTACATGGCAGTTGAGCTGCAAACCTGATTCAGGAAAAAAAGCATTGATTGTTCAGATCATTGAGTTCAGTGATTTTCCAATTGAAGAAATTAAGATCTGGCTCATTGATAAAGTTGCTTTATTGCCATCAGAATACTGAGATGATGGTTTTCATAGTTCGTTGCTGACAAACCTTGTAAACAGTGAATTAATGAGGCAATGAATCCATTAATACCAAGCCTCGCTACGAGCACTTTCAGGCACTTTTTAAGGACTCTCAAGTCAGTGTGGTGTTATGCCCTCCCCCTGAATAAAGTGGTCAGAATCATAACAGAAATGGGTTCAGATTCAGACTTCTTTCCGGGAGGTTTCCATCATTGGATTAAGGTAAAGATATTTCATCCATTCAGAGTTATGACCTGGATGGGTGGAATTCCTTTTCTCATACCTGGGATCAAAGATTTGCCAGGAAAAAAGGTGTTCGGCATGCTTTCTTTGCACCGGTACAGCCTTATAAATTTACTTGAAGTGTACCGGGCAAATCATATGCCTCACTTGTGTTACTGCGAGCCTGCGGTCCCTTCAGCTTAACATGACTCGCCGGGTTTGCAAGAAGCAATGCCTCGCGATACGTCAAGGTCAAGCCTAAAGGTTATTACATAAACCTTGCCTTAATCATTCGGCACCCCCGGCTTTATATCATGAAGCTTCGGGACAACTCGCGGGCGGCTCGCGCTTGACTTCTCATGATTTATCATGGGATTTTTCATTTTATAACTATTAGCCTGACCAAACCGGTCGGGCTTTTTCTATTTCTAATAATAACTAAATCATTTTATTATGAATCATTTACTCACAATCGCTGAGGTTAGATTAGTTTACAAAACTAAGATCAAACCATCGGAGCGGCTAAAAATTAAATCCTCCAAGGATGCTTATGAAATTTTTATTGAGAATTGGGACCCAGATTCAATTGAGCATAGAGAGGAATTTCAGCTGCTTCTTTTAAATCGATCAAATTCAGTACTAGGCATATTCCCTGTTTCAAAAGGGGGGTTGTCCGGAACGGTAACTGATGTAAGATTAATATACCAAGCTGCTATAAAAGCAAACGCATCTGGCATCATAGTTTGTCATAATCATCCGTCCGGAAATCTGAATCCTTCTGAATCTGATACAAAAATAACTCAAAAGATAAAGGAAGCAGGGAATTTAATGGATATACAACTTCTGGACCACCTGATCCTAACAATGGATGGAAGTTACTACAGCTTTGCAGATAATGGACTCTTATAATTATAGCTATGGAAATACGATGTAAACATTGCGGAGAGTACTTCTGCCCATGCAACGATACTCTAGACTTGATAGCTGAAGGTTACATTTCATCTGATTCAGTGAATACTTGCGATGACTGTTGGGACATGATTCAGCTTTCTGAATATGATCTGGAAGAATCATTCAGTGATGCTGATCCAGGTCTGTAAATTAATCAAGGATACCCAGGTGTAATCATCTGGGCATTCTTTCATTAAAACTTAAATATTTATTTCACTTCTTATTAAATACAAATTGGAACTCTTTCTTTCTGACCGTTTTTTCACTTTGTCTCATAAATTAGTTATTTTATTCCACCATCTAGATTATAAAGAACTTCCTTATGTTGACGGGGCTGTTTGTTTACTATCGTTTAGTTTGCTTCTAAGCTCACTTAATCTTTGAGGCATCGAACTGAATAACCTCGCCTCTTAGGATTGAAGAAATCGTAGTTTTCAACTTCACTTCCCCCACTGTAAATATATCTACCCCAATTTTGATTTTTACCAACGGTTGAACTCCACCAGCCTCCAGCATAATTTATTCCCATGAAGATTCCTTGGCCTGTACGTTCGCCTGCAGGAAGACCTTTAAACCCACTTACATTAGTTGCACCTACATTGGGGTCAGCCCAATGCATTGTTCCTGATTCTTTCATTTTACCTCCTGCACTGATCGAACCTCCTAAATAATTTACTAACAAGTCCCATTCATAATCTGAAGGTACATGCCATCCTTCTGGACATACTTTTCCCGTTTTGATCGTGTACCAATTGTATAAAGCACCATAGGTTATTTTATTATCGCTATTATTATCATACCAACAATAAGCACCAACTGAAATCTTACTCCATAATCTTTCATCGCTTAACAGTTTTATATTTGTCCCATCATTAAGTTTTGTAGTACTTAAATTCTCAGCCAGCCAGACTTGATTTCCAATTTTTACTTTTTTGTAAACATTGCCATCTATATCCTTAACTACATCTGATTCAGTCTGTAAGTACCCCCTTTTCCCTACAGGGTAAAAGTGGACATTTTTTTCTGATATTTTGTTTTCAAAAATTGCACTGGGCTCAAATTGCTTAAACTATCATGTGGATGGTAGTAGTTATAATCCATCATA
>CAIJYD010000081.1 GCA_903824785.1 uncultured Bacteroidota bacterium
AGTTGGGGAAACTTCCATTTAACTCTGTTTTGACGATTCTACGTATTATGGTTTGAAACCATAGCCGTTTTGGAGGGTCAACATCACTGAAATATCCAACATGCAGGATAATGATACCCACAAAAGTGAAAAATTATGCCTAATTTAAAGTTTATGAATTAATCAGGTTAGTAATATTTCAATTATGGTTTCTAAAAAAAGTATCAATAGGCAAATTGTCAACGTTTTCTCATAAGTCAAATTCTAAAACACAATTAGACAAAAAAAATGTATTTTTGAGGATATAAGATAAATAAAAAAGAAATTGAAATCTCAACAGCAGAAGTTATTGATTATTAAAATAAATACCTGAATGATTAGTAATTAATATGGTATTCTGGAAACACAACTTTGATTAATGAATGACATTGTAATTTTAAAGAGCTTTTTAGATTATCCTTTAGGAACTGGGGAAGGTATTCTTGAGCAGTTTGCATCACTGAAAGGAGCAATCCGACGGGTTAATGAAAAAAACAGGCTGGAACAATTTGTTTTGGTTCCGGGGGAAAGAGATAACAGGGTACTTCTTGTAGCTCATGCCGACACATACTGGGATCAAAACTACAACAACGGCTCATTAACAATTTTTGACCAGAATAACAACCATGGAACCATCATGGATCACCAGATGGTTCATAATGGCGATATAATAAGTTCTGCCACCCCGGGATTTGGAATCGGGGCTGACGACAGAGCCGGTTGCGCAATACTATGGTTGCTGCAAAACCTGGGGCATTCATTACTTATAACAAATGGAGAAGAGAAAGGAGGGGTAGGAAGTAACTGGCTTATGGATCATAATAAAGAGATTGCCCGGGAGATAAATAACCATCATCAGTTTGCTGTTCAGTTCGACAGACGAAACAGCAAGGACTTCAAATGCTATACGGTTGGAACCAAAGAATTCAGCGATTATATTGAAAAAGAGACAGATTACACTGAACCTGATCCATTTAAGTATACAGATATTGTAACTCTATGCCAGAGAATTACAGGGGTAAACCTAAGCATCGGATATTACAATGAACACAACGAAAACGAAATTTTAGTATTAAGTGAATGGAAGAATACACTTGATTTGTGCAGGGTATGGCTAAAAAAACCTTATCTGCCGGAATTCTTAAGGAACATCTGAAATAAATCCTTTTCAAAATATTTCAACTTCCGGCTTTACAACTCAAGTCACGGATACTGAATATTATGCTGCTTTTTAAATCCGTAATTAACAATCTATTAGGTTTATACTTACTTATTTCCTTACAAGAGTGATCAATGTTATCTCTGCCGGACAATTGAACCTTATAGGGATACCGCTTACACCAACACCCCTTGAGGTATAACCAGTCATTTTGCCGATTTTCCATTGACCATGATTGAATCGTTTCCCTTCAAACTGATGACTGATTAAGGGGAATCCATCTTTCAGACAAATCTGACCTCCGTGGGTATGACCACATAGATACAGGTCGTACTTATTTGCTGCGGCAGTTTTTGCCAGTTCTGTGGTGTGAACTAATGCTATTTTAAAATCATAACCTCTTGTTTCGAGGCAAAGCATTGCCTGTTCAGTATAGTAATTAAATGGATCATCAGTTCCTGTAATGAGAATCTTCTGCCCGTCTTTCTCAATTTCAACTGATTCATTTACCAGCAATTCAATTCCCACCTCCTTCTCATACTGCGCCATAAGATAGGTATCGTGGTTGCCTAAAACAGCGAAGGTGCCAAAGGGGGCCTGAATATATCTGGATAGAATTTTAAATGGCTTCAGGATATGGGCGAAACTTCCGCTCAGATCTTTCCGGTAATCACCGGTAAGAAAACAAATATCGAACTCAAGCTTTTTTACCTGACTGTTAATGATAGAGGCAAATCCGGGAATGTGATCAATATGCAGATCGGAAAGATGAAGTATCCTGAAACCATCAAAAGCGGCTGGCAGATCAGGATAATCAAGGGTTATTTTATTGATTCTTATGGTTTTTGCATTACTGTAACCCTTACTGTAATAACCTGTAAATTTTAATAAAACCGCAAAAATATTAAGCAGGCGGACTAACAAATCCCACCGGCTTTTGCTCTTCTTTCCGTTCTTGTTGCGAAAAAATTCAATATTCTCCAATGCCGACCGGGTAGCTGCCCAGATCAGATGTTTTTCTTTTCTCCTCTCCTGATCATCAATAAAACTGTACATACTATACCAGATCTGTAAACCATTGAATTATTGTACAAAAATATAGTTTAATATGCAATGCTATGATATTAATTCTCTTTTTTGAAACCTTAAATAAAGATTCCATCCCGGCGGAGGTACTTATAAATGGCTGACCGACTTAATTTAACCGTTTTGATAATTTTCAATTCTTCTGATAAATACCAATACCAATAATCTCACACCACTCAGTAACTTAAAAAGCGATTTAAGGAATTCAGAAAACCGGATATTCCGGAACAAACGATCTCAGAACATCCTCAGGAATTGGCCCTGAATCTGAACCGGCAACATTCTCCTGAACCTGAAGTGAGGTCTTTGCCCCGGGAATAGCGGTCTGACAGGCAGGATGTGATATACAAAACCTCAGACTAACCTGTGCCATACTCTGATCGTCAAAATGATCAAATAATGGTTTGTACTTTTCAAGTTCCTTAAAATAGCTTTCAAGCTTATCTGCTGAGAGATTCATTCTTCGATGATCATCCTCCCCGAAAACAGTCTGAGAATTAAATTTCCCGGTTAACAGGCCAAAAAGTAGCGGGATCCTGACAATAACACCAATCCCGTATTTTATTGCCTTCGGAAATAAAATTTTCTCAGCTTCTCTTTCCAGTAAATTGTATCGCACCTGAATGCAATCAAGAGTATCGTAATGTAAATCCAGAAGATGTGCCTGTTCGCTCTCTTTGAATGATTGTATGCTTAACCCTGCATGTTTAATTTTACCCTCTCTTTTGAGCTTATCCAGAGCTAACCATGGTTCATCTTTCTCAAGCTCATCCAGATCCGGACTATGTAACTGAAGAATATCCAGTGCCTCCAGATTCAGTCGCTTTAAACTTTGTTCAACAGCGAAGGTGAGATACTCTTTTTTATAGTTTGGCTTGATGGAGCCATATCCTTTATTATCGGTGGCCGAGGCATTATAGAAATCACTTCCCGCTTTTGTAGCAATAATAACATTCGCCTTGCCCCTCTCTTTAATGACTTTGGAAATCAATTCTTCCGAATGTCCAAATCCATAAACATCAGCCGTATCAATAAAAGTAACACCGAGCTCCAGTGCTTCTTTTAATGCTTTTACAGATACATTGTCATCTGTCTTTCCCCAGTTCATTCCACTGATACCCCAGGCACCAAAACCAATAGTGGATACTACCGGTCCTTTCCTTCCTAATTGCTTATATGTCATCATAATTCCGTAATATATATTTTTAAAACTTCCTGCCGCAGAACCCCGAAAAATCAGAATAGAAATATACCGGCAACCTTCAAAGATAAAGAACCCGGACCGAAACCTGCCAGGTTACCTGGAATTATCACCAAATTGAGTATTTCAGTTTCCCGTGATACTCTTAATCAAATACCTGTCCGTGGGTACCCGGTTTAAGAATATCATCCAGTTCATTACGTATTGCTTTTAAAAAACGATCGCCCGGATCAGATTTTTCAGTTCTGTATCCCGGATCAGTTTCATAAAAATATTTATAACCCGGATGCGAAGGTTCCTCAAGCTGCCTATACTCCTGATGACCAATAAGTATCTCAATATCAGGATATTTATTTTTTAAATATCTGATCAGCGCCACATTTGATTTTACCTGAGCAAGTGTCAGTTCCCCGTTTTTTTGTGGTTTTCCGCGAAGTCCTGATCCGGTAATATCCTTCATCCCAACATTTTCGAATCCTATGGCACAATGATTGAGCCCAATGCAATGCCGTGCAAAATAATTATCAGGCATAGTCTGATATACTGTTCCGTCCTGGTCCACAATAAACTGCACTCCTACGTTTGCTTTTCCAGAGGTACTGAGATTGGGGCGGTTAGTCAGAGTATCCGGGGTAAATACCTTAAATGTCCCTTCCAGCGTAGGTATTGCTGTAAAATGCAATACGATAACCTTAGGTTTCATCTCCAGTCCCGGCCATTCAGAAGAACCGGTCGATTTCTTATAGTAATCACCATAATGAGCTTCTGCATAATCCTTGAGTAGCTGAGTTCGTTCAGGAGTAAATCCGATTGTAAATGAATGATCGATCTTCGCAGGATCAAGAGGGAGAGTTTTTTGTCTGGCACATGATGTCCCTATCAGACACATTCCAATAAAAATAAGCATTACACTTATAATCGATATATTTCTTTTCTCCGGATTATTCATTGTCTTATCTCCTTACCAAACAGTATATTATTAAAACAGAATTCATAACATTAAACCTTAATGAAAATACTCTTCCTGTACATGAAATAAAGTAATAACCATTCACCTCCGATAACTCCTAAAAAACTGAACACATCTCCAAAATTCCCGGCAGGTTTAATGATCCAGCCAAGAAAAAAACCGGTAATGGTTCCCACCGGGACAATCCTTGATAAAAGGTAAATGAAAATAGAATTCATACCAATAACCCTGAAAAAGAATGACCATTTCTGAACGCGCCAGACATCAATAACCAGATAAAAGAGAGCGAACAATATGAAACTTATCCCTCCTGCAAGGAAGTTATATGTTGTTGTCCAGCAAACTTTTATAATCGGATAAAAAGGTGAAAGTAAAACTCCTGTCATAATTAATACTAATCCGATACCTGCAAGTATTCCTGTTTTGCGATACTCTGTAAGTGAAGCATCCTGAAGTATTCTTCCGGCTATTGTTCCCATAAGAGTAATACCAACTGCGGAAACAATGCTTAATAATCCCAGAGCATCGTATAATCCATTACCATAAGCCAGTCTGCCAGGTAAAAACATGCGATCAAGGTATCCGTTCATGCAACCCCCCGGGGTAAATACTCCGGCACCAATTCCGGGTACCGGGACAAAAAGCTGAAGAATTGAGACACCCAGAAGGATACCTGCCAGCCAGTAGAGACTCGCTTTAAATGTTTTGGAATAGATTATTATTGCTGATGTGATAAAATAGGCAATTCCAATCTGCCCGAGTACACTGGCATAACGGGCATTTTCAAAACCATCGTGAAATACACCGTTGTACAGAATGCCCAGCAAAACCAGAATACCCATCCGTTTCATGGCTTTTAGCAGCAGGCTTTTTTTTGAGGTATCTCCTGATAATTTAGCCCTAACTGATAACGGGATGGCTATCCCGGCAATGAACATGAATAATGGAAAAATCAGATCAAAAAAATGAAACCCTTCCCATGGAACATGACTCATTTGCAAGGAAAGAGAGTTAAGCCAGCCTGCACCGGTCAATTTTGCCAGTGAGGTAATCAACCCCCCTCCTCCTATTATCCATAACATATCGAACCCGCGAAGTGCATCGAGAGATAATAACCTGCCTTTCCCGGAGACAGGGACTGTTTTTTCTGAATTATTCATACTAATTAATGTTTATATATATCTGATAATCAATATGTTAATAAATTACATATCTGTCTGAATATCATTACTTTATCTCAGGAGCGGTCTGCTCTGGTGAAGTAACACCTGACGGTAACTCCTCAATCACGATATTGCGAAAATGAATCTCCCCTCCCTCCGACTCAAGGCATATGTATCCCTTCTTCTGAGTTGCCTTTGCAACGCCATTTACAAATTTGCCATTTACGGAGAGTTTAACCACGCCATCTACACAAACAACATCATAGGTATTCCATTCTCCCTTTCCCTTGCAGCGGTTTTCAACAGATTTACTCCGGGTACCTCTTGGATTGTCGGGAAGGGTTACAACTCCGCCAACACCAAAAAGCTCACCATGAACATAGGCTATAGGAGGTGTTACTCCATCTCTTTTATTAAGATTAACCCAGTCGAGTTCAAGCATCTGTACTTCCACTCCATCAGGAAGCCTGGCATTTTCAGGCGGTCTGGCATTACTCCAGACAAATACTCCCGAATTTCCACCAGCTTCAATATGTTTCCATTCGATATGAAGAATAAAGTTCTCATATTGCAATTCCGATCTCATTACCCCGATCGGTTGTCCCGAGCAGATAAGAATCTCCTTTTTGATGTGCCATGTCTCAGGGGAAGTATTAACATTTACCCATAAAAGCGGTTTATCCTTTTCTCTGGTTTTTGAAATAGCCTTTTCGAGGCTTACCGCTTTACCAAACATTATTTCAGGATCCTGTCCGGAAGCATACTTTTCGCCACCGGCAAATAAAATAATACATAATGTTGTGACAGCTGTTTTATTAAATGTTCTCATAGGTTCTATTATTAATTATTGGCGTAAGAATCTGATTATGCTATTTTTATTCAAGTCTTGAAACGGGTATTTATCTTTTTGAAACTGTTCTTTTCAGAAGGATGAAACGCAATAAAGCAAAAACCCTAATTTATCACTTATTATGGATAATCACACTCAGGCCTGTTTAAATTATCAGGACTCCACGAATCAAGAAAAGCAGGATGGATTTTTCAACCGGGAAAATTTATTTCAATTATCAGATCTATATCGAAATTAAAAATGACTAGAATCAGCGATTAATTGCTATTTTTATTCCACACTAATTTATACCTCCATGGCAACAGAATCAAACCAGGTACTAAAAGGGACAAAGCTCATTGCACTTACATTACTCAGGGTTGCCATCGGCTGGCATTTTTTATTTGAAGGACTCTCCAAACTCTTCACGCCCGCCTGGAGTTCTGCTGACTATCTTCTCCTTTCAAACTGGATTTTTGCCGGCTTCTTTCACTGGATTGCCAACAGTACGGGTTTACTTATCATTGCTGATTTCATTGTAACATGGGGATTGATCCTGATAGGGCTTTCTCTGTTTGCAGGATTATTCGACCGGATAGCCGCCATTGCAGGGATGATATTGCTGACTATGTTCTGGATGGCTAACCCTCCGTTGACAGGGCTGGATTTTGGGATCCCGCATGAAGGGAATTACCTGCTTGTTGATAAAAATATGGTTGAATTTTTTGGTCTGCTTATCCTGTCACTTATCCCTACCGGGAAATATCTCGGGTTGGCCCATTTCTGCAGAAAAAACCGAAAACCTGATGATTCCCGGAGTGTAGCACACGATACAAACCAAAGTTCAAAACATGATCTACCTGTTGAAAATAAATCGCTTGACCGCAGAACGCTGATAAGAGGTCTTTCAACCCTTCCATTTCTTGGAATTTTCGGCTATGCGCTTTTCAAGCAGAAGCAATGGGAAAGTTACGAAGAAAAAAACCTTGTTGATGCAGCTACCGGGGCAAGTGCCAAGACCATGAATATGGCAAGCCTGAAAGAGCTCAAGGGGCCGGTACCACATGCAAAAATAAAAGAGATCCCATTCAGCAGGCTGATACTTGGCGGAAACCTGCTCTCGGGCTGGGCTCATTCGCGCGATCTGATCTATGTTTCCCAGCTGGTTAAAGCGTATCACCAGAAGGAGAAGATCTTCGCCACGCTGCTGCTTGCTGAAAAATGCGGCATCAACACTCTGCTTACCAATCCGATTCTATGTTCTCTCATTGATGAATACTGGAAACGGGGCATCGGCAGGATCCAGTTTATTTCCGATTGTTCAGGATTGAATTACAACGACAAAGGGGCTTATCCCATGGCATTCAATGATTATCTCGACAAGGTGAAAAAAGCAATAGATACAGGTGCGGTAGCCTGTTATATCCAGGGCGAAACTGCCGACTATTATATGGGCAACGGGAAGCCGGATGTCATCGCAAAAGTGCTTGACTTTATAAAACAGAACGGACTGCTTACAGGCATAGGGGCTCATAAGATTGAGACTATAAAAGCTTGCGTCGACAGTGGGTTTACTCCCGATTTCTGGATGAAGACCCTTCACCATCATAATTACTGGTCGGCAAAGAACCCGGAATGGCACGATAATATATTCGATTATAATACTGAGGAGACAATAGCCTACATGAAAACGCTGCCGCAGCCTTTTATAGCTTTTAAGGTTATGGCCGCGGGGGCAATACTTCCAAAGGATGGATTCCGTTTTGCCTTTGAAAACGGAGCCGATTTTGTCTGTGCCGGAATGTACGACTTTCAGATGGTTGAAGATGTGAATATTGCCTGTGATATTTTAAAAGGCGATATCCAACGCGAACGCCCGTGGCGATCATAATATTAAGTATCTAAAGACAATTGTTATCCATGTTCTGAGGTGACAGGCTAAAGGCTAAAGGATACAGTCAGCACTTCTGAGCCCTGAGCACTCCGTACTGCGCCCTGGCATTCTGATCACTTTACAACTGACGTAAAGGATGTCCCGGAGCAGGCTCTGAAGTAGCCCAGAACAGACGAACCAAAATTAGAAACCGGATTATATGGTGTTGAGGAGCCACCCATACCGGCATCCAATATATCATTAAGCTGATTGTAATATGCATAAGTGTTTCTGTCAATAGAATACACCTTTACTGTAACCCTGTCGCCTGCCTCGAAATTCATCCATCTTGGAGAAAAAGTAATTGTATCTCCGCTGGCAAAGAAACTATCCCTTATCAAAGTGTAACCGTTGTCGCCGGGCTTGCCGTTATTATAAAATTCTATATTGTAAAAATTCTCAGCCATGGGATCGTCACTGAATTTCATGTCAATGGTATATGATTTCATCGATCCGCCGGGATGCTGAAATACCGATTCCTTATAACTTACTGAATATAACCGCGGCGCCGGAAACAGCTTTGAACTTGCCGCATAACTGAAATTCTCTCCGGCAATCTGCATAATGTAACTCCTGAAAGGCTTTCCTTTTATAGATACTCCTCTGTAAAGACCATTGCCCTTATAATCAAGTATTTCCGATTCGCCTTTTTCATCCGTCAGGGTAACTGTTGCATTTTCGATATACCCCGGTTCTCCTGTATTGAAATAGTCTGTTGTGCCGGTAAGCCTGATCCAGCCAACTGAATCCTGTTCAATTATTCCATCTGCAACCAATTCCGGACCGGCACTATGCAGATCAATTTTTATTACTTCTTCGCATGAGACAAAAACTGATAACCCTGCAAAAAACAGATATTTTATCCACGGAATATTTTTCCCAAACAAGCTCATATTATAAATACCATTAATGCGGTGCTGCTTTTGTTTATAGTTTCCTAAACTCTCCATTCATTAAAATCTGAAGTTCCATGTTACTGCAGGTACAATACCAAACAGACTTAATCTTACCGCCTCCGTTGTACCCGTTACCGTTTCGCTCTCCCTGAATGTTATTGTGTAAGCATTGTGCCGGTTATAAAGGTTATACACCGAAAGATCCCATGCCGATTCAAATCGTTTTTTCTCTTTCCCTTTTATGTGAACGTTAAGGTCCAGACGGTGGTAGGCAGGCATACGGTAACCGTTTCTTTCAGTATAATAAGGCCATAACTTCTCCCCAAATTCATATTTCCCGCTTGGGAAAGTTACAGCATTCCCTGTATAAAAAACCCAGGATGCAGAAAGCGACAATCTTTTCCGGGGCTGATAATTTATCACAACAGAAAAATTATGTGATTTGTCGTACTTTGATGGATACCAGCCGGAATTATTAATTCCTTCAATTTTATTCTCGGTACGAGCCAGTGTATAGCTTACCCAGCCATTAAGCCTGCCAGATCTCTTCTTGAGGTAAAGCTCTGTCCCATAGCTTCTTCCTTTTCCTGAAAGAATATAAGCCTCTATGTTTTCATTAAGTATTACATTGGTACCATCTTCGTAATCTGTAACGTTTTGAAGGTATTTGTAATAACTCTCAACCGAAAGCTCATAACTGTCGCCGCTGAAATTTCTGAAATAGCCTAACGCAAACTGGGAAGCTATCGTTGGCTTGATGTAGGTTGTACTGGGAATCCATGTATCTGTCGGCTGTCCGGAAGTACTGTTCGATAAAAGATGCAGATACTGCGCCATGCGGTTAAAGGATGCCTTTACGGAGGAGGATTCCGAAAACTGATAGTTAACAGAGATGCGTGGCTCAAATCTGAGATATGTCTGCATCACCTTTCCGGCAGTAAAATAGCTCGAATCGGTTTTCAGGTTGCTCTGATTATAGATATTGCTCCATCCTGCCCCAAGCTGATTAAACATCGAAAGGCGAAGTCCGTACTCGGCCGATATTTTTTTGTTCAGTTTATGATTATCAGAAAGGTAAATTGCACTCTCTGCAGCCTGCTTCTGATCAAGAACAATTTCAGAGATCTTGCTGGTTCCTACCCTAAGCTTACCCGGATTGAAAGTATGGAAAGTGGTACTTAATCCAAACCGGAGTGTACTGCCGGGACTTTTGTACAATGTAAAATCCTGTTTAAAGCCGGCATCTTCTATTCCTGAAGTCAAATCAGCGTCGCTGCCGATATTGAACCCATAATCGTAGTTACTGTAGATTAATGTGGAGTTGGAAAAAAGCCTGCTGCTGAACAGGTGATTCCATCGTAACGTTCCGGTTGAGTTTCCCCACTGCATGCCAATATCGCTGAATCCGAAATCATCCTTTCCGAAATAGCCGGAAAGGTAAACGCGGTTATTATCATTAATGGTGTAATTCATCTTTGCATTCAGATCGTAGAAATAGAGTGTAATGTCATTGTCCAGCAATCCGGTTCCTTTTCCTACAAGGTCAGCGTAACTGCGGCGACCTGAAACGATGAAGGCCATTTTATCTTTTATAACAGGACCCTCTAATGTTAAACGTGATGAGATCAGGCCAATACCTCCCGAAACTGAATATGCCTGGTTGTTGCCGTCCTTCATTGATATATCGAGAACAGATGATGCTCTTCCTCCATATTGCGCAGGAATTCCACCTTTAAATACCGAAATGTTTTTTAAAGCATCGGAGTTGAATACCGAAAAGAAACCCAGCAGATGAGAGGCGCTGTAAACCGGAGCTTCGTCGAGCAGTATAAGATTCTGATCGACCGATCCTCCCCTTACACTAAACCCACTGCTTCCTTCAGAAACAGAACTGATGCCGGGTAACAGCTGAATAGTTTTCAGGACATCCTTTTCCCCAAACAGAACCGGAACAGTTTCAATCTGTTTCATGTCAAGCTTTTCAATACTCATCCCTACAGAAGTTATATTTCTGTTGCTGCGTTCCGTTGAAACAATAACCTCCTCCAGAAGGGTCTGTGCGGGATCGAGCTTAATATTAAGGGTAAGGTCTTTATCAAGTGAGATTTCCCGTGTTCCGCCGGCATAGCCAATATAGCTTATTGACAGTTTATGGTTTCCACGGGGCAATGTAAGTGAGTAAAATCCATAGCTGTTTGATGAGACACCGGTTGTTGTTCCTTCCTTGTAAACAGAGGCTCCAGCCAGGTCTTCGCCGGTAAGCGCATCCGATATCTTGCCGCTTACAGTGAATTTATCCTGACCATTAGCCTGAAAAAAGAATAAGAATAACAGAGCCATTACCATGGAATTCCTGCAAAAATAGTGTTCCGTCATAAACATATTTTGCCGGTGTTTAAGTATTGACCCGCAGTAACGATTCTCATCTTCATAAATCCATCTTGGTTGCTTACCGGCACAAAAGTATCAATTCTTTGCTATTCTTCTTTTTGAAACAGTTAAATTGTGACTTCCCGGCAGAACCTGGTTAACAGGGAAGTCTGTGATAGAATCTGTTTCACTAACTAATTTCAGAACATGAAATTTATATATACCTGAATTTCTGTATGTTTGAAATCATAAAAATTATTCAGCTTCTCTTTTAACAGTCGATTGGATTCAAATCCTGTAATCCATTTTAATTGATAAACTTCAGGAGATGATTCTTTGCCTTTCGGAAATAAACTTCTAAATTTGAAAATACTATATAATGAAGAAGAAATGAAAAAACTACAGACAATCTTAATATTCCTTCTCCTTTCACCTGCCTGCTTTTCCCAGATTGAAATTGTTAAAGACGGCAAGGCAACAGGCAGGATAATTGCCGATTCAAAATCGGTTACCGACATGCAGGCTGCCACACTTTTAAACGACTTCGTTAAAAGGATTACCGGAGCCACCCTGCCGGTAGTTGTCCCGGGAGTGAAACAAAAATCCGGTGATATTATAATTGAAAGTATAAATCTTTCAAAACCAGTATCCAATACTTCCGGACCTGAGGAAGACGGTTTCAGGCTGACATCCGATGGCTCTCTGTTTTTCATCCGGGGAGGTAAAGGTTCAGGAACAATAAACGGTGTTATAACAATACTTGAGAATTATTTTGGGGTTCAGTACTTTGCAGCAAATACCTGTTCATACGAAAAGAGAAGCGATCTGAAACTGCCTGAAAATCTTAATCATACAGAAAATCCCGGTTTCAGGTACAGGCAAACACAGGCTTACAGCATTGCAAAAGACCCGATGTATAAGACCTGGCATCGACTGGAAGAACCCGGTGAGATTTTTGCGGCCGGTTACTGGGTACATACATTCGACAGAATTTTACCTTCAAATAAATTTGGCAAAACTCATCCCGAATACTATTCATTCATTAATGGTGAGCGACGCCCTGGCGCGGCAAGTCAGTGGTGTCTTACCAATGAGGATGTCTTTGAGCTTGCGGCAAAACGTATCGACTCGATATTCAAAGCAAATCCGGGACAGAAAATGATATCAGTAAGCCAGAACGACGGAAACTTCACAAACTGCACCTGCGATAACTGCAGAAAGATTGATGAAGCTGAAGGTGCTCCTTCAGGAAGCATAATTTATTTTATGAACAAACTGGCAGCCCGTTTCCCGGATAAGGAATTTTCAACACTGGCATACCTCTATTCGATGATTCCTCCAAAAAACATCAAACCACTGCCCAATGTGAACATAATGCTGTGTGATATTGACTGTTTCAGAGAAGTCCCCCTTACTGATAATCCATCAGGTCAGCACTTCCTGAAAAGCCTCGAAGGCTGGTCTAAGATCTCAGATAATATTTTTGTATGGGACTATGGAATTAACTTCGATAATTATGTCTCGCCCTTTCCAAATTTCCATATCCTTCAGGCAAATATGAAGCTCTTTAAAAAGAATAATGTTAATATGCATTTCTCACAGATAGCAGGAAGCAAAGGAGGTGATTTTTCTGAACTAAGGAGTTATGTGGTTGCTAAGCTGCTATGGAATGTAAACTGCAATGTTGACTCGGTTATTCAATCTTTCCTGAAAGGATACTATGGGAAGGCTGCACCATTCCTTTATCAGTACATGAAAATTGAAGAAGGGGCATTGCTGGGAAGCAATATTCCGCTATGGATTTATGACACTCCTATTACTCATAAGACCGGTATGCTGAATCCGAATATGATAAAGAGTTACCGTAAACTGTTTGACGAAGCAGAAACAGCTGTGGCTTCTGACAGTGCTTTCCTTAAACGGGTAATGCAGCAACGTCTGTCAATTCAGTTTGCGGAACTGGAAATTGCCAGAACGGGAGCTCTTGATGATGTAAAAAAAATAAAAGAAGAGCTGATACTGTTCAGAGAGAGGGCCCGGCTTCTTGGTGTCACAACTTTGAATGAGAGGAATAATACTATAAGCGAATATTGCGATCTATACCTGAAACGCAATTTGCCAAACCCAAGGATCAGCCTGGCAAGCAGTGCCTCTGTCAGTTACACATTGGCTCCGAATAAGCCCTATGATAAAATTGCTGGTAAAGCCCTTACCGACGGACTGCTGGGAGGTGCCACGTTTAATGAAAGCTGGGTAGGATGGGAAAAAAATGACGGAGAGGTTGTTATCGACCTTGGGGAAATTAAAGAGGTTGAATCGGTGGAGGCAGATTTCCTCCATAAATTAGGCTCATGGATACTGTTACCCAAAAGCATTACCTGTTACTCTTCCACAGATAATGTCAACTTCAGCCTTATAGGTAAAAAAGAGATTGCTGAAGATCGCTCGCCTGAAGTGAAATATGTTACTTATGGAGTCACCGCAAAAGAAAAAATCAAAACCAGATATATTAAAGTGCATGCAGAGAATGTTGGAATCGGACCGGCATGGCACTATGGTGTTGGTTACCCTGTATGGCTTTTTATGGATGAAATATGGGTGTATTAAAGAAGATTCAGATCCCGTATAAATGGGAACTTCTGGTTTTGTTATGGTTTGCCTTTTTTCTTAATCTGGCTGATCGCCAGATCTTCAATATTGTTCTCCCTTCCATTCGTGACGATCTGAATTTGTCAGATGCCAACATGGGATTAATATCAACTATCTTCCTGATTATTTACGGGTTATTGGTTCCGCTGGGAGGGATACTTGGAGACAGGATAAATAAAAAATATATCCTTATCTTCAGTCTGCTTATCTGGAGTACCGCAACAGTTGGCACTGGTTTATGTTTTTCTCTTATTCAGCTCATATTCCTGAGAAGCATAGCATTAGGCGGAAGTGAAGCTTTTTATAATCCTACTGCCAGTTCGCTGATAACCGAATTTCACCGGAATACCAGGGCAACAGCCTTAGCAATACATCAGACAGCTTTATACGCAGGTATCGTCGGAAGCAGTGTTCTTACAGGCTACATTGCTGATTTATTGGGATGGAGGATGGCTTTCTACATTTTTGGTACATCGGGTATTTTACTGGCAATAATTCTATATTTCAGGCTTGTAAAATCCTCGCCGACCGCCGGAGTACAAATCGTTTCAGATAACAGGAAAAGTATCAGAGAAGTGCTGAAGATGTTTTTTACAAAGCCAACAGCAGTACTATTAACACTGGCTTTTGCCGGAATGCAATTTGCAGGAGTTGGTTTTCTGACCTGGATGCCCACCTTTTTACACGAAAATTTTGGTTTCTCACTTGCCAGATCCGGCTTTGATTCAACATTTTATCATCATGCCGCGGCATTTATCGGTGTTCTTGCAGGTGCAAGAATTGCTGATAAACTTGCACAGAAATACATCAGAGTACGACCTATTGTTCAGATGATGGGACTGTTGGCAGCAATACCATTTATTATCCTGATTGGTAAAAGCGATTCAATAATAGTTATTTATGTCGCCCTGGCAATCTTTGGATTCAGCCGTGGAATCTATGACTCAAATCTGCTGGCAGCTCTTTATGATGTTATCGAGATTCCTTACAGGGCAACTGCTACAGGTTTATTGCTGATGGGTGGGTTTATTGTCGGAGCCGCCTCTCCTTATATTCTTGGGGTGCTTAAACCGGCATTTGGCTTGGCCAATGGACTTGCATTTTTATCAGTCGGCTTTATGTTCGCCTCATTATGCATTGCGATTGCAGTAATATTCTTCTATAAAAAAGATAATATCAATAATTTGGTAATCAATAAATAATATGGATACTTTGAATTCCAAAGAAAGAGTTCTTGCTGCCATAAGGCATGAAGAAACAATTCGTATTCCCATCACTTTTGATGCCGACCCAGAAGTATATAAAGTGCTGCATAGTCATCTTGGTCTGGTTACCAAGGAGGAGCTTTTCGACAAACTTCATGTCGATACATGGATGATACTGCCGGGTAACTTCAAATATCCGCGGGAAGAGGAGAACAAAAAGGAGAAGACAACAATCTGGGGATTCAAAACTGTTGTCACCGAGTATTCGGGTGGCACCTACGATGAGATCTGCTTAAATCCACTTGCCGGAAAGGATGAGATCTCAGATATAAAAGCATACAAATGGCCTTCACCTGACATTCTTGATTTTTCGCATTTTCCGAAAGAAGCCAGCCGTCATTCAGACAGGGCAATAATAGGAGTTTTTACCTGGGGATCATATTTCATTGCCTCTTTTGTAAGGGGACTGGAAAACCTTATGATGGATTTTGCCATAAGAAGAGATTATGTTGACTACCTTTTCAAAACTATCAGTGAGATCTCAGGTGCGGCTCTGACAAAGATGCTGGAATCGTACGGAGATGGGATAGATATAGTTTACATGGCGGATGACTATTGTTCGCAGGATGCCCCGCTGTTTAGTCCAGATGACTTTAAAGAATTTGTTGTCCCTTATCTGACTCATCTGGTTGACATAACTCACAAACATAATAAGAAGTTTCTGTTGCATGTATGTGGTGCCGTAAGGCCCTTGCTGCCAATGATAATTGATGCAGGGGTAGATATGCTGGAACCAATACAGATCCGTGCTGCAGGTATGGATCCGGCGGGATTGAAAAAAGATTTTGGCAGGGATATCTGTTTTTACGGAGGCGTTGACCTCCAGCAGATCATGTGCAAAGGAACACCGCTACAGGTTGCTGATGAGGTTAAGAGACTTATCGACATCCTTGGCCGCGATGGCGGTTTTATCCTTGGTCCCGGACATACATATATCCAGATTGACAGTCCTGTTGCAAATATCCTGTCAATGTATGATACTGCATTTTCGTACAGGAGGAAGTAGACATCAGGAACATCTCCTTCCCCATTAAAACATGAATTAAGACCAGGCGATATTCCTCCTGCAATAATCGCACTCTGCCCTATAAATTTTCTTCTGTCAAGAGTGGCAATAATTATACTTTTTTGAGAATATTGAATAATACGAATCGTTTTTTATCAGTTGGATTTAACCAGTTTTAATGCCACGTCTGTGATATAAGGCGGCGAAGTGATAGTTGTCCATCCTCCCGGATGTTTATTTAAGGAAGAAACAGTCTCTGCGGCTCCCTTTGTATCTATCCATTTAAGGGTATAAGTACCTGCCTGCAAATTTACAACTAAATGTGAAACGACACTTGAAGTATCTTTCCTGGAAAGGTAAAACGCCATTACTTTACTCTCCTCAATTAGTCCGTAAACGGATGTATTTTCCTCATCTTTCAACCTGACTGTTTCATCTCCTGCAGGCTTCATATTGATATAACTGAGCGATTGCATGAACTCGGCAAGTATTTTAAACTGGTTGCGAAGGATTTTTCCTCCCCCTCCGGGCTGTCCGGGGTCTATTTTAAAACTGCCATCTTCATTATCCGCTGTAAAAGAGTAATCGAGATGATTGAACAACCCGCCGCCGGCCATAATGAAATTCCAGGCTTCGGTACGGTATGTTGCATCGCCTGTCCCGTTAAAACCTGTTTCATTATCACCAACAACACTATTAAGATGCCGGTTCATAGCCACCGTAACCGGCGGTTTCGCATAATGGAAATTATATATTGAAACACCCTGACGCAGGTCCGGAACCTTCCTGAAACCGTTAGCAACATTATTGGAAATAAGGTGTTTGGCGGGAAAATCCTTCCCGGCAGCCACCACAATTCGCGTCATCTGATCTTCCCATTCCCTCAGGGCCAGAGTATCTCCGAAATATGGTTCATTACAGACCTCATAATAGAGATTATCAAAGTCTTTCAGTTCAGAAATTATTTTCCTGACCATCTTTTCCTGAATATCCAGGATCTCCGGATGTCTTAGTGTAAGTATCTCCTTGTGGTCTTTAATGTTACCGATGCCGTTAACATTATTTATTATATTCAACGGAGACAATTTCCACTGAATGGTATCATAAAAATTTGAAAAAAGATCGAGTTCAACGATAACATCTCTTTTGCCTGCTTCAGTTATAAAATCTTTTAATCTTGAGAAATAGGCTGTATCCCATACCGAAAGGTCAAATTTATTACCTCCGTTGGAATATCCCGGTTCGCTGCTTCTTGCCCAGGGACAAATATATCGCTGAGGTGCCGGTGCCAGAGTGTTTTTTCTGATCCCGAACGCCCCCACCGGTTCCACATATACTCCTGAAAAAGTACGGGTTACATTAAGTCCTGATGCAGCAACCTCGTTCAGGTAAGTCACATAATCAAAATCGAGATTCATAACAGCACCGTAATGCTCCGTAGAGCCAATCAGAATTGCCGGCTTTCCCCGGAAAAGAAAATAGTTCGGGTTTTGCGGGTGAAGGGATAGAGGTAGCTGAGGTCCGGTGCTCTTTCCGCAGGAAATTACCAGGAAGAGAACAAGAACAATACTGAGTAGCTTAACCGGTCTGTGGATCATTTTTTCTATTTATTGACTTTTAATTTTTATACTAATGCAAGTTTCTTCATTCCCGTTCACGAAGATAGAAAAGCCAACCTTTTCCGGGTTCAACGGGTATCGGATCACCGGAGTTAAAAACTGCTTTATGCTGAAAATCTTTTATTTCGGGAGCTATTAGTATTGCTTTCCCTGCATCCATTCCAAGAGCCTTCCAGTCAAACTGAAAAGAGAAATCCACCGGTTTTTCAGCCCAGCTTGCAACAGAGATGAGGGAATTTTTCTCCTTCTGATATATTGTTGCATGAATATCCTTATTGTTTGTACTTAAAGGACAATTTTTATCCCAGTATCCTTTCATTGCTGACGATTCAATACCGAATTCGTCCCATATTTTCCAGACAGGCCGGGGGTCGCAAAGCACACCTTCAGTTGTCCACGGATGCCTAACAGTCATTCCATAAACCATGCCCCTCCATCGGTTTCCTCCACCCTGAAGCATGTCGCCCATTAACCCGAAAGGGATACCAGACACCTCAACAAACCAGTTTTCAGGCGGCATTTTATCGTACTGGAAACTCTCGCCGAACCATATTTTATCGATAAAAGGAAAATACTCTGCATATTGGTTGGCAGGGCCTTTTGAAAATCCAGTATTGGAATGAAGGTCGAGCAGGCAGCCGGGTTTTTCGCTGTCAAGCACTTTTCTTATCCGCTTCACTGTTCGCCTGTCGTATGTCACATCATCGAGATAGAGTCCGTCAATGTCAACATTCTTTACCAGCCATCGGAGCCCTTCGATGTAATAGTTGTACCAGCGGGAATCACCCGGGGCATTAACTATGGATGCATCAGCACTTTTATCGGGAAAGTGCTGGTACCATTGCGGATGGTAACCGTCGATCAGGTGCTCGCGCAACCATGGGAACCCACCACCGTTTCCGTTGCCGAGTATCTCATCGCCAAGGCTTCGCAGTGCCCATATCTCTGTAGTATAGTTTGTAAGCTCTCGGATGGTATAATAAATTTTCACCTTTTGTCCTTTATCATGCATCCTCTTTACAAACCATTTCATTGAGTCAACTGCAATAAAAGGATAGTTGATATGAGGGTTGTAATTGTTGGCATGGTGCAGGTTAACTATCTTTACACCGCAAGAGAGGTCGGCATCAGAAGGCATTGGGTTTCCTCCGTTATGGTAATACCTGTCGGTAAACTGACTGCGATAGTTTATTTTCTTTACCGGAGTAATAAGCATGGACCATTCGAAATCAATTTTATCACCTGATTTCATCTCCCTCTTTCCGGAGAAAGCCACAGCTTTTGTTTCGCCACTCTCTTTCTCAATACTGAAGCCCCCATTGTCATTATTGAACCATGAGGGCGGAGGAGCCGGCTGATAAAGATTCATCAGCGGACCATTATAAGTGCCTCCTCTCAGTTCACACCAGATACCCGCATCGCCATTGCCAACCCAGAAACTGTCGTAGGGACCTTTCCATTTTGACCGGTGCGACTCAGGTACAACGGTGCCGGGTAAACCCATACCCACCATATATTGGGCTATTCCACCTGAAAATGGTATTTCGAGTCTAATATCTTTCAGGTTAATATCAGAAAGAGCCCTGATTTGTATTTTATAGTTGATAAAACCGTCTGATTCAATAATCCCAACTCCATTGATTTCCATCTTCTCTGAATGGCTTTTCCAGGCTCCGCTCAATGCACCCGGTTCATTTTTCAATAAGGTTACATCCTCAGGAAGCGAAAACTGTTCAATCCCGGATTCAGATTCTACAACAAAAGAGAGAGGACGTGCCAGGATCTCATTGCCCGAGACCTGAATTGAACCAGGCATTCCTCCGGCATCCATTACCAGCTTTTTATCAGTAAGCCGGTAAATGTTATTACCCATAAATTCAATAGCTTCATAAGGGCTGGTTGGGTTATCGTCAATACCCAAAGTTGAATTCAGCCAGCGAAGACGGGAGTGGCGCCAGGGTTCTCCATCGCCACGGTCAGCTAAAACCCTGTCAGCTATTTTCAGGATAACCTCTACCATCTGCGGGTTGCCATTTTCAGGCTTTACAGTAACAACTCCCCTGTAGCTTCCTGAAGGGATCTTTTCAGGGATATCTATTCCGATCCAGAGAGGCTGAACCGCCCCTTTTACAATATCTACCCTTTTTTCGAAAGGTTGTCCGTAAGGCCCTGTTCCACCTGTGTTAAAACAGGTAAGAGAAAAGGCAGGTATTACGGAACCTTTACCTTTGAGATCCGAAAATTCGACTTTCACGTTTTCCAGACTTTTCTTCGCGGCGTAAACCCCGATCTGAAAAGCAAAATATTCGTTCTTCATCGCTTCGCAGTTAAAGAGAGCCGACGGACCTTTTTCAACCCACCTCAGAGGTATTTCATCTTTCATCCTGACAGGAAAAATCCTCTCTTCCGGGAAAATGAGGTAGTCGTTTTTAAATTTCGACAGAAAAACCTTTTTCTCTGAAGAGAGAGGTATAACTTCCATCGGATAAAAAGAGTCAAAAGCCGAGCGTGATTGAAATCCTTTCAGCTTTGCCACAAAATAACTGCTGAATTTCGAAGCATTTCCCATCTGGTTCCTGTTTACCCATGTCCCGGATGGAGATTTTTCAGGTTTAAGATAATCCTTACCATAAAACCCCCAATCCTCCTGAACTTCAAAAGGAAGGTAATAGAAATAGTAGGTTCCGGCCTTTTTAACCGGACCGATAGCTAACCGGCATCTTTCATTGTTAACAGAATAACGGTAAATATTCTGAATGGTGTCTCCGGTTGCTGCCTCCACAATTATAAACCTTTTATTTTCAGGATTTTTATCATGCCTCCGCCATAAAAGGTCAACAATAGCAATATCAGTTGCTTTTGAAATTTCGAGTACTGCTCGGTGGTTTCCGAAAGATTCCGGCCATAGAGATAGAGGAACAGAGTAATCCGGACTTGTAGTGCTTTTGCAATAACCAGTTACAGTTATCCAAAAGAAAAGAAAGGAATATAATATTTTCATCAGTCTGATTTTTCAACTTTAAAAATACAACTTTCCGGATGAAAAACAGAGTACATAATTTTTTAGTAATTGAATATTCTATGATTAATTTAAATAAACCAGTTTTATTCAGAAACAAAGATCAATGAACTTATGAGTGTAGTCAACCATAAAGAGTGGAAGATTTATAAAACCCTGATCTTTATGAATGTTACGCAATGAAAATCGCAGGCTAAGATCAGGTGCAAAATGTTTTCGATAAATTGAAAGGCTCCTGCTTTTTATATTTTCATCTGATTTCACTTCAATAGGAATGATTCGATTCTGGTATTGGACAAGAAAATCCACCTCCGCCATATTACCTGAACGCCAGTAGCGTGGGGATACCTCAAATTGCCTGAGTAGCCCAGTCAGAATATAATTTTCAGCCAGTGCTCCTTTGAACTCTGTTAAAAGGAGATTACTCTCTCCATACATCATTGGATCCAGATGAGATAATCTTCTGAGCAACCCAACATCCTGCATATAAACCTTGAAAGAAGTTAAGTCGTCATAAGCTGAAAGCGGAATGGCAGGTTTATCCGTAGCATATATTTTGCTGACAAGGCCTGCATTTACAAGCCAGTTAAGGGCATCCTCATACTCTCTTGCACGAGCACCGGTTTTTATGGTCTGGTAAATAAATTTTTTATTCTCCTTTGCTAATTGCGAAGGCAATGAGGCCCAAATATGAAAGATTTTCTGGATGTCTTTATTCTCTGCATGTTTTGAAAAATCAAGATTATAAGCGTTCAGAATACTTTGCAATACTGTTTGTGTTCTCCCGGTATCACGTTGTCCAAGAAGTGCAATAACGGCTTCAGGCATACCTCCTGAAATAAAATACATTTTCAGTTTTTCTTTTAAAGGCACGAAAAATATATCGGGTATTGCCTCTAATTTTTCGAGTTGATCAATGTAAGAGAATAAGGCAGGATCGGCTATTGCAAGAAATTCCGAGAAGGAGAGAGGATACATATTCAGAAAGTCAACTTTGCCTACAGGAAAGGATGCGCCTCTGGCCATAGTAACTCCAAGCAAGGAGCCCGCACAGGCAATTTTGTATTCAGGTAGATCTTCAGCAAAATACTTCAGAGCATTAAGTGCATCTGTACACTCCTGTATCTCATCGAAGATAATCAATGTATGCTTTGGATCAATGGGCTTTGTATTTACCATTGCCAGATTAATGATAATTTCATGAGGGTCTTTGGAATGGGAAAAAAATTGTTTTAATGCAGGCTGTTTCTCAAAATTGAAATAGGCTACATTTTTAAAATATAGTTGGCCAAATTTTTTTAGTACCCATGTTTTTCCCACCTGTCTGGCACCCTGCAGGATAAGTGGTTTGCTGCAGGAGTTTTGATTCCATTCAGCCAATTGGGATAAAATGTTTCGGTTTATTTGCATTAATCACACTTTAAGTGCCTTTTTTGTGATATACTTCACATAATTGGTATTTATTACAGGCAAAGTTAGTATAAATTTAATACTTTGAAACTATGAATATTGACCTCAAACACCAATTATTAATATTTACTTACAACAGCCAGTCCAAAAAAGTTGTCGTCAAATATTATATTCTACATGAAACTTCTGGCGGTTTCAATCATCATTTTCAGATTCTGCGATGGAGTTGTCGGAGGAATGGCACATCCGGCATTCAGGATAAAACGATTTGAATTCTTATATAATTCCAAAAGTTCCAGTGTCTTATTCCTGACATCATCTACCGTTCCCAATGCCAGCACTCCGCTCGGATCGACGTTGCCAATAAAGGTAACCGAATCGTGAAGTAGATCGTAAACTTTTGCAATGTCGGTTTTATAATCGAGCTCAAGGGCATCAGCACCTGTCAGCATCATATGTTCAAGGATGACATCGGTATTTCCGCAAATGTGCAGGGCATAAGGCACTCCCTCCTTATGTGCCACCTCTACTATCCTTTTTGAATAGGGCATTGCATACTTCAGATACATCTCGGCAGAGATCATCTCAGGTCCGGCAGGGCTGTCTCCGTTTGAAACCATGTCGCATCCTGTCTGTGACATAAGCTTAACAAACTGAGATGAAGCATCAGTACAATATTCCAGGAGAAAACTGAGCTCCTCTTCTGTTCCCATCATTAAATCGAGCATCCAGGGTTGAGCACCACGCATCATGCTGGCTAATGAAAAAGGGGCCTGATCGCAATTACCACGGATAAATAAATCATTTTTATAATACTCTTTCAGCAGGCTTACAGCTTCAAGCCAGACCTGAATATATTTATAATCCTCTACCTTTGCAGGCTTAAGTTTAAAAACATCCTCCAGATTAACAACATTCCCGTCATGTGAACGGGCAGCATCATCTACCGGAAAATCTACATGTACACCTACAGCTCCTGCAAGTGTAACAGTATCAATATCAACAAGTATACCATCGAAATGATATTTTTCGACAGATGAAATAAATGTTTCTGCAATTACCTTCGGGCTGTTACGGTACTGTTCCATAGTTACACCATGCTCACGGGCTGCTAACATAAAATTATGGAGCATCACGGGAATTTTATCAGGTTTCTCACCATTTAATACTGCCTTGATTCTTTCGTATCCGTTCATAGTTATAATGGTTAATGGTTAATGGTTAATGGTTAATGGTTAATGGTTAATGAAAAGGAATCTTAATTGTATTTTCCGAATTCTTTTACAAGTTCTGAGACACGTTTTACACGGCTTTCGAGACCATCGGGAGGCACCTGGTCGGCAACTCCCAGGACGAACCGCGGTTTGGTGACCATAATTGAAAGAAGGTATCTGACATGTCTTTCAAATTCCTCTTCGTCTACGCAATCTGTAAAGTACGACCCCGGGATGCCTCCCCAGATTATACTTTCTGAATCGCCTGCAGTAGCTGCGAGATCCTCAAATTTCATATCACCCACAGGGTATGGAGTAAGTGCTTCAAGTACCGAAAATCCGACAGCAGCTTCATCATGAAGCAATCCGCCTAATGTGCCATCAATATGAATAAAGGAGTATTTTCCTGCTGCTTTGATCTTACCTGTCCACTCTTTCTGATAATCATACATATAGAGGTTGAAAAGTTCCGGTCCAACCATTTCAGAAGAGAGGTTCTCAGGGATCATCAATACTTCAGCGGGGCTGTCAACAGCTATCTGAGCAGCCTTATCAAATGCAGTTTTCATTGTATCGAGCAAATCTTTGAACTCATCAGGGGTGGTCAACGCTGCCATTGTAACTGCCATAACACCGGCTTCAAGAGCCATCAGGTGCATAAACGGGCTTTTAGGCAGATAACAGAGTACGACACCCTGATCGCCAACCTGATTCCTGCGAAGTTCTGCAATATGATAATCAGGTTCAAAACGGGTATTCTGATAAATAAACTTCAGAACCGGAATGTCTTCTTCTGTTTTCATGAAGTGTTCAACGGGTGCCTCTGAAAATGAGGTCGGGATATATTCCCAGCATTCCCGCACTGAACCAACAGGGGTAACTATTTCTTTAAAGCGCTTCGCACCTTCATTCCATTCACGCACTTCGCAATGATCAGTAAACTGCCTGTACGGAAAGTAACCCTGAAGATAAAACCCAACTCCCAAATCACGATGCCACTTAATATAGTCGTCTGATAAGATAAAATCCTTTGGTTTCAGCCCCCTTTTTATCAAAGAATTTGCCCAATAATCCAGATCCCCGAACCAGGGAACCTGATCGGGTGTTTCTCCTTTCAGAAGCGAGAAGATTCTTTCGCGGTGGGTCATCATTAAGAATGGTTAATAAAGTACTTCCTTTTCGATTTGTTCAAGTGTCTTTCCCTTGGTTTCAATTAAATATTTGTTCACATAAAGAAATCCGATGAAAGTAAAGGCCGAGAAGAAGAGAAAGGCATAACTCATTCCAGCCTGCTGAGCTGCCTGAGTGGTTCCAAAAAATCCGACCACAACAGGAAAGAAAAAGTTAAGAGAAGCATTAACCACCCAATTTGCGGAAGAGCCGGCTGAAGCACCTCTTGCTCTGATAATATTCGGGAACATCTCAGATAATAAAACCCAGATTACTACTCCCATTGATGAGGCAAAGAAGGCAATATATGCAACCAGCAATGCCACTAACCAGTAACCGGAAATATTTCCGGTAAGCAGTCCATATCCGAATAATCCAAGCACTATCACCATCCCAAGCTGCCCTGTCAGCAATAATTTTTTCCGCCCGATCTTGTCAATGACAGCCATGGCAATGAGGGTGAAAATCAAATTTGTAACACCAAGTATAACACTCTGCAACATTGAAGTATCGCTTGAAAATCCGGCGATACTGAATATCTGTGCGGAATAATAGAAAACAACTCCGATGCCTGTAAGCTGACTGAATATCCCTACAAATATCCCGATGAATATAATTTTCCTGTATGGTCTTTTGAAAAGGTTTATTCTTTTGGCTAAGATCTCAGCATTAATAGATTCCTGGATCTCCAGAAGTGTCTGATCTGTATCTATCTCATGAGATGACAGATCTTCGATATTTTTCTTCGCTTCTTCTATCCTGCCCTTTTTCACCAGCCATCTGGGACTTTGTCTGATAACGAGAAGCATCAGGAAAAATGCAATGGCAGGAAGAGCACCACTGAAAAGCATCCATCGCCAGTTCTGGTCGCCGATGTTAAGAAGCAGATAATTGGTTACCAGTGATAACAGGATCCCCACTACAATAGCCAATTGGAATGTTGAAGCCAGAACACCCCTGTGTTTTGGAGGAGATATCTCGGAAATATAGACAGGACAAAGGACAGATGCACCACCGATTGCCAGACCACCAATAAACCTGAAAAGTATGAAGACATTTATGCTCCCTGCCAACCCACATCCTACTGAAGATGCAAAAAACAGAACTGCCAGTATCTGGAGCAGCCTTTGTGCTCCATAAGTATCACCCGGCTTACCAATAAGAATGGTGCCAAAAATACATCCGACAAGAGCCGAACTGACTGTCCATCCCTGTATTGCCGGAGTAAGGCTAAAGTGCCTGACCAGATCGAGCATTGCCCCGTTTATGATTACCGTATCGTAGCCAAACAACAGGCCGCCCAAAGCGGAGGCGATTGTGCATCTAATAAGTATTTTATTCATAATTAAACTATTACACTATAAATGGTTCGTAAAATATTTCTCTGGTTCATGTTTCAACTTATAAATCCTTCCGGTACTGCTGTATTGTAATGCCGGAAGAAACTTAACCCTGTTTTCAGGTAAAAATAGCCAATAAACCCAAATTATGGCCCTAATAAATAGAATTATATTTACATTTATAATCAGAACCTAATTTAATGAGCCATGAAACGCAGAAACTTTATTAAAACTGCAGGGTACTCTGCTGCAGGAACACTTGTTGCTTCACAATTCAATGAAAGCCAGGCATCTGCTCAGCAGGTAAAATCACAAACTGTTCAGGGCGGTAATAAGGCAACTGTTGTGGTAAAAGAGAATAAGATTTTCGTTGAAACGATAACACTCTCCGCAGTGATTGAAAAGGGAGTATTAACCTCCCTGAAGGATAAGCCAAACGGGGAAGAATTTATTGAAAAGCCTGATATAACTAACTTCAGGGCATTGCAATTGTTATACCGCAACAACGAGAAGATCAATATTAACGAAGAGAAGTTTGGCAGTACCATATCGCGCCAGCTTTCTGATCAGAAGGCTGAAGTTCTGTTTCACAGCTGGGAAGGTGATGGTGTTCTTTCAATATCTGTTGATGAAGTGACGGGAGATCTGTTGATTGAACCTTCTGCCTACTCCTCCCGACCGGGAATAATGGCATGCCGGTGGAACATTTCAGGAGTTAAACCAACTCTTGATCTGGTGGCACCTCTCTTCCAGGGTATTAAGCTTAAACTTGACGATCCATTAATAAAAAATAACAGGTGGAGGTGGCCTTCAGACTGGGAGGCCGGACTGGCTATTTTTCAGTCAAAGGAGGGAGGATTCTGGGTTCATTCACAGGACACTCAATACCGTTTCAAGGCTTTACAAACAGGAATTGAATCTGATCCTTTCATAATTGGTCTTGACAGCGAAGCTTACGGACCATTGGATGACAATCTTAGTGCCGGTGGAATCTGCTGGAGAATTAATACCTATCGTGGTGAGTGGCAGGTACCTGCGGAAAAATACCGGCAATGGTACTGGCAGGCATATAAACTGGATGCTGAGGAAAAGAGACGCAAACCATGGATAAATGATATCAGACTGGCGGTATCATGGTGCCCGGGAAAACCTGAGATCCTCGATGCTTTATCCAAAAGAGTGTCGCCAAAGAAAATTCTGCTGCACTTTTCCGACTGGAGAACAGACAGGTATGATGAGAATTATCCCGACTATTTTGCCAGTGAGAATGCCAGAACTTTCATGAAAAAAGGCAACGAGATGGGATTTCATATTATGCCCCATTTCAACTCTATTGATATGGATCCTTCCAATCCGGTTTATGCCCAGGTTCGGGATTTCCCCTACAGATCGATTGAGACAAATCAGTTGCAGGGATGGAGCTGGTATAACAGCAGAGTGATTGGCGTTCCCGAATCAAATATGAATCGCCTTAATAACCGTGATAAGAAAGTAATGGTTAAGATTCATCCCGGATTAACCATGTGGCGTTCAATTCTGGGGGAAAGAATACTTAACGCATCAAAGGAGCTTTCTCTGAATACCGCTTTTATTGATGTAACACTCTGTATCTGGAACATACATAACTGCATAGTTGAAACAATGGCTCCCACTGAAGGAATGAGCAGGCTGATAAGGCATGTATCAGAACTGGGAAACGGGCTGGCAGTTGGAGGTGAAGGATTGAACGAAATTACAGCTCAGGGGCTTTCATTTGCACAGGTACATCTCTTCAGAAGCTGGCAAACGTCAACAGAAGGACTGGAGAGGGCCGGAGGATGCAACCTGAACGAAATACTCTTCGGGAAACTTTGCCGCACGTTTGGTTATTCCAGCCTTAGTGGCAAGACCAAAGACGAGGAGCTGCGAATGCAGATTCATCTTGATCATGGCGCAATTCCAACAATAACCCTAAGATCGGCAGATGAGATAATCAATCCGAATCCCGCAGTAAAAAGGATGCTGGAGCTGGCAAACAGTTAGGTATTCATGGGTTAATTTCCAGTGGATACTTTCCGTATTTGTGAACCGTATCGATAAGAGCCATTGCATTTGCGAGAGGTATGTCGTCGTGAAGACTGTGATCGGTTGAGAGGATATAGCCTCCTCCGGGTGCTCCGGTTTTCAGGCACTCGAGTGTTTCCTTAATAACATCTTCAGGTGACCCGGTGACCATTGTGGTCTTGTTGTTTACATTACCAATTGGACAAATCCGTCCCGGATATTTCTGCTTTATCAATGCCAGATCCATTGAGGCTGCTTTCTCTACCGGATGGTAAGCATCTATTCCTGTATCTACAAGATCGTCAAGTATTTCCCAAAGATTGCCGTCGTTATGCATAATAACGGGAACACCAAATGACTTTAAACCTTCCACCAATTTTTTGAATGGCACTATAAAAAACTCCCTGAACTGGTCAGGCGAGATGAGTAAACCACCTGTGCCGCCCCAATCATCAGAGATATGAAAAGCATCAACGCCACCTGTTTTATAAGCTATTTTTGCACATTCGAGTGCCCATACAACAAAAGCATCTGTCATCTCATGAACCAGATCAGGCTCCATAAAAAGTGACATTGACAATGTCTCAAAATCCATAAGGTACCACGACATCATTGTAAACGGGCCGAGTAAACCTGCGGCAACAGCCAGACCGGTGTCGTTGGCAGCAATAACATCATTGAGGATCTTCAGCCTGAAAGAAGTATCCGCCTCAGGCATTGTATATTTCTGCCAATCCTCCCGGCATTTAACAGGAGTGTTGACCTGGGCTATAATCGGCCAGCCATTTTTCTGATAAGTTACTCCCCATTCGTCGGTATAAATCTCATTCAACGCATGAGGAATCTCTTCAATTCCACAAAAACCGTTAATCGGAGCCCATACCACATCGAGGCCAAGTTTTGCAGCCATCCGCACCTGTGTTTTTCCGTCATAAAGCTCTGTATTATAGCCCATTACTTCTTTCTGGAGCTTTAAGCTGAATAGATATTCCCAAACTGGCACCCGGTCGGGAGTACCACCCTTCAGAGCAATTAAAACACGTTCTCTCGAATTCATAGTTCGTTTAAATAATAAAAATAGTCATTAACCATTAACCATTAAATCAATTCTTTTCATAAGTTCCATCATTGCCCGGCCATTATGGTAAGGACATTTCCACGGATCTATCTTCCAGTCATTCCGGTAATATGGTGAAGGATCATCAGCAGGTTCCTCCAGATAAGGCACTCCCAACCTGTTAAGTTTGGTGAACCATTCTCCCCTTTCGTGGTCGATAAGACAGGTATCGATAAACTTCCATGACAATTTTACTGTATTCCAGTATTTTACATCCCCGGTTAATTCGAAGGCGTTCATAAAACCCACGAGTGTTTCCGCCTGCTGCCACCAGTGTTTATTGGTTTTTACATGACTCCCGAACCGTGTTGACTCAAGAAAAAGGCCACCGTCTTTGTCAACAGCTACCCGCTCAATATTATCGGCCATTCGGATAGCCATAAGGCGCATCTTTTCTATTATCTCCCTGTTGCCCAGGATCTCAGCAGCTTCCCATAAAAGCCACGACCCTTCAATATCGTGGCCGAATGAACATATCCCTTTCGATGAACCGGCTTCATTGAACGCTTCATCGAAGAAAATTCCAAAATGACCATTTTCCCTGATGATCTTACCAAGAAAAAGGTTCATCAGTTCAGTAAGTCTAAGCTCGACCTTTGGATCTTTCCATACTTTATACAGAGCAGCCCATGCTTCAAGGAGATGAAGATGGGTATTCATCGATTTTGGCTCATTATTATCGGCCATACGATTTTCGCCATAGATCTTCCAGTCGCGGGTAAAAGATTCCCTGTAACCAATGTTATCCGGATCTTTGGTTTTTTCCTCGAGGAGCGCAAAAAATCCTCTGATTTTCTGCATCACGGCATCGAGCGGACGAAACTCATAATATTTACAAAGAGAATAGATCACAAAAGCCTGGGCGTAGGTATGTTTTATATCGTTCGCCACCTTATTGTCTGACGATAATTCCATATAATAACCCCCAAGTTCTTTATCCTCAAAGTCTTCGGTAACAACCCTGTATGCTTTATCAGCAATTGCTGCATATTCACTGTTCCCCTCCAGCATTGCAGCTGCAGAAAATGTCCATAAGATCCTGGCATTCAAAACGCTGGTCTTATTGGCTGTCAGCACCGGGTTTCCTTCCAGATCAACGGCTCCGTAGAATCCGTGTCCCTCTTTTTCAACCCCATATTTCATCCAGTAGGGAAGAATATCATTATGCAGTTCTGAACTGAAATAGTCGCGATACTGCTTTAATTCATTTTTTACTGAATCCATATTTTACTTTATATTTTTGTACCATTTTATTTAAACAACCGATAAACAGCTATTTTATTTTATATGTTTCAATGGAATATTTTCCAATATCCAGGTTAAACAGCTTTCCGTTCTGACCGGTATCCTCTCCCTCCTCTTCAATGATATTTGTTTTCAGAAGTTTCTTAACCGGAAAAAACGATCCGACCTTTATTTTCTGATCTGAGCCGCTCATGTCCACTACTCTCATTATCAAACTATTATCATCTTCGGATTTCTTTAAAGCAGTTAATACAATCTGGTTACCCTGTGCGGAGAAAAAACTCTCCTCTTCGCCAAGAGGTCTCTTCATGGAACTCACCGGGTCAAGAACGGTATAAAGCCTGTTACGGGCCTGTTTGCCTTCCTGAAAACCGTTTTTCCATCCGGGTTCATGAATAAACAGTGAAAAAGAAAAATGGTGATCACCGAGCTGCAGGTAGTCATTACCTTCCCAGTGACAACTTTTCCTTGAAGCCATGAGAATCGGTTGCAATAGAGTTTTGGAAGTTGGATTGGTTGTAGGGTCGAGGTAATCGAAGGCTATAACGCTCGAGCTGATTGTTGCTCCAAACGCGTTATCGGAGGCATTCACCCAATCTATTAAAGTTCTGGGATGAACCAATCGGCAATCGGTGGTATAATTATATCCTGCAGCACCTTTCAGTTCGTCTTTGCCTACCTCAACAACACCCATTGGCACCTCGTAAGTAATCTTTGAGGAACTCATGTTTAAAGGAAAAGCTGCCCTGAATTCGCGATAAAGAATCCCCTGCCAGTTTTTAATGTCAATCTCAAAATCGATCTGTTTTTTCTGGTTATAGATAATAATTGTCTCCTCTACAACGGCATAGCGTACCTGCTGCCTGAACCGGAAGGATGTAAATACCGGGCCATCCGTTACTTTTTCCCATTTAGTGTTATAATTCCCTGTCTTATCAAAACCCTCCATCGATGGCTGCTGGATATCTGTGAATTCACCTGCTCCATTACCAACAGACTGCATTGTAAAAACTTCCCCGAGAGTAAATTTCGAGGCATCGATCACATCCTTTCCGAGTGTTTTGTCAAATAGTTTTTCAATTCCGCCTTTTCCAAAACGGACCGAAAAGAAACGGTTTTCAAAATCGGGGCTGAATGTAAGATTCTCCGTTTTCAGAGGTTTGGGTGAAGGTTTTACATAAAAGGTTCGATACCCTACCGATGGGATATCTGTTGCAATAAAGGATATTAAGCAGGATTTAAGGGAACCGTCGCTGAAACAGACTTTCTGAGTCAACTGTATGCTTATCTGATTCTTAGCCGCATCCAACAGGTCAACTCCAAAAGCTTCTCCCATGTTAAACGAGCAAGAGAAGGTAACAGGATCATTTCTTTTCCAGTTTAGTCCGTTAAAAACCACCATAGGAATTCCGGGATTTTTAAAGTCGATTTTTGAAGCAATCCTCAGAAGGGCTCCATTCAGCAGATCCGAGGCATCGTCGCGCGACTTGGCGAATTTTGCAAGAAAAAGCCTGTCTGTTATTTCTCCACCTTTCCCGCCCCAGCCATGATCGGGATAGATCTTTGCCTCCCAGGCTTCATTGAATTTAAGCTTGTCATAACTTCTGAAATTTCCTTCCATCAATGAATTTACCGCTGCAAATTTTTCAGCATCGGGAAGAAGTATATCTGCCTCACGGCTTGCAGAAATGGCAAAATGGTGTGAAGGGCCATGAATATAAAGCCACACAGCCGGACGTTCACCTGAGATTTTCTTAATTTCAGTGGAGTTCTCGCAGATGGCATTCAGGCAGGTGTTCAGATTTCCGTATTTGAAAGGAGGAAGGGTGACTTTTACTTTGTCGCCATTTTCGTTTTCAATATAGCTGATACTATTCCAGAGAGCAATAAACGGATCACAGTTTTTTACCGGTTTCTGATCCCAGATAAATTCATAGTTCAGCAATGCAGGGATAATAACTTTTTTTGAATTTTCATTGTAATAGCTGCCCCAGAATAAAACCTCCCTGGCCATCTCATTAATCGCAACTGAATTCTCTTTTCCAAGAATATTAAAGAATTCAATATAATGTCCTGATGAGAACATGGTTACTTTAGAGTTATCGGGGCTATACCAGTCAAATACTCCTTTTTCATGCCTGCTGACAAACATATTATTTACACCCGATTTTGCCAGAATCTGTGACATTTGAAGAGTACGGCCGGGCACATCGGAATTATAATATGTGTCTGATTTATACCCGTTGAAATTATCTGAAAGCCATTTTTTACCAAGATAGAGCTCTCTTATCAGCGATTCGCCGGTGAACATCTCTTCATAAGGCTGGGTATAAGTGGCCCCAACAAGTATCCGTCCTTCAGCCAATCCTTTCTGTATCTCTGCTTTTTTTTCAGGGTGGCGGTTCAGATATTCAACAATTATTGATGTCTGCTCTATATCCATCCTGAATCCCGGATCCTCTCCCAGCCTTTTAAGGTAAGGGGTCATCCAGAGAGTATCGCGCATAATTATACACTTCTCCACCTCATCAACCCATCCAAGATCCTGATGTGTAGTGATTGACAAGAGAATTTCACCTTTCGAGCAAACCGATTCTGAAATTTTCTTAAGAAGGGTATAAGTGTCATTATTACATTTAAACACCCCATTGACTACCTGTGCCTCAGCCAGAATGGATACCGAGAAAAACAGACTCAGCAGACAGAATAATTTCTTCATAATTATCTACTTCATGAATAATTTGATGGTCTCTATTGAATGATGCCCAACCTTTAACCCAATGGCTGAACCGTTTCCGGGAAGAGGCTTTCCCTCCTCCTCTATCAGGTTTGTGATCTCAGCTTTCAGGAAAGGAGCTGACAGTGTGATTTTTGCATCAGCATCAATGCCCTCCATATCATAGCAACGGATTATTACATTTTCATCATCCTCACATCTTTTTACAGTGCTGAGTACAAGATTTTTATTTTCAACTGAAATGAAACTCATCGTTTCAGCCATGGTTCCGTCGGAGGAGGAAGGTTTTGAGATCACCGCCCTCAGGGGCTGGTTCGACTGAGTACCAAGACGGTAACCATTTTTCCAGTCACCTTTGTGGGAATAAAGGGAAAATGTATAATTATGGTCGCCCGGCTGAAGATAATAGTTGCCTTCTCCATGGCAACTCTTCCGGCTTGCAAGCAGAACAGGCTGGAGAATAGCATATCCGGCAGGATCTGAAGTCGGATCGATCCAGTCGAACACTGCCACATCGGAGCTTATTGTTATTCCGGTATTTCCATCTGATGCGGAAAACCAATCCTGAACCTCACGCGGATGCACATTTACGCAAGGGGTATCATAAATCTGCGATTTCTTGGAGAACCCTGCCGCTCCGGCAATTTCATCCTTTCCAATCCGCACCACTCCCATCGGTACCTCATAGGCAACCTCCGTATTTGTCTGGTTTACAGGGAAAGCCAGTCTGAATTCGCGGTAGCGCTCCCCGTCAAATCCGTTTAACTCTACATGAACATCGATGCGTTTAAGTGTTTTATACAATATAACCTGCTGAACGACTGTTACATGGTCAATCTCTTTTTTGAACTCATATACATCGCGCACAGGACCACCTGATACGAGTGCCCATGGCTGTTTATGCAGACTTAGTTTATCGAAACCCTCCATTGTGGGCTGCTGAACATCTGTAAATTCACCTGCTCCGTTGCCTACCGACTGCATTGTGAATAGTTCAGCACCAAGAAACTTATCTGTTCTGAGAAGATTCACCGATAACTCTTTATCAAATACCGATTTAATACCGCCATCGGCAAATTCGATCTTATAAAACCGGTTTTCATAAACGGAGCCGGTATTCTTATAATCACCTGCGTAAGCTAAAGGTTTCCCTTTTGCGAGGTAATAAGTTTTATATCCGACAGATGGAACTTTTTCTGCCACAAAAAGAAAAGTAAGCACCTCATCTTTTTTACCATTAATCTGATGTTCATCAATAAGCTGATAAGGTATCTCTTTCCCCTTTTCGTCAAGAAGTCTGAAGATATTCTGTTCATTGCCTTCTGCGTCAAGTGTAAATTTCACCAGATCAGTACGTTCCCAGGAAAGTGTGTTAAAAACAGTTATGGCTATATCCGACTTTGAGAAATGGATCCTTGAAGCGATGTTATTCATCGATTTTTCCAGAATATCAGAGGCGATGGTTCCGGCCTTTTCAAAAGCAGTACGAAAAGCTCTGTCAGTAAGAGCCCCAAATTTACCACCCCAGCCATGGTCAGGATAAATAGCATTTTCCCAGGCGGTTGTAAAAGATAGCTGCGGATAATTCTTAAATGAACCTGACTGAAGAGCATCGAAGGTTGCAAGTTTCTCGGCAGAGGTAAGCAAACGTGAAGCCTCCCTTGACGCCTTAAGTGCCCGCTGATGAGAAGGTCCATGGATATAGAGCCAGACATCCGGACGCTCTCCCATTATTGAGGTGAAAGCGGGTTTCCCTTTGGTAACGGCCTCCATCCATTCTGTTCCTGTTGAATATTTAATGGAAGGTCGTTTTAATGAAGAGGATTTTGAATTCCAGTCCTTAAAAAAAGCATCATAATCGGGAGGTGTTGCAAAGTCGTGAGAATAGAGGAATGGCAATTCCGGCTTAATTTGTCTTTTCCTGAAATAACTGTTCCATTCCACCAGCATATCTGAAAAAGCTGCAGAAAGGGAATCTATGTTGGTCTGAGCGAGCCTTACCGGTATTCCCGCCTCATCATACTGACCCGGAGTGAAGCAGGTTACATAGCTGCCGTCGGGGCTGTACCATCTGTATATGCCCGGCTGATACCGGCTGAACTGCATATATGGAATCCCTGCTTTAGAGAGGATCTGAGCCATTTGAAGCGATCTTCCGGGAACATCCTCATTCCAGTAGGTCTTAAAATCGCAGCCCGGTAAAGTTTTCTTAAGCCATTTGCGACCAAGATAAGTTTGTCTGATAAGAGATTCGCCATCATACATTGATTCGTATGGCTGCTTGTAAGTGGCTCCCCAGTCAAGGCGTCCTTCCCGGGTAAATTTCAGGATCTCATTATAAGATTCCGGATGCCGTTGAAGATATTCTCTCAGGCTAAGGCCGTCTTCGACAGAAAACTTAAACTCAGGATTACTTCTTAATCGTGCCAGTACAGGAGTAATCATTTTCACATCGCGAAACTCAATGCACTTTCCGATACTGTCCATCCATGCAATATCCTGATGTGATGATGGCATCACGCTGACAACCCCACCTTTAAAATAGGAATAATCCCCTTTTTTGTCTCCTTTGGAAGGTGGCTGCGATTGCCCTGTAACTTGAAAAGTACTCCAGAGGATCAGACTCAGGAAGAAAATAACTGAGCTGGATTTACGGATCAAAGAATTTGCAGTGTTCATCATAGAATAGTTGTATTAAAAAGTATGTTATGTTTTTTGTTGTCTCAAAAGCTAAAATATCTCTTTGTCAATATAAGAACAAAAACCAAAAATTCAAATTACCATATAACCTCGAGTGTTAAAAACCCCATTGCAGGTACAACAACCTTATCATGAACCTCCTTTTTATCATTTTCATAACCTGAATCTCCGGTAAGCACCATTGAGGGGATTCGCCCCGGCCAGCTGAGCGTAACGGATTCATCCTTTTCCGAAACTGAACGAAGTCTCAGGGTAGCTCTCTTGCCATCGCTGCCTGTCTTGATTACAGACAAGGTAATAGCTTTGCTCCCATTCAGATCCAGAACCGGTTTTACCTGATAATCATCTTTCACAAGGCATGAGACAAGTGGTTGTGCCTGCTCAATACCAAACCGGTTGGAGAATGCGGCGTCATATCCTGTATTATGAGGAAGAATGCGATATCGGAATTGAATTTTCCCCTCCTGGCTAAGCGGGAAGTTTGTGTGCCAGTGGTTATTCAAGGCCCAGGAATAGATTGTTGCAGATGGCTTGATTTTTCTGATCCACTTTGGTGAATTGGTTGCAGCACCTAAAATACCGGCAGTAATACTCCCACTCTCAAAGACAGGAGCATCGAGCGAGCATAAGGTTATTCCCTGATCACTGTTTGAGATATCGAGCCAGCGCTGAAAGGCAATCCAGTTCCTGTTTGCTGCAGACAGCTGATCTTTTTCGAGCTCCATAATCCCCCAGGGGATATCAGCCCTGGTTACAGGATCAGAAATATTAAATGCAAAACCAAAGTGAATGCCCTCTTTTTCCAGGATAGCCTTTTTGTCTGCTATGTTCCTTATTTCAATATAGGGCTGACCGGCTATTACAGTTATTTCGCGGGTAAGGCTTTTACATCCCTCTGCTTGCGATTCTATGAGAAGTGTAGCCAGCAATGGGCCGTTTTCACTGATTGAAACCTTCACATCTGTCGGGCCTGATGCCTTATCAGGACTCTCATCGCCATGAAGGTAGCGGTAGCTGTTCAGAGAAGAATTCGCGGTGGCAGCCACAAACTCCCTGGTTCCGCTTGTCAATCCTGATATATCGCCTGTTTGCATGTCAACAGCTACCCGTACAATACCATTATCAAGGGTATTCCCCTGAGCCATTGTGCTCTTTTCTGTGCTTTTTCCGGTTTTCAGGAAATATTTTTTCGAACCTAAAGCCGGAACATCACCTGCAAGAAAAACAAATTCGCCTGTTGATAATCTCTGAGAAAGAACTTTTTTTCCTTTTTCATCGCAAATGCTATTAATTTTTTTACTCTGTTCCGGAGTAAGAAAAACCAGCCCTCCCCGGCTCCAGGAAAGGGTATTGAAAACCCCTATAACCGAACCATCCTTTTCATCAACAGATTGCAAGGCAGATGTTAGGATTGACTTGCTCATCTCTTCTCCTTTCTGAAAATAACCAAACTTCACTTTAAGTATGTCATTTGTAATTGGCTGTCTGGAAGGGTCCATATAGCACCAGGTATGCTCAGTTCCCATGATCACGTTCCTCCAGGCTTCTTCAATCTCCGTGCGGGGAGCAGGTTCACCCGGATGAAGCATTGACCATATTGTTTCAGTCTGGATAAGACGCTCTTTGGATGATCGGTTCATTCCGGTTTGTCTGGCAGCGGTACCGAGTCCATCGGTCCAGTATTCTGTAAAATCGCCTCTCAGAACGGGCAGCCGGTCACCATATTTTTTTTCAAAAGTGCTCATGATCTGTGTAGCACTTGCAATGATCAGATGCGGAAAAGCATATTCTTCATTCCAGCTTTTAACAGCATCAGGCAGATCAGCATCAATCGGAGTATTATCTGCCATTGCCCACGACATGGCAAAAATATCATAGGGATAGTAGTCCGATTTTTCCAGCTCCGGAAGTTTATCATTGAGATATTTGTCGATAAAATTATCGCGCGGATGGTCGGTTTTTACAATCTGAATCAATTTGGACGGGTCTGTTTGCCCGGCCATAAGGGGCCAGTAAGCGAAACCTTTTGCCAGAGCTCCCGGAGTGTAGCTCCCGGGCTGCAGGAATAAAATCCTCGATTTACCATCCTCTCCTTCCCACCAGAAAGGCCTGAAGCTAAGGTCAGTAGAAAGACCAACCCTGTCTGAACCATTGTTCATTGCAAAACAGTACTTTATCCCAAATGCTGCAGCAGCAGGCACAATCCCCCACGACATACCCGGAATATCAACCTGAACCAGAGTCTCTGTTTTTACCCCTGTAAGCTTTTCCATCTCACGGCAGTGACGGAAGAACTCAAAAAATTCCTCATCAGCCGAGGCAGTAGTGTTGGTATGAATGTAACCAGCATCAAGGTGGAGATAACCTTTTTTAACAGCGTTTACAATTTCCAGTTTTTCCGCAGCTGTTGCTTTTTTCAGATATCTTTCCACAGGCCATAAAACTTCTGGGTTCCACAGATAACGGGCATCTTCCGGATAATCTGCCGTTTTCCGCGCAAGCTCAATACCGTTAATCAGATTACGCTTGTGGATGATCTCTACGTTTTCCTGAGTGTTGGTATAGCCGATATCAACATGTGAATGAGGATAAATATAGACTGTCCACTGACGTTTGGCAGGTACTGAAACGGAACTGAAAAGTTCATGTCCTGAGCTGCGGAGAGTAATCATTGCGTCACAGGTTGACTCTACACCGCATCCAGGCGGCAGTAAAATCTGAGTTTTATTAATAGCTGCTGTTACTGACAACTCGGTTGTTTCCTTTATCCCGTTGCAAATAACATCGATAGTTCCTTTTCCCGAAAATCCGGAACCGGTAAAGTATAAAATGACCTCTCGTCCCGGTTTACCATCGGGACGGTGACGGTAATACGGCTGAACCACACACTTTATTGAATCGGGAAAAGAAAAGCCCGGAGCAGGCCGGTTTGAGTTCTTCTGCCCATTGACTGCAGGCAGAAATATTATACTAATTATTGTTAAAATAATAACGATAAGGCTGTTACGTTTTAATATCATATTACTTTGTTTTAATTTCTTTCGTAAAAATATCAGGGGTTAAGCTCCAGTTTATATGTCTCTATTGAATTCCTTCCAAGGCTGATGTTAAAAAGAGTACCGCTCTGACCTGTATCCTGAATTACTTCTTCAATAAGATTGGTTTTCAGCAGAGCTTTTACCGGAAATGAGAGCTTCAGATCGATGTTTTTATTTTTTCCTTCCATCTCAACCATTCGCATTACAAGACTGTTTTCATTATCGCATTTCTTGAAGGCTGTGATACGAACAAATGGTGACGATACTGAAACAAAGCTCAACTCCTCCGGAAGAGAGCCTTTTTGAGGCTTATCTATTACAACGGCAGGGAGAGGATGGTTTTCCTCAACTCCGAAATGATATCCATTTTTCCATCCCGGCTGATGTGAAGCAATTGAAATCTTAAAATGATGACTACCTGTCTGGTGATACCAGTTACCAAGATAATGGCAGCTTTTATGGGAGGAGAGCAGTATTCCCTGAAGTACAGGATAATCAACCGACTCCCGGCCCGGGTCTATCCAGTCGGCTACTGCAAGATCTGAAGACATGGTAAATCCGGTATTGCTGCTGCTTGCCGAGATGAAATTTTCTATCTCACGAGGGTTTATCTCCTTTGGCATCTGCCGGTAAGTTCCTTCCCAGCTCCAGCCAAGAGGCGGCCTGTTCAACTCGTCTTTGCCTACATTGACAATACCCATCGGAACATCATACGTAATCTGAGAGTCATTCATATTCAGAGGAAAGGCAACCCGCAACTGCCGGTTATGCTCTCCAGGCCAGTCGGGAATATCATACTCCAGATCAATTTTTTTAGTGCGATGGTATATAGTAATTATCTGCCTGACAGTAAAGTTTTTCATCCGGTATGAGGATTCATAAACTGCACTTACAGGATCATTTCCGGTCAGAGTCCAGCTTACAGCTTTCATACTGAGCGATTCGGTTCCTTCGTAGTTGGTTGGAGTGATATGTATAAATTCCCCGGCACCGTTACCGCTGTATCCCAGACTAAGCAGATCGCCTCCGGCATATTTGGTGGTATTGAAAATCTCCTTATCAAGTTCCTTATCAAATAATGAGGTTATACCACCCGGCCCGAGTTTAATTTTATAATACCTGTTTTCATAATAGTTGTTTCCGGCTATAACCTGTTCTCCGGAAGGAGCTTTACCGTTTTTAAGGTAATATGTTTTATAGCCTAAAGAGGGAACATTTTCCGCTTCGAATGAGATGGATTTCTTAACACCGTCAGAAAGCAATACGGATGGGATTATAACCCCTTTAGTATCGGAAACAATCCAGTTGTCACCTTTTTTTCCGGAAATATCAACGGTTACCCTGCCTTTCCTGTTCCACGACAAATCATTAAATACCAGTATATTATTTGAATTTTTCAGCTCAACAAGTGAAGAGATTCCCTGAAGTGACTCCCCGAGGATTTTTTCGCCTGTAACATTCCCCTCCTCCAGTGAGACTCTGAAAATACTGTCTGTGATCGCGCCATTATTACCGCCCCAGCCATGGTCGGGATATATTGATTTATACCACCCCTTATAAAGATCAGAAGCGGGATAAGCTGAAAGTTTTCCTCTAATTACACCCTCAATGGAGCTGAAGAGCTCTGCTGCTGGCAGACTTACCGCCCCTGCTTTTTTTGCTTTTATAGCTTCGTAATGTGCGGGGCCGTGAATATAAAGCCAAAGGTCGGGCCTCTCTCCGGAGATGGAATCGATTTTTGCTTCAGGGACATCAATTTTCCCCAGAAACTCTTCTGCCGTAGAGTGCTGCAAAAGAGGAATATCAACACCTGAACTCTTTGCAATACTATTCCATTCCGTAATAATCTTTGTGTAGTCTTTTGGTCCGCCGGCATCTGTGCTTATTACGATAGCATAGTGGGGCGGGATATTGCGGCTGGCATAATATTCATTCCAGTTCTGAATGACTTTATTCAGCTTCTGCATAGCTGTTATTGCATCTTCTTCAAAATACTGATAAACAAGCAAAGACCAGCCATAGTTGCCCGGGCTGTAAGTAAATATTTTCGATCCGTCGGGACTGTACCAGTTATAAAACCCCTCTTTCATTCTGCTGACAAAGAGGTATTTTATTCCTGCTTTTTCAAGGATCTGAGGAACCTGTATTGACCTTCCCGGAACATCCACATTATAGGCTGCCAGGGCATCCATTCCCGGAAGGTTTTCCTTTATCCATTTACGGCCAAGATAAGTCTGGCGTACTAATTGTTCGCCTGATTCCAGCCCCTCATAAGGCTGATTGAATGTTGCGCCCCATGTAAAAAGTCCTTTTCTGTAAGCATCTGTTATCCTCTTTTTTTCTGATGGCACTTCTTCAAGAACCTCCATAAGATTCAGCGTTTGTTCCATCTCGAACTTGTAAGAGGGGTTTTTATCGATCAGGTCAAGCGCAGGAATTACAATTTTATATATCCGCTCAAGACGGCATGTATCAGGGGTATTCATCCAGGCAATATCCTGGTGTGAAGAACAGATTATATTAACTGTCCCTTTTCCAAAATAGCCCCAGTCGGATGATACCAGAGGTTTGAAAATCTGTTTTCCCTGAACTTTATTTTTTGTTCCTGTTTCAGAATAGAAAACCAGCTCTCCCTCCTTTCCAACCAATGGAAGAAAGAGTTCGACTCTTCCTGAGTCTGCTCTGTTATAGCTGATCTCCTTCCCATCGAGAAAGATGGCCCGGCCCTCCGGTAATTCCGAGGCTGACAGCCATGCTTTGACCAACAGCTGTTTATCGATGGAATGGTATTGGTAAGGCTTGTAATAATTTACTGAGATCTCTTTTTGAGCCATTGAAATCCGGCTTAAAAAAACAATGCCAAATAGTGTAGCCGTAATAAATTTCTTAATCATAATACAATTTTGATTTAAAGGAATGATTATTGGGTTATCAGCTCTATCTCATATAACATGCTGTCATATTTCTTCATCATCTTAACACTGAACCCGTTCTCCTCAAGCTCTTTCCCTGTCATTTTTGATATCTCTTCGCCCGACGGAGCATTCTTAACTCGGTATAATCTGTTTTTCTCCAAACCGGGTACAGAGACCATACGCTGATCATCCAGGGAGCCCTGCCGGAATACTCCTACTATTCCTCCCTCTTTTGTATCAGTATTGATTCGTGACCATGCATCCCAGGCACCCTCTGCAGGCTCTCCGAAACTGGGCAGATCCTGCCGGTATAAATCGTAATCATATCTCTTCTGCATGGCGGTAATCCAGTTATTCCATTGCCTTATCTCTGCTTTCCTTTCTTCAGGTATTTTCCGCAAGTCGCCCAGCATTATAGGGAAAGAGCCTATCAGGGTTTTTAGCTCCTGGATAAATTCCGGACTATCCATGCAAAGGTTGCCGATAATAAATGAGGAAGCCGGCAGTGCAGGCGATTTCCACCAGGTTAAGTTACGGATGCGGAAGGCTCCTACAGGAAATGGTTCTGCAATATTTGTAAGCCAGTTTCCTTCCGCATGTTTGCAAAACGCGTAATCAATCAACTGTAATTTCCCTTCTGTCTCAAAGGTGCAATCAATGTACAGATCAGGGGCTTCTGCATGTAATTCATCGAACAGCTCAAATAATCTTTCATAAATAACGATAAGTGATTCTTCCCGGTCTTTGTGATAGGGATGGTCTTTGGCGCTGCACCCCGAGTGGTTGAAATCGGTAACATACGCACTTGTTGCAACTGTGAGATCGAGCTTCACAAAGCGCAATCCCACCTCACTTACCATATCAAGAATTTTCTTTTTAATGAAACCTGTCCATTCGGTGCCAATGCACATGGTTTTTAAATCAACATTACCAAGGGAATGAAGGTTTACTGCCTCCCCCTTTTCGTTTCTTACAAGCCATTCCGGATGATCCTTATAAACCTTTGATGTACTTGCAGCCGATCCGACACTAAACCAGACTCCCGGTTCCATTCCACCTTTTCTGATCTCATCAAAGACAGGCTTAAGCCCATCAGGAAATTTTGTTTTATCGACAAGATAGTCGCCTGTACTCTCTATCCAGGAGACATTCTTTCCCATGCTGCCCTGAGTATTATACCACCCGCAATCAATTTCGAATTGTTTAATACCGCATTCCGATGCCACCTTTGCAAGGCTGATAAGTAAAGTATCACTGATACGGTTCGTGAATGGAATATAGTTATTATACATTACCGAGGGCCGCTTCTTTATCTCATTTATCCTCAGCCCCATGTGACGACGAACAAAATCTGCAAGAGAGGTGTTCATTATCTTCCACGGATCAGAGGAATTTGCATAGGGAATTACAAAAACCTGCGGGCTGGCCCATTTCTCATTATTCTTTATATATTTCCTGAAGGGATACTTTTCGTCAGAATGGGTAAGTCCTATTTCAGCATTATTAAATACAGTATTATAGGCTGTTCTCTTCAGAACCCCGGGTGATTCGTTACCTAAAAGAATGCCTGCGTTCTGCGAATAGGAATGAACTGCAATAACAGGATCATCCCAATCTCCTACATAAGTGCTGAGATGTTTCTGCCTTCCGTAATTGGTATATGAAACCGATTCAATATAGCTGAATCCAAGTTGCAGTTTCTCAATATCAAACGATTCGAGCATAACCTCTTTCCCGGAGAAGTTGGAAATAGTGATCTGTTTTCTTATTACCGGCAGATCAGGATACAACAGGTAAGTGATATCAACCTCTATCCCGGCAAATTCTTTAGTCCCCTTTAGTTTTACGGTGGCTCCTTTGCCACGGCGGGTATCACTTGCAGGGATAATTGAATTTAAACTCCATCCTGATTGTCCGTCACAGTTTTTTCCATTAACTGATAAAGAAAACTCTTTTGATTCTACTGAATTGAAGTTCAGATCACTACCTGTGATTTTGAGTCTGATGGTCTGAATAGAACCTTTCTCAATTAAGATTTCTCTCTCTATTAACCCATTGCTTAAACTCAATGTGTTGCTGGTCCATTTTGCAAAATCCTGCGCCTCAACAGCGGGTACAAAAAGTAACAGTCCTAAAAACAACAGAATATTATTCCTCATTTGTCAGAATTTTAAGATAAGCTAATGATGACTTGCTAAGATCTACCTGTACTCATAAACCACTAATGCCCTTGGAGAAAGACCTTTTATACTGACACTGTTTTTAATTTGTGACAGAACTGCCTTTCCTTCCTCCGGAATAATAAGTGTTTGATGAATTTCAGAGAGGAGTGCCAGATCAATTGTAACATCAACAGGTTCATCATTGAAATTTTCAATTATGAAACAGTTTTTACCCAAAAGATAGAGGCTGACCTTATTAGGGGCATCGAATTTTAATCCAAGCGGAGCCAGCAGTTTGTCTCTTATAGGTTTCAGTTCCTCGCGAGTCAGCTTCAAAAGTTTTTTAGGCTCACCGGCCACCTTGAGCACCGTCAGATTCTTATCTTCCAGCAGTTTCTGGTTACTGAGCAGTTTTGCCAGGCCGTCAGTAATAACCACCGGTTTACCTGAACTTAACATACTTTGAAGTTTACCTGAGAAACCCGGTTCTTTAAGTGAATGAACCGTAAAGATAGCCGATTCAGCATTCGTATTTATCTGACTGGCAGGAACAAGCGGAAGCCCCAGCATCCCCAGGATACTGAAAACATACTGCTCTTTCAATGGTTCGCTGTTTGGCAGTTTAGGCAGATGAATACCGCCCAGAGGCTTGTCTTTTACTATTCTTGCAAGTTCAAATAACCCGGGAAGCTCCTTTCTAAGGGCAATAACATCGGCAATAGGAGTACCGGGTTTTCCACTATACATATTGGTTTCATCAAGAAGACTTCCATAATGAAAGAGCATCAGTTCCCTTGCATTTCCGAGGACAGTCTGGCGTGCCTGTTCGACATATATTTTTGGTGTTGTACCAAGAGCATCGATCCATCCTCCACCATTCTTTCCATGGCTCACATCGTTTATCCATCTGGTTATAAAATAGGCATTATACTGTACATCCCCTCCCGGACTTACATCATAATCATAATCGCGTGTTTCAGTACCTATCCAGGTATAGTCATAATCATTCGACTGGCGTACCACCTCATAGCCGCGTTCATGGAAAGAATCGTACCAGAGAGGATATTTGATAATTATCTTCACTTTTGGATTTACCGCCTGTGCAGGCTTAATGATATTTTCCCTGCTGACTTTTACCATCAGGTCGCAGCGAAATTTTGACCAGGTCTGATCTCCTCTGGCAGCAACGCAGTCTTCGCAATCGCACTCAGTAAAGAGAAAATCGTCGATCATTATCACATCAAAAACCGACGCAGTTATTTCAAAGATCTTTCCAAGTTCATCGAGAGTGGCTTTACTGGTGTAGCAGGAAGTCATTCCCCAGCCGCCTGTTCCGGGCTTACCCACTTTGACAGTTGTAACACAGCCTGCAACTTCAAATCCCTCTTTCAGAAAACGGTCTCTGGCTTTTATCATGGCATTGCGGTCGGCATAATATCCACCGCGGAAAGATTCAATAAAAACCTTTGTGATACCTGTCTGTTTACACCAGTTAACTGCATTGTCGAGTCCGGCAGGAGTTGAGAGATATTCCTTCACATCTTCGGCAATAAACAGCGTGGACACAGTCAGGACATCTTTGTTGCTTTTCGCCGTATTCCACAGCGACTGTGAAAAGAGTGAAGTAACACTCATACAAACGATCATTATTCCAAACAGGATCGTTAACAATTTTCTACTGATCTTTCTCATATGGCTAATGGTTAATGGTTAATTGTTAATGGTTAATGGTTAATGGTTAATGATTACCAAGGATTCACCGAATGGTTTTTCGGCGATAAGTTTATCATCGCAGAAGACCGAGAATGTTCTGAGACCTATCTGAATATTATAAAATTTCCCTCTGAATTTAAAATCCCTGAGAGTAGTCACACCCAGTTCTTCATGGGTATTTGGTTTGACTATTAATTTATCTTTCTCAATACTTATTCCGAAAGTACCGAAAATTATTGCCTCCATACCTGCTCCCGCTGATATTTCGACAGGCATTGAAGAGCGATCCTGTTCAGGAGTATCGGTTCTGGGGTTTTGGGGCAAATAGGGAAAAAATTCTATGTAACCCATGTGTCTTTTAAGAATATCCCAGCCCATTTCCGGAAATCCCTGACGGTACAGGTTGCGTGAAATGCGGCCCGGCATTCCGGCATACTGTCCTCCTCCTCCCCAGTCGGAATCAATCAGATCCCAGTGAATACTATCGTTTCTGGCTATTGAATAGACCCCGAATTTACCAAGAAAGACACCTTCGCGGAGATGGCTTACCAATTTATTAATCTGGTTTCCTGACAGATAATCTGTTCCAAGTGCATCAAAAAGATGGTTTGTCCAGATTGCCTCTTTCGATCCGTCTGGATACAGGTTATCGAACCATCCGGTTTCATCATTCCAGAGTTTACTATTCAAAAGGCCCTTTAGCTTTTCGGCATCTTTAAAATATTCCGGACCCCCTTTCTCCTTTAGCAGAGCTGACCATTCAGCCATCCGGTAGAGGAGATGGATTGTTAAGACATTAACAATCGGAACAACATGGTTATAGCCATCGGTGCGGATCTCAATAATTTTCTGGGTATCATAGCCAACATCAATCAGCCCTTCCTTATCGGTATAGTTTGATTTCAGCTCATTGACCCATCGTTGCATCCATTGCCAAACCGTGGCATCACCGGCCTTTTCGCTGAAGAGGCTGTAGTCGCCGGTATGCCGGAGGTAGGCTTCAATCATTATCTGCAAAGCAAAAGGTTCCTGGATATAGATGTTATCCCAGAATGCACCCTTCCAGCTGACGTATGTTTTTTTCATCTTTACCTCCCGGAAATCGGTAAGAATAGCCTCTTTAAGACTTGCCGGTTCGAGCATAGCAAGTATATCGGAAGAATATGAATTGTCCCAGCTTATAGTAAATGGCCAGTAACCGACGGCCCAGAAAGGGTTGGTAATGTAATTCGGGTTTTCGTACCTGCTCATGAGAACTGACAACAGGCAACGGTAATAGTATTCCTGGATTTTTGCATTTGAGCTCTCAAGTTTTGGAACATTTTCGTAAGCCCATTTCAGCTTATCCCTTGTTACCTGACCGGCCTGATTCATCAACAGTTTAAGATCCTTCCTGACAACGGAGGGAGCTTTGCTGCCAGCCCTGTAAAACTGAACCGAAAAATATGATGTAACATATTCACCGGGAGACAGTGTCAGCTCAAAACCTTTTTCATTTATTGTTTCAATATCCGAAGAGACCCTGGCATGCATCTGCACGCTTCCAAAGGTAAACGGATCAATCTGACGGGCACTATCCGAACCTGTCATCCCGTCACAATTCATCTGCCTTGCAATCTGCTGCGGGATAAGGGTAAGTTTTAAAGGTTTATCCTTCCTGTTTTTCATAACTATTTTCAGAAACACTTCATCAGTGCTATAAGAAACACTGGTTGTGGTGTTTATGGAAAAGCTCAGCCATTTACCGTCAATCTCTTTATGAAATGTCCCTGACCTTAGATATGCGTTTGGCTGCCATCTTTCATCCTGGGTAACCATCATAAAGGGAGAATTTGGCCGGAAGTTCGCAGCCAGCGGATCATCTCCTTTTCCCTCCCTGATCCATTCATCCCAGATGCGCGGGACATCATCCCTAACTGTTTTTCCGGAAGTACTATCAAAAAAATTCAGATTAAAGGAATATGAAGGAGAGCTGAACGGAAGAAACTGAACATTGGTGAAACTGGTCATGCTGTATTGGCGGGGGGAGACAAAACCCCTGTAGTTTATGAGCATAACCTGATAATCATCGAACCGCATCTGCTGACGGTTCATTGAATAGTATTCCGGATCGGACGGCAAAAACCGGTTCTGTGCCAAACTGGTTGCCTCAAAACAGGTAAAGCAAAGCAATAATAGGAGAATTGTTTTTTTACTCATAACAATCATATTTAGCAATACTCAATATTCCGAAAACAGAGACAAAAGAGGTAAACACTCCTGTTTAATGTTTTCTTCCAGGCAGCCACACTGAACGACCGCCTGTCTCTGCAAGAAATTTCATTGCCTGCTGATGGCAGATAAGCTGTGCATCAAGAAGCATGTCGGGTGTATGAAAAGCAAGTCCTCCTTTTTCATTTTTTCCTGCAAACCCATGACTTGGTGATTCCACAACAACACTTAATGCTCCACAGTGCCAGTTAAGTGCCCCATCGAGGTTATAGGCACCTGTTGAAGCCTGCTTATAATCTCCTTCCACCTTTGGATCCGTGGTATATTGCAATCCTCTGACGGCCAGTTCTGAATGAACATATCTGAAGAGAGTGTCAAATGCAGGAAATAATGCCGGTTCACCCAACGGACGATCCATTCTCATATAAACGGCGCCAGTATGTAAATTAATTATCAGGTCAGGTTTTTCGCGTTCGGTTAGATCGAACAATGCCTGCGTTTCAGGTTGTTTCTTACCAAGGAAGTTATCATGTTGAATATTCACACCTGCATCGTTTGGATAACCTCCTGGAAAACCCGGACGGGAGAAATCCATTGGGATGAACTCCTTAATCTGAGGCCATCCGGTAATTTTCCCGCTGGTGTCACCTCCTGTATTCAGATATTCGGCTATATTGAAATCAGTATCCCTGTATAGTTCCATTCTAAGCGGGATCCGTGCCCTTCCATCCGGATTTGTTACAGGAATAAGAATCAGTCGATCGAGTTTTGCTACAACTGAGGTTATTTCCGGCCACTCCTTACCCCTTAAATCCTTTCCGGTTTCGATCACTGAGATAAGATTCACCATCCCGACAATCCCTTCAAACTCTCCTCCGTGAACTGATGCCATGGCCATGTAAACTGTTTTATCATGATCAGGACCCCGGTATGCCCGAACATCTCCAAATCCTTGCGACCCTGAGAATGTTGTTGTTCCCTTACCCTGACGTGGTTTTCCATACAGCACTGCATTGATGGGCCTGCCACCGGCCGATTTTCCAATTTCCTCAATCGTTCCTTTCCTGACAGTTTTCTTAAGAAAATCTGTAACATCGTCCAGCGTTGTAAGCCAGAAGAGGGGAATGGAATCCGGTTCGCGAAGATAGTCAGGCGGGATCTGAAATGTATAACTAACTGGTTTGGCTGTTTCAGGAGGTTGTCCGTTTCGGCAGCCCGGCAATGAAATAAATCCGGAAAGAAGGATGATAAGAACTAATCTGAAACCTGATTTTCTGCGGTAAAGATCCTGCCCGGAAAGGCAATAGTTCTTATGGTTTATCATTGTAGCTGATGCTCTGTTTTTTCTCATAGCTGTAGTATTAATTTGTTTTCTTTTTAAGTATGATTATATATCCTTTTTTTCCAGGGACAGAAATATTTTCAAGTGAAACTGACTTGTGTCCTGACTGAAAATCCTTTATCTCAGGAATAAATATGTCGGTCAGGGAGTTATCAAGTCCAAGTTCAGCCCACCTTACCGAGAGCGAAACAATCTGCTCCTTGTCGGTCCAGTTGGCAAGTGAAATTATATCTTCACCGTCACCTTTGAAAATGGAGGCTTTTATCTGAGGGTTGCTGCATTTAACCGGAGAGTCATTCTCCCAGTAACCAATCAGAAATTTGTCAGCTATCTTGTATTCATCCCAGAATTTCCATATTTCAATGGGAGTATTACCTGTCCATCCGGCACGGTTTGTAATGCCGTACACCATACCGCGCCAGGGGTTTCCTCCCCCCTCGAGCATCTGACCGGGAACACCGAACGGAATGCCGGAAACCTCTACCAGCCAGTGATCTGGTGCACGGTTATAATCTCTTCCTTCGCCGATCCACACAAGGTCAAGATAGGGCAAGAGATCCATGTAGAGATTAAGGCAGTTTGTAAAGCCGGCCCATTTATTAAAGTGGTTCCAGCTGTGAAGATCCATTCTTCCTTCGGGACGGTAACGGTCAATTATTTTCCTTGCTCTCTGCAATGTAAACCGATCGAGTGCAGAATCGTCAATATAGACACCATCAATGCCGATATTCTGAACCATCCAGTCTAATCCGGCCACATAGAAATTATTCAGACGGCTGTCGGGAGTAGTAATAACAGAGAGGTCTGTTTCCCCTTTAAACTTTCCCTCTTTTATCAGGTTATACCAGGCCGGGATATATTTCTCTCTGAGATTTTTAACCAGCCATTCATTTGGTCCGTCAGGGTTAATTACCGTGCGGCTCTCATTTCCCGGACCCGGATAAATTACCTCTCCGTTAAGGCTGTTAAACGCCCGGAACTCAGGAAGATTTTTCGTAAACTCGCGAGTTGTGTAGTAGAATTTCATGCGTAAATTCTCCTTATGTGCATCGGCAACAAGTTTCTTCAGTTCCGGAACATTTGCATCGAGGTATGGATAATTGATAAATGGATAAATATCTTCAGCGTGGTGTATATTGATGATATTGGCTCCGGCTTTTTTTGCATTTTCTATCTTTATGGAAGTATTGGTTCCTCCACCATGAAAATAGCGCTCCCCGAACTTATTCTTTCTGTCAGTCAGCCTGAAAGGAGTTATAAGAAGCTCAAAGTTAAAGTTGAGTCTGTCGCCGCTTTTCATTTCGCGGTTTCCGGAAAAGGCATTTATTACAACATCCCTGTTTTTCTTACCTGTGGTTATGCCGCCTTTACCCTCATTGCCCCATGAAGGAGGAAGTTTCAGAGGGCCATATTCATAATAGACATTGATAAGTGGCCGGACATAATTTTCTGCTTTCCATTTCACCCTTATGCCACCGTTTACTGCACCAACCCAAAGCATATCCTGATTTTTGGCAAGATCCCATTTCCACTTCCATTCAGGAGAACGAAAGCCACCCTCATGACCCAGCCCCATCATATATATCGCTTTTTCCTCAGCAACGGGTATTTCCAGCCTGATATCTTTTATCTTTAGCTGACCCTTTGAAACAAGCTGAAGGCTATAGTCAACAAAACCATCAAATTCCATCCGTCCTTTACATTCCAGGTCGAACTCATCCGAGCTGTTCAATACTTTCCAGACGACCTTTGCAGGGGTCTGTTCGCTGAAGACAAGTTTGCCCGGTGCCAACCGGACCGTCTCCCCGTTTTCCTTTTCTATAATAAACCTGAATGGCTGATTGACAATCGATTCCCCCTTCTCATTCAGGGACTGGTTTGAAGCGTCGAAATAACTTGTAACTGATGAAGGAAGACCATTTTCTGCTATCGTCAGAGTGCGGCCAAAGATTGTTATGAGGTTTCCTTCCACTTTTACGGGGGAGTAACCTTTTGTAACCTCATCATCGATTCCCACTGTCGAATTAAGCCAGTTAAGGCGCGACATGTGTGAACCTTCATTGTATCCATGGTTTACCACCGCATCTCCTGATAATCTTAACAATAAAGGAACTACCCGCTTTTCTCCGGAGGCAATAACCGATACTGAACCTTTATAATTACCTGCCGCGATACTATCCAGAGATATTCCCATCCAGAGAGACTGAACCCTACCGGCCGTAATATCTATTTTCTTTGAAAAGGAGTTGCCCCTGAAATCTGTTCCTCCTTTGTTGAAGCAGGTCATCACGGAAGCAGGAATAATCTTATCGTCCGGCCCTTTCAGGTCAGAGAATTCAATCTGAACATCTTCAGCATTACGATTCAATGCCCATAATCCAAGCTGAAAAACAAAAAACTCACCCGGAGGTGCAGTCATTACAAAATTTGCAGGATGAAGAGCCTCTCTTATTTTATTCTCAGGAATTGAATCGAACCAGAGGATGGGGTTTTCCCGTAACTCAGGAAAAACCAGAAAAGGCTGATCTTTAAGTATCAGCTCATATTTTATCAAAGCATCCGCAGTGGAAATATTCTTCACCGGCGCAGGAGAGCAACCAATAAGTAGAACAAAGGCTAAAATAAATAAGCTGGGTTTCATAGTTAATTAATTTCCGGTTTTTTTAACGGGATCCATATATCCATTTTCAATAAATGAAATAAAAGGAAGCAATGCACCCCAGTGATAGAAAGGGTCTGCAGTGCTTTTGTCATCACCCTGGCCGGTTACACTGTTGTAATTTTCATAAACGGCACCGTTCTCGTTCCACGATTTCATAAACAACTTCATCGATTTTTCCACCAGGTCTTTTCTGGCTTCAGGAAGATTATAATTTCTCATTCCCAGGTAGAGTAAAAAGTTCATTGGAGCCCAGATGCGTCCCCTCCAGTATTCATTATCCTTAAATGCAGCATCATCACGTGAGATAGATGGAACTACATATTCACCATAAAACTTATCCGGATTAAAGTATTGCTTTTTCATCATTGTCTCTGCCTGCTTCTGGGTAGATACTTTTGCCAGCATCGGGTAGAAATTATTTGGTGAAATACGGTGCGACTTTTCGCCTGTATCAAGCCGTTTGTTCAGATAAATCCCCTCATCTTCATCCCACATTGAAGCCAATACCGGTCTGTATTTTGCGGAACGTTTTGTGATTTCCGTGATATCGTTCTTTTTTCCAAGTATTTCAGCAATCTCAGACAGGGCATTGCAGTCCATAATATAGTAGCTCATCAGGCTCACATCGGCCAGATCCATTGTATGAGTTTTTGTGTTGAATTGAATGTCGTCGTACATAGGAGAATTATCCAGTGACTCATATTTTGCTGCCTGCATATTGTGCTTCTGAATAGTGTGGAGGCTATCGGGTACATTATTCGACCCATAAGCAAGATAACCTCCTACATCTCTGGTCTTTGCCCACCATCTGTTCCATGAAAGCAATTCATCATAGACCTCTTCAAGAAACCATTTTTCTTTATATCGCTTGTATATTTCAAGAATTATGAGGCTGCCAACAGGAGCCTGTGAACGATCCCATGATATAACCCCGAATGAAGCCTGATAATTGGGAATAAACCCATCAGGAGTAATTGCTTTAGTGATTTCAATTGCATTGGCATAGGCAAGCTCCTTATTAAAAAGGGAACACATATAGCTTGCGAAGTAAGTATCCCAGTCGAAGAGAACAAATCCGCCCCACGAAAAATTCCAGAACCGGCTTACCGGTGTTATTGCACGATTATTCGGAGCATCGTAAATTGTGTTCCATGCCAGTATGGTCTGCATAGCTTTAAATGCCTCTGATAATTTGCCATAGCTGTCAATCCTTTTTTGCTCTACGGCACGTTTCTTTTCAATGATGCTTTTTATTTCCGCCAGGGTGCGGGTTTTGCCGGTATAAATTCCAACTTCCTTTTTCAACGGAATGGTAAGATGCGGATTGTACGATACAACATATCCGTCTTTTACAGGCTGTTCAGTAGTGGATACGGTGATTGTACGTCCGGGAAATTTTCCAATAAGCTTATTCTCCTCCACACCTATCAGTCCCTCGCGGTCCCATGGCAGACCTGCCTCAATAATCAGCTGGTTCCTGCAGGGAGCTTCGGGTGTGATCAGGATAAGCTGATCGCCCCCGTCCACAGAGCTTTGCACCTCAAACACCTCATCCTTGAATTTTACTTTTAAGCTTGTGTAGCTCCCATCGTCCGACCGCAGTCCCAATTTAACATCTTCCGGCCTTGGCAGAGACCTGGATCCTTTGTAGTTCTCACGAAGATATCCTGTTTCCCATAATCCCGGACGAGCAACACAGATGTTAACAGAAAAACCTTCAGGCAAAAGTACATGCGACATAAAGCTATGGTTGTACCAGGTATTCCATCCAGTGCAGAGCTTATTCTGCAACTCACGATATTCAGCTGTCTTTATGTTTCTGTTAATTGCCTGGGAGAAACTGAGGTTAACTGATAAAAGAAACAATACGGATATTATCAAAGATTTCACTGACTTCCTGTGACAAGACTTAAGATGGCTGACGAATTGAAGGGGAGGATTTTGTTTCATGCCGGTTACGATATGTTTAAATTGTTTTTAATCAACATCTTACTTACATTAAAATTCATTCAGCTGCCAGACTATTCCGGCTCATTTTACACGTTTTGCCAGGTCGGCCAGAGGAACTGTAATCATTCTTCCGACAGGTTTCCCATCTTTAAATGTTATGACCCTGAAAGTATCTGCGTCTTTCTGAATTGTCAGTTTTTCGCCTTTCTTATACAACAGACTATGGTTATCGGGGTAGGTATTATCAAATGAATAGAAGATCTCAAACCCGTCAATCTCAGTACTCAGCGCTATAAGTAAATTTCCTTTTTCATCTTTTGAAGGAGTAATTACAGCATCATAGAAACTACGGGAATAATTAATATCGTTCCGTGAAAATTTCTGAAGGTGTGTTTCCGTACGACGAACAAAGCTGTTCCAGTCTCTGGAGGATTTCGGAGACCATAAGACTTCGGCCAGAGCAAATGACCGGGGCCAGAACATATACTCGGCATGTCGGAATGTCGGAATGCTTTCCGTCCACATATTACCCTGTCCACCAAGAATATAAGTTGAATCAACACCTTCCGGGACAGGTTCAAATTCATAAACCTTGTTTAAGCGCAGCATGGCATAAGTAGGAGGTTCAATGGCCGGATCGCCCTGATAGAAGTCGAGATAGGCATAATCGACAGGGCTCATCACCACATGATGTTTTGCCCTGGCAGCAGCTATACCTCCATCCATTCCTCGCCAGCTCATTACCGCAGCATTGGGAGCCAGACCGCCTTCCAGAATTTCATCCCATCCTATGAGCTTCTTCCCTTTCTCATTTAACATCTTCTCCAACCGCTTAACGAAGTAGCTTTGCAACTCCTTTACATCCTTCAGGTTACTATCCTTCATACGCTTGGTGCAATCCGGACATTTTTCCCAGAAGCCTTTATAACATTCATCACCACCAATATGGATATATTCATAAGGAAATAAAGCTGCCACTTCAGTAAAGACTTTATCAAGAAATTCATATGTCGTTTCTTTCCCTGCGCAAAGAGAATTATCCTCTATGCCATAGAACTTGCAACCGGGATTTACCTTGTAGTTCAATCCTGTTGATGAGAGAAAAGGATAGGATGCAATAGCTGCCAGGCTATGTCCCGGAGCTTCAATCTCAGGCAGGATATTCACACCTCTTTCCCCTGCATATTTTACAAGATCCCTGATCTCATCCTGAGTATAAAAACCTCCGTAGACGGCTTCCTCTCCCTCTTTCGGGCATTCCCTGTCCCACCATAATCCTGTGCGCGGCACCCTCCACGCTCCTGTTTTTGTCAGAAGGGGAAGACTCTTTATTTCAATTCGCCAGCCCTGATCATCAGTCAGATGAAGCTGCAGGATGTTAAACTTATATTGAGCCATCTGGTCGATAAGCCTTTTAACTTCATCGACAGTAAAAAAATGGCGGCTTACATCAAGCAATAATCCGCGCCACGAAAAACGTGGTTCATCGGTAATAAGAAGTGCCGGCACTTTTCTGTCACTATCAGTCGGAATTATCTGAAAAAGAGTCTGCACACCGTAGAACAGCCCCTTTGAAGTTCCTGCTTTAATAACTATTTCCTGCGGGGAGACACTTAAAACATACCCTTCGCTGGCTGTACCGGCTTTTGTATCGAGGATCAGATTTATTGATTGTGCACTAGGACGGGATATTTCACTGCTTTTTACAGTCAACAGTAATCCGTTAAATGATTTAATGGTAGCTGAAGTGTAGCCTGCAAGAAATTTCAGATCCCGGCTATTGTAACTGATGGTCGTTTTCTCGTTCAATAAAAAAGAACCATCCTTTATTTCAACCTTCCGGGGCTGGGGAATTATACTGATATTCTGCGCTGATACCATCAGGCTAAAAAACAAAATGGAAATTGTTAATGAAATTTTTCTGTAGCTCATGTCACTATTTTTAAACATTGTTGTCCTGTAAAACTTCAAAATAATATTTCTTTTAATATCACGCTGCTCTGCAGCATATTTTAGCGGCAGAACGTCATGATATTTGTGGTAAGTATGGGAAATTTTAGATTTTAGCGGCAGAGCCGCCTTAATATTTGTAGAAAGCATAGAGAAATTCAAAAATAAGCCCTGTAGGGGCGTGATATTTGAGAATATATTACAGGTAACCATATTTAATTGAGTTTAGAATTATTTACCGGACACCGATGTTTTTTTAACATAATCAAAAGGCAGATTATTGTAGGCTCTGGCCAGAAGAGCTATATTACGCTCATCCCCTTTCAGACTATCAACTGAATTGGAAAGATAATAATCTACCGGAGGCATTATAGATCCGAGAACCGGTTTGGTAAAACCATAAAGTCCCACTTTTTCCTTTATTGCAGCCGGAATTACCACCGACGGATCCTGTCCGTTCCAGTTGGCAAGACATGTTACCAGACGGGTGTGGCTCCCCAGCATACTGCGCACAGACTGAGTGGTTGCAATATCTCCCGCTTCATTGAGAACCCAGTCGACCTCCTTAAGCATATCCGAACCGGCAATATCTTTGCTGGTAAGCTGGCAGGAAGTGAGCCAGATAATGCAATCGGGTTTTGTTTTTTTCACAGTTTCCCTGATTCTTTTCCAGCATCTGTCAATTGCTTTTCTGCGGAACTGAAGTTCAATTTCTGGAGTAATCTTTTCCATGCCGGGAAAGGGCTGGCCCATAAGCTCTGCAAACATGACCTGCTCACAATCAATCCATTTCAAAGGAGGATATGGTTCCATTGTGGCACCTGGGTTCCAGAGCCAGTCAATAAAGACCCCATCCATGCCTGTCTTTTTAATAGCATCTTCAATAGATGCACAAAGAAAATCGAGATACTTTGTTGTGTATGGAATATGAGGCAATGCCGGGAATCCATAGCTTAGATCCGGATTTTCCTGCCCCCATCTGGTATTGGAGCCTGCGCAGAAATATCCAAAAACCTTGATATTCTTTTCATGGGCTAACCTTACCTCTTCAGTAAGGAAATCGTATTTTAATCCCGGCTGTTCAGGTACTATCCCGTTCTTATACCAGGCATAACCGTTACATGAAACGGCAAATGACTGAATAACATTACATCCTAAAGAGACATACCAGTTAACATGGTCTGCCGGATTTGCATCAGCCCATAATCCGGGCCCTGAAAAAGCATTAGGCCCTCCCGGTCCCCAGTTAAAATCAATGTTATAGGCTTTTATTGAATCATCTGCTTCTACCGGTGTACTACTTTTACATCCTTGCAGAAGGGCGATAAAAACTGCAGCTGAAAAAAACAGAGAATTTTTCATTGAGTTGGATTTTATGGAAATGATATATCAAAATTATTTTTACTAAGATATTTATTTATATTTACAGTACATAGTTTGAAACTTATGAAAAAGAGGGATCCTCAATTTCTTAAACCTTTAATATACCAGATTTGATTTAAAAGCTCTATAGCTGAATTTTACTTTGTCACGACCTTTGAGCATTTTAATGAAACTGTTGATTTATTAAGGTACGGAACAGCTGATAGTTAAATAAAAACAAAAAACAAGAATATGAAAAGAAGTGAAGTAAATGCCATTATTAAAGGATTGGAGATATTTTTTGAAGAACAGAAGTTTATGTTACCTGAATGGGCATCGTGGAGCCCTGAAAAATGGAAAGGCACTTATGAAAAATGTTCTGAGATAGTCGATAATAAACTTGGCTGGGATATAACTGATTTCGGAAGCGGTGATTTCAACAGGCAGGGGTTATCTCTTTTTACTATCCGGAATGGAAACTGGGATAAAAAAGACAAGATGTATTGTGAAAAGATTATGGTTGCAGGTGAAGAGCAGGAGACTCCAATGCATTTTCACTGGAACAAGACTGAGGATATAATCAACAGAGGTGGCGGAAACCTGGTAATGGAGCTCTTTATGGCTACTGACGATGATAAATTTTCAGATAAACCCGTGACAGCAAGTATTGATGGTATTCTTACTACCGTTAAGGCAGGTGTTCCCCTGATATTATATCCCGGCCAGAGTATCTGCCTGAAATCGAGGGTATATCACAGGTTCTATGGTCAGAAAGGAAATGGCAGGGTATTGATCGGTGAGGTAAGTATGGTAAATGATGATGCCAACGACAACCGTTTTTATGATACTATTGGCAGATTCCCTGAGATAGAAGAGGATGTAAAACCGGTTCACCTTCTGGTTAACGACTATTCAAAATATTTATAACCGGTATCCGGGAAAGTGTAATAATATGAAGTCAGAAAAAATAATTGTTTCAGGTGTCGGCTGCTGTTTGGTTGATCTGTTATTCAATGATATAGATTTCGGAAGCGACACCATTCGTCCCTATCTCTCATTAACACGCGGCGACGGCGGCTTAACCCCCGGCCATCTTGTTTTCAGGGAGGAATTTGAAAAAAACAGCGGGAGCTCCTTCAGCGAGGTTCTCAGTAAGATAACAGGAGGTAGAACGCACGACAAGATAAATATCGGAGGCCCATCAATAGTATCACTTATAAATACTGCTCAGCTGACTGACAGTAACCAATGCGAAGTCAGATTCTACGGCCGTGGCGGCGATGATGAAATCGGGAAATACCTCCTCTCCTCCCTGAAAAAAACGCCTGTCATTCTAAAAGATTTCAAGCTTATTAATAAAGAGACACCTTCTACTGTTGTGCTATCTGATCCGACCTACGAGAACGGCCATGGTGAGAGAATGTTTATCAACTCAATAGGCGCTGCATGGGAATACGGTCCTGGGGATCTGGATGACGATTTTTTTAACTCCTCAATTGTTGTTTTTGGCGGAACTGCTCTGGTTCCGCAGATTCATGATAATATGACAACACTGCTTAAAAGAGCAAAATTGAAAGGATGCATTACAATTGTCAATACAGTATTTGATTTCAGGAACGAAAAAGCAAATCCTTCAGAAAGATGGCCGCTTGGTGAAAGTGATGAGAGTTACGGTTATATCGATCTTCTGATTGCCGATCAGGTAGAGGCATTCCGCCTGAGCGGAGAAAATGATACCGAAGCTGCTGTAAAGTTTTTCCGCGACAAAAAAGTCTCATCACTGATTATCACCAATGGATCGAAAAATATCACAGCATATTCCGACGGAGCTTTTTTCAAAGCAACCGGATCTTTTGAGATGCCTGTGTCACAGAAAGTTATTGATGAACAAAAGATAGCCACAAAGGGAGATACAACAGGGTGCGGGGATAATTTTGCCGGTGGCGTTATTGCATCTGTTATTGCCCAGCTGCATACCGGAATCAAACATCCCGACCTTCCGGAAGCCTGCTCTCTGGGTATTGTCGCCGGAGGGTTTGCCTGTTTCTATCTTGGAGGAACATATTTTGAAGAGAATCCCGGAGAAAAACGGGCTAAAATGAAACCATATTATGATGCTTACAGAGAACAGACAAAAGGTTGAAACCCATAAAATAGTTATTTTCGGAGCCGGGAAAATAGGCCGCTCATTTATTGGCCAGCTCTTCGGATGCGGCGGGTATAATGTGGTCTTTACTGATGTTGACCCGGTAATGATCAGTATGCTGAATAAAAACGGGAACTACCGGGTAATAATAAAAGGAGAAAAGGAGGAGGAGATAATCGTCCCGAATGTTACGGCAATATCTGCTTTTGAAAGAGATAAGGTAGCAGAAGCGGTATCCACGGCAGGGATAGTGGCTGTATCGGTCGGAAAAAACGCCCTCGAAAAGGTGATTCCCGTTATTGCGGAAGGACTTATGATGAGACATAAAAACAATCCTGGGGTACCTCTTGATATAATAATTGCAGAAAATATGAGGTCGGCGGCTGATTTTACCGGAATGCAGCTCAGGAAAAATCTTCCGCAGGGATTTCCTCTCGAAGAACTTGTAGGACTTATCGAAACCAGTATAGGCAAAATGGTCCCGATTATACCTCTTGCCGAACTGGAAAAAGACCCGCTCGTGGTATTTGCCGAGCCATATAATACTCTGATACTAGATGGCAAAGGATTTAAATCTCCAATTCCGGAGATAAAAGGTCTTGCACCTAAAAGCAATATTAAAGCATGGGTCGACCGTAAGGCATTTATTCATAATCTCGGACATGCTGCTGCTGCCTATTACGGAAATTTTCTTCATCCCGATGCTGTCTATATGTTTGAGATACTTGACCATCAGGAGGTTTTTCGCTTTACCAGGGAGGTTATGATGCAATCGGCTGATATTCTGAGAAGCGCCTATCCCGATGATTTTACATCTGCAGATCTTGAAGACCATATTGATGATCTGATCTTTCGTTTCAGGAATAAAGCACTGCAGGATACAATATTCAGGGTGGGTCAGGATCTGCCAAGAAAGCTGGGTTCCGACGATCGTTTTATGGGTGCGATACACCTTGCACAAGAGCACGGAAAACCCTTCGACCTGATAGTCAGGGCAATGTCGTTCGGGTTATGTTTCAGGGCGAAAGATGAAGAGGGGAAATTTTATCCTGATGATCTGGCTTTACGGGATGCTCTTGGGACCGATTTCGAATCAACACTTATCAATGAACTGTTCCTTGACCCTGTTGCTGACCAAAACAGCATTACAGAACTTAAAAAGTTATACCATGACCTTTGCAATAAAACCGGCTGATGAATTCCGGATATCAATAACCATAAAATATAACTTAAGAAGAAGTGAAACTAAAACCAGAATGAAATGAATAATACTGAAATCATTAGTACCGATATTAAAGCCTCTCTGACCAAATCAGGTCTTCTGCTTTTCCTCTCAGGGTTCATGATTTTTATGGGGATCATCACCGGTGAGATATTTTACACACTGGATTTCAATACCCGCGACAATTATATAAGCGAGCTTGCAGCAGCTGTACCGCCAAATGCCATTACCCCTGAACCATCCGCAACAATATTCAATTTAACAATGATAGTGACAGGGATAATGATAATGTTTGCTGCTTTTTATCTTCAGATTATCTTTAAAAAGCTTTTAACGACCATACCTGCTGCGCTCTTCGGATTCGGAGTACTCGGAGTGGGTATATTCCCCGGAAATATTCATCCATGGCATGGTATTTTTGCCCTCATCTTATTTGTCGCTGGTGGTGTTGGAGCCATAACCTCTTATAAGATTGTAAGTTCTCCTCTTCGCTATATCTTTATCATACTGGGTATCACAGCCCTGGTGTTTTTGATTGCGTATAAATATTTTGTTCCTGCCCTGGGTGTCGGAGGAACTGAACGGTGGGTCCTTTATCCTGTTATCTTCTGGATTACCGGGCTTGGTGGTTACCTGCTCGGAATAAAAGATGAATACAAACGGATTTCACATGTGTAAAATAATTAAGAATCAATAGATGACAAGACGTGAAATAATCAGAACAGTCCTGGACGGAGGCAATCCTCCATATACCCCCTGGTCGTTCAAGTTCACCATGGAGCCTAAAAAAATCCTTATGGATCATTTTAAAACTGATGATCTGGATAATATTCTCTACAACCATATCCTGATGCTGGGAGCCGACATCGGTTTTTTTGACAAGGTTGGCGATAATCTTTACCGCGATGTTTTCGGGGCAGTTTGGGACCGCAGCATAGATAAGGATATTGGCAATATCAAGGGAAATATTATTACGGAACCATCCTTAAGCAATTACACCTTCCCTGATCCGTACGACAAACGTTATTTTGCCGATATAGAACCATCGATCAGGGCAAAACCGGATATGTTCAGGCTGTTCCAGATAGGCTTTTCTCTTTATGAACGTGCCTGGACATTACGTGGCATGGAGAACCTTCTGATGGATTTAATGGTCAATCCGGGTTTTGTTCACGAACTTCTTACAGCCATTGCCGATTATAACATTGCCCACCTTAAAGAGGCAATGAAATATGATATTGATGCAGTTTCATTTGGTGATGACTGGGGACAACAGCATGGACTTATAATGGGTTATGATGCCTGGAAAGAGTTCATTTATCCTCAGTTAAAACGAATGTACAAAGCTGTCCATGACGGAGGGAAGTATGTATTTATTCACTCCTGCGGTGATGTTGATGAGCTTTTTGACGACCTTACCGAAATTGGAGTCAACTGCTTCAACCCTTTTCAGCCTGAAGTAATGGATGTAGATGATCTGATGATTAAATACCGCGGCAGGCTTACCTTTCATGGAGGCTTGTCGATACAGAAGACCCTCCCCTACGGAACGGTGGAAGAGGTACGTCTGGCATCAGAAAAGCTTCTTAAAGCCGGTCTTGAAGGATCGTATATCTTTTCCCCATCTCATGCAGTTGAAGGAGATACATCTTTAGATAACATGCTGACATTTATTGAAGCCGCAAAATCCCAGGTCAGGTCAATAAGAAACTAATATGCAAGAACAACCAAAAATCAACACGAAATATGTCTTATTCCTGGCACTGGTATCAGCTATGGGAGGCCTTCTATTCGGATACGACTGGGTAGTTATCGGTGGAGCAAAACCCTTTTATGAACGCTATTTTGACATAACCTCCTCCGCAACCTTTCAGGGATTTGCAATGAGCAGTGCCCTTTTTGGCTGTCTTATCGGAGCTGCTGTTTCGGGGTATATCACCGATAAATACGGACGAAAGCTCCCCCTGCTTTTTGCAGCTTTCCTCTTTATTTTCACATCACTTGGGACCGGTGCTTTCAACTCATTCTCGTTGTTCATTACATTCAGGATCATTGGTGGAATAGGTATCGGAATAGCATCAAATGTTTCACCGGTTTATATTGCTGAAATAGCCCCTGCGCACATGCGCGGAAAGCTTGTTGCCATTAATCAGCTTACCATTGCCTTAGGAGTCCTGGGAGCTCAGCTTACCAATATGCTGATTGCCGATCCTGTCCCGGTTGGGGCAAGTGATCTTCTAATCAGCAACTCATGGAACGGGCAGATGGGCTGGAGATGGATGTTCTGGGCATGCAGTGTCCCGGCCACCCTCTTTTTTGTTTTAATGTGGCTTGTTCCTGAAAGCCCCAGATGGCTGGCTAAAGCAGGCAAAAGAGATAAAGCCGCACGAATATTTGAGAGAATAGGCGGAAGTGAATATGCCAGAAAAGAGACGGAAGAAATTTTTACCACTCTTAATAATTCTGATGACGATGGCAAAAAGGTGAATTTCTCTCATCTCTTTTCGAAACAGCTTATGCCGGTTATTATGCTTGGAATAATACTTGCGGTATTTCAGCAATGGTGTGGCATAAATGTAATTTTCAATTATGCTGAAGAGATCTTTTCGGCAGCAGGTTACGGAATATCGGGAACATTATTCAATATTGTGCTTACCGGAAGCGTCAGCCTTATATTTACTATTGTCTCTATGTTCATGGTAGACCGGTGGGGTCGCAAGGCACTGATGCTCACTGGAGCAGGCGGACTTGCAATTGTTTATGTAATTATTGCAACAAGTTATTTCCTTCAGATAAAAGGTGTTTTTCTGCTTTTCTGGGTTGTAACAGCAATAAGTATCTACAGCCTCACTTTAGCTCCAATAACATGGGTTTTGCTCTCTGAGATCTTCCCGAATAAAGTACGGGGTCATGCAATGTCGGTAGCCACATTTGCCCTCTGGCTCTCCTGTGCCATATTAACTATCTCATTCCCATTCCTTAACAGGGCATTTGGGACATCCGGGACATTTACTGTTTATGCAGTCATCTGTTTCCTGGGCTTCTTCTACATTCTGAAAAAGCTCCCTGAAACAAAAGGAAAATCTCTTGAACAGATAGAGAAAGAGTTATCCGTCAAATTCTGAATCCGTTGGACCTATTTAAGGTTGCCTGTTCTTACCTGTAATGGTTGTATAAGAGGTAAATTATTTGCCGGCCTGTCCAGGTAGAAGTATGCTGTTGCCGCCATATCATCTGACCTGTAAAAATTGGTCCAGGCCTCCGGGAGCTTCGGGTCTTCAAGGTTTACTGTACTATCTTTTTTGTAGATCTGAATCATTACCGGTGCGTTATGAATTGTAACAGGAACGAGATTAACATTTTGTTTCTGCAGCTCAATTACCCTTCCTTTTGAGTTACCGCCCATCTGCTGTATTGTTACACGGCAATCGGTTTTAAAATAGACAGGATCGGGAATATGAAACCGGTAGAAAGCCCACTGAAGATTTTTGCTGTCGGCAATAAGGCAACCGGTATACTTGTTTATAAACTGACCCTGTCCCCATGCTGTACCGATATAGTCTTCTGTTCCCGATCCAACCATTGTCGGGAACTTATCATCGCCATTCAGATAGATCTTTACCTCGCCCTCGCCCCACCAGCAATCTTTATACTGAGGGTTGGCATTAATGGAAATGTTGGTTCCCAGAAACCTTCCTTTCCCGGTTACTTCAGGCATTATCTCAAAATCATTTTCAAGGGATGTTGCTGTGTCTCTGTGCCAGAAGCTGTGGAAATAGAGAAAGTTATCATCCCACTCTTTAAGAAGTTGCAGATCGATATCATAGAATACCATAGGAAGGTCTTTCGCCGATTCATTGACGAGTTCAATTCTGGCAGCCTCTTTAAAAGGCATCTGAATGAAGCAGTTAAAGGAACGGCCTTCAGGGTTGGCAAACAGGGCGTTTTCGTAAACAGCAGTTTTTCCAAGACCAATTCCGAAGAAATCACCAAAAGGGACCGAGACAGCAGGTTTCTTCTCATTATCCCAGTACATATTAATAATGAGACTCCTGAGCATTTCAGGAGAACGGTCGCTGATAGTGATCCAGATCCTGTTAATGATGCCGGGGCCCGTCATATTGAGCAATGTCTTTGATGCCCCTGCGGTAATGCTGTCGCAGGCATGGCCTTTAGCACCATTGTTTTCCATACCCCCTTTGCCTTTCGATCCGGTGGTATTTTCAAAACTCACCCACCGCGGATCTAAGTTGCCGGAATATTCAAAGATGTTTGCCGGCAGGATATTTTCTGATCGGGTGCCGGGTTGTTTGTTATTACCACAGCTATAAAGAGTTATGATAACGATAAGGATTGTAAGTTTTGATTTCATTTTGACCTGTTTAATTATTTACCGGGTATGGGATCTCTTTTGGTTTTTAAAGATAATAATTTAACACAAATGTCCGGATGAAATATGGATATTCACAGCTAATTACTTTTGCTTTATTCTCAGGGTTAGCTCTCCCGGAACGGAACGTTTTTGATTATTATAAAAACCTCACTGACGATTGTATCAGTTTTTGTTAACCTCAGAGATAAACTAATGAAATAAAATATTTATTGGTAATCGTTTAAAGCTGATTAGGTTGAGAAATATTCAAGTTATAAAGGAATTGAATGGTTAAGATAAAATTAAAAACAAGGGCGGTTGATGTTATAAAGAAAAAAAGCTTAACTTTGGTTAATCGCTTCCCTTGGAATGGGGTAAATTTTCATAATTCAATATCTTATGGAAATAGTTATTATAAAAAAGCAGCTTCACCGCTGTGAGAGTCAACTGCTGCTAAGTTTTAAATATAATCTTGAGATACAATCCATTATCAAAGAGTTTGCTAATGCCAAGTGGAGTATTTCACGAAAATGCTGGTATGTGCCTGACGATCCCGGAATGGCTTCGAAACTTGAAAATTTATTAAAAGGGAAAGCCATACTGCATTTTTCTGATCTGGAACCGGCGCTATATTCTGATACTTGTACCACCAGGGAAGTTGATAATAAGAGATCGGAAGAGAAAGATATTGATAAAGAAAAAATTGAAGATTTGAGAAGGTGGATGATCAACAGAAGGTATAGCGAATCGACTGTTGACACCTATACAGGAATGTTAGGCCAGTTTTTCAGGTTCATAAAGCCAAAGAAGAGCAGTGAAATTATTTCTGACGACATGGTTCGGTATGTAAATGAGTACATTATTCGAAGGGGATTGAGCTATACATATCAGAACCAGACGATAAGTGCGGCCAAGTTATTTTTCAACCATGTATATAAAATGGATCTTGATGTTGAAACCTTTAAGAGACCCAGAAGGGAGCACCGGTTACCAAATGTACTTAGTAAGGAAGAAGTCAAATCAATACTACAGGCACCTTCAAATCTAAAACACAGGGCAATGCTTTCTATTATTTATGCCTGTGGCTTAAGGAGAAGTGAGTTGCTGAATTTAAAGCCTGTTGATATTGACAGGCTGAGGGGGGTACTTCTTATCAGACAATCGAAAGGAAAGAAAGACAGGATAGCACCTATTTCAGGTGGGATTATTAGCATGTGTGATAATTATATTATTTCGTACAGACCTGTCAACTGGTTGTTTGAAGGGCAGGAAAAAGGGAGTCGGTACAGTGAAAAGAGTCTTGAGAGTGTATTAAAGCAGTCGGTGCTAAAATCAGGAATTAAGAAGCCAGTAACTCTGCATTGGTTACGGCATTCTTATGCGACACATCTGCTTGAGTCAGGTACCGATTTAAGATTTATACAGGAGTTATTAGGACATAGCAGCTCCCGGACAACAGAGATTTATACCCATGTAAGTACAAAAAGTTTACAGAACATAAAATCGCCATATGAAGATCTTTTTTAGAATAGTTTACTTAGAAATAGCAACTGACATTATACAGGGGTACACACCCGATATTGTTGTTTGCCCCTGAAATTTTCAGGGGGACAAAGGAGTTGGCGGTCATTGTAAAAAGACAGCGGAGCATCCAATAATTATGACAAAAAAATGAAAGGAACTTTTTTAACACTTAATCCAAAAGCGAAAATCTTTGAAGAATTAAAGACTCAACAACTCAAATGGTGGTCACTGTTACGTGAAGATAATGAGCTGTATATAGAAATTCGCAAAGACAACTATATCAATGTTTATTATTACGGAGGTTCAGTTGCTAAAATTGTTTATGCTAATGGTTTTGTGGCTGAAACTCATCAGAAATATTTGGGTGATGATAAACCTCGTGGAAAAACAAAAAAGGGAACGGATATATTTAAATATGACCCAATTGATTTGGCAAATCTAAACGAAACAAACATTGCAGATATTAAAAATCGCATCAAGAGTGATTATTTACGACATATCAATGATGAGAATCCGGCTGAAAAATGGATTCAAGGGAAAATGATAAAGGGAAACTCAAATTATATCGACTCAGAGTTCCAGTTCAATCAAGATACTGAAATTGGCAAATTAAGAATAGATTTGATTGAATTGACAGGAGGTGTTTTGTCTTTTGTTGAATTAAAAGGAATTTCGGACAGCCGTTTAAGGAATGATTCAATAAGGAATGTTAATACGCCTGAGATTATTGAGCAAATGCGAAAATATCATTTGTTTATCAATAAGTATGAGATGGAATTATTGGATTATTATAAAAAGCTCATAGAGATTAAAAATAACTTAGGGTTGACGAAAATCGTTTGCCCAAAACTTACTCTGAATAAAATTCCCAAACTAATAATTGCAAACACATATACCAAAGACACTCTTGGCAGAAGAGAAAGGATTCAAGACATAGAGAAACTTTTAAAAAATCATAATATTGATTACAAAATTCTAAAATGAAAATAATCATTCATCGAGGCATAGACCAAATAGGAGGTTGCATAACCGAAATTGCAACTGACAACACAAAAATCCTAATAGATTTGGGTCAAAATCTTCCTGATGGTGAAGGTATTGTTAATGATGATTTTGCCAATTTCGATGCAATTGAACAGATAACAAAGGGAATTGATGCGATATTTTACACACATTATCACGGAGACCATTTAGGACTTTTTCATCTTGTTCCTGATTCTATTTCTCAAAATATTGGCAAGGTTGCAAAAAGAGTTGCATTATGTAAGCATCAACGACTTGCATTTATAAAA
>CAIJYD010000082.1 GCA_903824785.1 uncultured Bacteroidota bacterium
GAACACTCTTTTGTCAATTATTTAAACTTACAGACTCAGAGGCAACTAATTTTAGCAGAAAATATTCCATTGCATTTATTTAAACGATAATTACTAATTTATAAATTTTAAAATAAACCCCTTAATCGGAGGGGACTCAATGTTGGTGTCTGAAACCTTCCATAGCCTGGATAAAAATCTTCAGTGTCGCCCAGATTCTGAAAATTCCTCGTCTCTCCCGCCTTTAAGTAGGATAATTTAGCACCGGAATCCAGAAAACAGGGTATTGTACGCTGGTTAATTATTGCATTAATTACAGGAATATTTAGAACTGTCGTAAAAACCACTCTTTCTCCATCAAATGCCAGATCATTTTCATTGCTGAATGTTATTGTGTTGTTCGGATAATCGAAAATAATCTTGTAAAGAGCAAGTTTGTCCATCCCAAGCAATGTTGTAACATTGGTTCCCAAAAGTTCAATAAGACCGGGAATTGTTAAAGGTCCATAGGCTCGCTGAACCGGAAAAACAGAACCCATGAAATTCAGTGTGGGCTGTGTGTGAATTGTTGCCGGTGAACCGGTATCAATGAGAATAATGTTTCCATTGTACTCAATAATCGGATGTCCATCAAACAGGGTAAGTTGAAATGTTCTCGTTTGCATAGTATAGTTCTTTAAATAACGTTTTGTTTCCAAAAATAGATAAAGCTCACTTATAAACTACGGTTAAACAAGCTTGTTATTCAATCAGAAAATGTAGATCGTAATGTTCCGGAAGTAATGAATTCCCATGACTTATTATCAGATGCAACGGAATTTATAAATATTGAATTGGCCCTGATAATCACCGGAAATCAGACTCCGGATTTCGGGAAACACCCCTCACCCCTCACGCCTCATGCCTCACTTTCTTCACTTTTGTCTTCTTCCTTTATTCTTTCAGGGAATCCGGTAAGCAGTTTATTAACCTTCTTTCATTATGATCCGCAATGTATAATTGACAACATTCAATATATTTTACTATATGTCAATTATATTTGAATTTTATTACTATATTTGTATAAGTGTAATACATAATTGAAAGATGAAAGAATACATTGACAGACCTTACTATATCAAAAAGATAAAACCATTTATTGGCAAAACGCTGATAAAGGTATTAACCGGACAGAGAAGGGTTGGGAAAAGTTATCTTCTGATGCAGATAAGAGATATTATCCTTAAAGCCGAGCCCGACACCCGGATAATTTTTATTAATAAGGAAAAACATGAGTTTTCAATGATTACAGACTCAGACTCCCTGTTTGACTATCTTAAAATAAATGTAACAGGAAAAGAGAAGGTGGCCCTTTTTATTGATGAGATTCAGGACATAGATTCATTTGAGATTGTACTGCGCGATCTTGCAACCAGAAAAAATTTTGATGTCTACTGCACCGGAAGCAATGCAAACTTGCTCTCAGGCGAACTTGCCACATACCTTGGGGGAAGATATATTGAAATCAAGGTATACGGACTTAGCTATTCAGAGTTTCTGACATTTCACAGACTTAAGGAATCGACAACTGTCTTCAATGATTACCTTAAGTTTGGAGGCCTTCCATATCTCATAAATCTGAACAACGATTCTGAAGTAATTTTTGAATATTTAACTTCGATTTATAATACAATTCTTCTGAAGGATGTTGTAGCACGATTCAGCATAAGAAATGTCAGGTTTCTGGAAAAACTGGTTCTGTTTCTTGCTGATAATACCGGGAGCATCGTGTCGTCGAAGAAGATAAGCGATTACCTTAAATCGCAGAAACTGAATATTTCAACCCAGGTGGTAATAGACTATCTCGGCTACCTTGAATCATCATTTCTGATAGATAAGGTGAAGAGGACCGGAATAGAAGGAAAAAGAGTTTTCGAAATAGGCGAGAAATATTTCTTTGAAGACCTTGGTATCCGAAATGCCATAACGGGATACAATGCTAAAGACATAAATAAAATACTGGAAAATGTAGTTTGTCTTCATCTGAAAATGGGTGGTTATTCAGTTACAGTTGGAATGGAAGGCAAGAAGGAAATTGATTTTATTGCTCAGAAAGGCAGTGAAAAGATCTACATACAGGTAGCTTATATGCTGACAAGCCAGGAGACAATTGACAGAGAGTTCGGGAATCTGCTGGGTATTCAGGATAATTTCCCGAAATATGTTCTCACAATGGATGAAATAAAGGATATGTCAACATACAAAGGTATTCAGAGGATGCATGTTAAGGATTTCTGCCTTACTATTTTCTGAACAACCGGAAGTACTCTTATCTGATTTATATGGAGACCCACTCAGCAGAAAGAATCTTAAATCAAATAAATCTCTATATTGCATTCGTAAAAGGCTTTAAGTTCAAAAGAATGATTGATATACTTAAGACTGCAGAAGTTATTGAAGCATGTGAGAATCTTCTTCAGAAGAGGAGACCGTCAGAAGATATTCGGCATCAGGTTGATCTGGCATACAGAATTGATAATCAAAGCGTGTTGATTTATGAGATCAGATCCCGATGGGATAAAAAAGATGAATTCATTGAAAGTCCGATTGCGAAAACCACCTGGGTCAAATCAAAAAATCAGTGGAAGGTATTCTGGATGAGGGCTGACTTAAAATGGCATGTATATAAACCTAAAGCAGCTGTAAATACAATATACGACTTCATAAAGCTTGTTGATCAGGATCCTCATGGCTGTTTCTGGGGTTGAATTTAAGTAAGTTTCATCATCAATAATTAAAACCTTCGTGGTATTTAATTGGATATTCTCAAATAATGAAACTTATGGAGCAAATTATATAAGTCGGAAATTCATTCCTGACTTATTTGGTTTTTTTTTCAGTTTTCCCCTCTTTAAGTTTTCAAATCTGGGTTTGCTTCGCACCACTGTTTTGCTGTGATGCCAAACATAGCCACGTTTAGCACATCGGCCTCGTTGGCATATATAATTGAGGTTTGAAATGCCGAAAGTTCTTTGGGTATGAGGAATTGCTTAATGGCATCGGTGTGGATATGGTAATTTATTTTTGATAATTCGCGCTTTGCCGACCAGCCAAGCAGTTTTTGTTCCTCTTCTTTTAGCCGTTGGAATTCTTTAATAAAGTACAATTCAAATTCAATAGAGATCCAGGCTGCAAATTTGAATGCAATATCCTTGTGAGCAAAAGTTCCGCCATACATTCCGGATTTTGAAACAACACCCCTGGCATTGGTGGCATCAATCCATTTTTGTGGCGACATTGTAAAGGCATTCAGTCCCGCTTCATTTCTAAACCTATCGAATTCGATAGGTTTAAAATCGGGATTATATAATGTTTCTCAGATGACATCATTGGCATGCTCAAAATGAAAGACTTCGCTCAGTCTGCAAAGACTGATTATAAACGACTTATGAAAGCAAACCTAATTGTCATTGACGATATTATGTTGTTCCCTGTTGAAAAACCGCAGGCTGTTGCTCTGTTTAATTTTATAAAC
>CAIJYD010000083.1 GCA_903824785.1 uncultured Bacteroidota bacterium
ATCCATACTTATCATCCTGTTTTGTGTTGCTTGATCTTTGCCAAAGCAACGGGTTACTATTGATAAGTGGTATACTTTTCAACGAGAAGATGGTATACTTTTCAATTAATATATACAAATAGAGAAGTTTTTAAACTCACAATAGTCAATAATCCAAGTATCATTCAAGGTCTTTTAAGTTTTACAATTAAACCAGACCATCTTTATATGGATTTATTGGAGAGCGCTCCATTTAATCTAGGACACAAAAAACTTTACGATGGAGTTCCAGGTAATTTGGTGGCTTATGCATGTAAAGTTTCGTTCAAAACGGGTTTGATGGCTTCGTTTCGTTTACTGCCAAAACCAAACTAACTGAGCATTACGAAAAAAATTTAGGGGCATATCATTTTGGAAATCAATTAATGATAATCCAGCCTCAAGTAGCTGAACACCTAGTTAATAAATGTTTTAAAACATAATAACATGGGGCATATCAAAGATCCAGACGGTGTAGACTTTGTAATCCAGAGCCGACCGCTGACAAAAGAAGAAGAATTAGCAATTAGCAATTATATTCGTGCTTATAAAGCAAAGCATAGCCCTAAAAAAGGCATATCTAAACGGGCCACAAGAACTACAAGAAAAAAAATTGCAGATCCGTTGATGAAAAAATAAGACAATTACGTTAAGGCCTGCAGATCAATACGCTATCTTCGAAGAGCTGTATCGTGACGTCACGACTTCTGCCTTTTACCGGGATGGCAAAAAACTCGCCAACCCCGACACCCCTCTCCGCCAGCCGGCGGATCGGGGCAGGCTCCCGGCACCTAATCAAACCGCCGTTATAGCCAATGGTTGCGCCTTACGAAAATTACGAGCATTGGCAACCTATTTTCTTGCGGTGAAAAAATAAATTAATCGCCGCAATAATGCGGCTATTAATTCGTATATTTACCGCAAAATAACATTAGTAATGGCAAAATACATTTACGAGTACAAAAACTGGACAGATTTTTCGTGGCAGGATAAAGCCATAAGTGTCGTATTTGGTTTGGTCCGGCTTATGCAAGGTAAAATAATAGGGCAAATGAACTCTTTGGGCTTTTCTGCTAAAGAAGAAGCCACTCTTACCGCCTTAACCTTAGACGTAGTAAAATCATCAGAAATTGAAGGTGAGTTACTCAATTATGACCAAGTACGTTCGTCCATTGCAAGACGTTTGGGCATAACCACGGCAGGACTTGTATCGAGCAGCCGCCACATTGAAGGCGTTGTAGAAATGATGCTGGATGCCACCCAACGATACACCTTACCTTTAACCGAAAAACGTTTGTTTGGTTGGCACGCAGCACTTTTCCCCACTGGGTACAGCGGACCTTACTCAATAGAAGTGGGACGATACCGAACTGGTGAAATGCAAGTAGTTTCGGGCGCTATGGGGAAAGAAAAAGTGCATTACGACGCTGTAAAGCCCGAATTAGTAAAAACGGAAATGGACAAGTTTTTGGATTGGCTCAACAACGAAAATAGCCTTGACCCAGTTTTAAAAGCTGCCATAGCACACTTTTGGTTTATTATCATTCACCCTTTTGATGACGGAAACGGCAGAATTGGAAGAGCCATAACCGACATGTTGCTTGCCCGTGCCGAAGGCAGTGGAGAACGTTTTTACAGTATGTCTAGCCAAATATTAGCCGAACGCAAACTCTATTACGAAGTATTACAAAAAGTGCAATATAGTTCAGGCGACATTACCGAATGGATTGACTGGTTTTTACATTGTCTTAAAAATGCGATGCTCTCCACCGAAATTACCACACAGAAAATATTACGTAAAGCTGAGTTTTGGAAATTACACCAACACACACCCATCAACGAACGCCAACGTTTAATACTTAACAAACTCTTTGACGATTTTGAAGGAAAATTACAAACCTCAAAATGGGCTAAAATTGTCAAAACCTCCTCCGACACTGCCTTACGAGACATAAAAGACTTGGTAGAAAAAGGCATCTTGAAACAAACTGACGAAGGAGGACGAAACGCAAACTACGAATTAGTAGACTTTAAATTAGAATAACCACTGGATATTACAACAGCGAAGCATAATGCGGGACTCAGGCATGCTAAGGTTTCATTATCACTTTAACTTTTCAGGTACCACAACTGTTCCATATACCGCGACCCCGCAATATGCCTAGCTGCAACAGTTAGGAACTATTTTTAAAATATCTGACAGAAATATCAAAATATAATTATTTGTACATATATTTGTACTCTGATACGTACATATATAATGCTATTATGTTAACAACAACAATTTCTGATTTTAGAAAAGACATCAAACAGTATCTTGACCGTGTGACTGAAAACTTTGAAACCCTGATAATAAACAGAGGCAAAGACAGTGGTGTAGTCATTATGTCATTAGACGAATATAATTCGCTTAATGCGACATACCATGAGCTGTCATCGAAGACAAATGAAAAAAGATTAGACTCGGCCATTGAAAAACTCAAGACTGGCTCATCCTTTCAGAAAGAACTTTTATAACTATGAGATACATTTTTGTTGATGAGTCCTGGGAGGATTATTTATATTGGCAAAAAACAGATAAGAAAACTCTTTCTAAAATAAATGATTTGTTGAAAGACATATCACGAACTCCTTTTTCTGGAATAGGAAAACCGGAGCCATTGAGGCATAAATATAAAGGATTCTGGTCGCGCAGAATTGATGGCGAACATAGATTAATTTATAAAGTGAGAGATGATGAAATATTAATTGCGAAATGCAGATTTCATTATGACTGAAATTGGATATAAACATTTGCTAACAAAGCCTAAAAATAATTCAGGGTTAAGCGGCAATCGAATCTTTCTACAATGCATAATATTTTCAGGCACCTGAACTTTTCCTTCTACCGCAGACCCGCACTATATTTAGCCTCAACCGTTAGGATTCAGGACCGGCTGCGCCGACATGAGGGACAAATTTACACATAAAGTGACAGTTATGTAACAAAATAAGATGGCCCGAAATGCTAACACGGATGTGTTTGGTTAATTGCCATCAGACTTCGGACGATGAAATCGGTTACGGCAGATAAATTGAAGTAAACAAAATAATAATACTATATGGATCGCAATGAATTCCTAAAGAGAGTTTTGATCGCACCTGCGGTTGCCGCAGGATTTGGAGGTGACTTTTTTCAGACTGTGCATAAATCAGGTTTGCGCAGGCTGTCGGCCAGCCAAAGCTTTACTGAGTGGAGACCTCAGATGGAATCTGCCTGGCATGTAGCCATTGGGGAGGTTGTAATTATCGAAATGTCACATGGGATGCCTGGTCTAGTCACCAGGGATGGTACATTCAGGAATGCCGGACCTGACAGCATAATTAATCCTCAGACCGGACCAGTCTTTGTTGACGGAATTGAACCTGGTGATGCACTGGCAATCGATATTTTAGATATAAAAACCGGTGACTGGGGCTATTGCAGCGGAAGGATCTTTGAACTGCGTGACGGGTTTGCAGAATTTTCGCCAACCTTAAAGCTCCCGGTTGAGCCAATGATTGGTTGCATGGGTGTTGCTCCTGCTGAAGGATCTGTTAATACTCGGTCACCTGGTGAAACAGGTGGAAACATTGACTGCCGGGAGATCCGGGCAGGAAGTACTATTGTCTTTAAAACCCGTGTAAAAGGAGCTCTGGTTGGAATGGGAGATGCACATGCCCTTCAGGGAGACGGCGAGATAACAGGTCAGGGGATAGAAACTGACGCTGAAGCGATAGTTCGTTTCCGCAAGTTACCCGGGTCACTCTCGGAACGACCTGTTATAATCAGGGCAGAATCATTCTCCACACTGGGAGCCGATAAAAACCTTGAAGATGCCGCCTGGCAGGCAACCGACGATATGATAACATTACTTATGAAAAAGACAGGGCGCACAAAGAATGAAGCCCGTATACTTGTAGGACTAACCGGAAAGCTGAGAATAAATCAGATCGTTGATCCTTCAAAGGGGGCCCGTATGGAAGTGCCATCATGGGTATTTGGAATTTAAAACATATATTATTATGATTAGCTGGAATACTCTTCTGTATATTTTATTAGCCTTCTCTGTTCCTCAGAATTCTGACAAGTTCGATTCACAGCTTGCATTTTGCGACTTCTCAAAGCTTAAGCCCGGGAAGTTCGGAGGTTTTGCTGCAAAAGGTTTCCCTGAGTACCATTATGTTCCAAGGCAATTCACCGACGGTTGGGAAATTGTAAATAACCGCGGACCCGAAGAATGGTTAGTGTTTGAATCTGACGGTAAACTCTCTCTTAATTATCTGGGTTATAATAAGACTGCATGGACAAACGAATTCATATATCCCGTTCTTTGTTATGGTGATTCTCTCTGGAAGGACTATATGCTGGAAGTAAACCTTACCCCAATAGACAGGAGTGACCTGAATGGCATTGTTTTCAGGTACAGGGATGGCAGGCATTACTATCTTTTTGGTTTTGAAAAAGATGACAGGATCACACTCCGGTATAGGGATGGTGAGAAAGGATTCCGTCAGGATGGATGGCATGAACTGGCTACCGGAAGATTCTCTACTGATCCAACAAAAACTTACAAACTGAATGTGGAAGCATCAGGAACAAAAATCCGCTGCTATATCAATAACCGCGAGATCTTCAATGTTTCAGATAGTCACTACTCTGGAGGTAAAGTAGGGCTGTTTGCCACTTCCCCGGTTGCTTTCAAGGAAGTTCGTGTTATGTCCACATCAAAAGCGAAGGAAGAATACTTAGCTGGAAAGGCATCTCGGGAGGAACAACTCAAACTATTAAGGTCAGAAAATCCTCAGCCTAAGCTTTGGAAGAAGATAAGTACAAAAGGTTTCGGAACGGCCCGGGCAATGAGACTGGGAGACCTGGATGGTGACGGACAATTAGATTTCCTGCTCGTTCAGAATATGCCATATTTTAACAGCAACTATAACCAGATCACATGCCTTACTGCTATTGATCAAAATGGCAAAATACTCTGGCAGTCTGGTAAACCTGATCCGGATAACGCCTGGCTGTCTTATGATGTTGCAGCTCAGATACATGATATTGACGGAGATGGCTTTACAGAGGTTGTTATGGCGCAAGGCCAATGGATAAAGATACTTGAAGGCAGGACAGGCAGGGAGAAAGCCCGATACCAGGTTCCTTCTTCGGCTATACTGCCCGGTGAGAAGTCATGGCTGGAATACAAGCACTATTATCGCAGAGACCTTCTTCCATACCTGAATGTTGATTGTATCTCTTTCGCTGACCTCAGGGGGACAGGCAAGCCACAGGATGTGATTATCAAGGACAGGCATACACGTTTATGGGCATATACTAATAGATTTGAATTGCTTTGGACTGCCTCAGCTAACCTGGGTCACTTCCCGTTTTTTCATGATAGTGATAAGGATGGAAAGGATGAGGTGTTTATTGGTTATTCGAAATTCGATCCCTCGGGAAAGTTGATATGGTCGCTTGATTCTCTTATGGGCGAACACTCTGATGGTATTTGTGTCGGAGACTTCTCCCTGGCTGGAGGCCCTGACAAAGTTTTCATCGGTGGCAGTGATGATGGTGTACTGCTACTGGATGGTGATGGAAAGATACTGAAGCATCAAAGGGTGGGTCATGCACAAACACCAAGTGTCGGACAATTCCGGCCGGATATCCCGGGACTGGAATTTTGCAATATAAATTTCTGGGGTGAACCTGGTCTTATTACCATCTATGACTCTAAGGGCGATGAGATTACAAATTTTGAACTCATACATGCCGGTTCTCCGGTACAACCTGTAAACTGGAGAGGAGATGGAACTGAGTTTATATTTCTTTCACCAAATCCTGTTGAAGGGGGTCTGATCGACGGATGGGGCAGAAGAGTAGTGCTGTTCCCTGACGATGGTCACCCCGATCTTGCATGGATGGCACATGATCTTACCGGTGACACCCGCGATGAACTGATTGTCTGGGATCTTGAGTCAATTTGTATTTACACCCAGGACAGGCCATTTACAGGGAATCAGGTTTATAAGCCGGTTAGACCACCATTGTATAACGAATCAAACTATGCTACCTCATTCTCATGGCCAGGCTGGAATTAAGAGCCTGCTTTATGGTATATATCCTAATTACCTTTAAACTTACCAAGGTGATTATTCCTGAAATAGTGAGGCCAGCCACCTGCTCTTTTGTTCAGATAACCTGTCGCATCGAACATTGCCGGATAGAGACCTGCCATAAACTTGATCATCTTATCGAGTCATGCTGTAATGATAGTGAGAGAAAGAAAAACCATCATACTGAAAAAATTATGAATAACACCGAATTGACAGACTTTTTCTTCCAGGTTTCGCATTTCAATATCGGGAAAATTCTGTATGGTGGGACAAACTATTATCAGGTAAGACTGCACACATTATTACAACACTGGACCAGCCGTCCTGGTATTATTGGTTTGCAGTCGGACGACCAAGTGTTAACCAACTAAAGAAATCTACTTTGGAATTTTGTGGAGTTAAGCCAGTTAAAGTGACTTACTTTGGACCAATAAGAAACACGGAACTCTCTTTCAGGAAAAAGTGGATAGAAAAGATTGAGAAAATAGGTGAAACACTTAAATGAAAATTTTGGATAAAGAACAACGAACCGCCAACAGCGAGTTTAAGAAATTGGTGGTTCATTGGTTCAATAAAGTATTATGCTTCGTTTCAAGTTCTGGGCCGGAAGACAGTTTTATGCTTCGAAATCGACAACTTCTTGTAGCTGAAAACAGTTAGCCACAAAGCAACAAAACAAAAATGATGTAAATTAATATGATAAAAACAATCAAACTAAGTAAGACAAATTGCTATCTAATATCTGTAAATAATGGATATTTGCTAGTTGATACTGGCTATAAAGAAGATAAAACAAAATTCTTTAAGGAAATATCAAAACATCAAATTGAACTTCATGAAATTAAGTTCATATTTTTGACTCATCATCATGACGACCATGTTGTATAATACTCCGCCCTTTATTACTGATTTATCCCAATTTTATATTACATGGCAGAAATTTATAGATATAGGAGTAAAACAAATTTTTCCTTCTCATGGTAACTTAATAAATATAAGTAAAATAGAAAAGAATATTCATCAATTAACCAAAGATGGTATGGGAGAATTTATCTGGGATTAATTGTAATATAAAGAATGACAATAAAATAATGCACATTTGGCTAACATGCGGGATAAAACATTGAAGTTTAAGTGGTTATTCGAGTATTCCACCTCGAGGCAAGTTTGGTGTAACTTGACAGAATAGTAGCCCGCGGTTGGGCACAACTATAAGAATCGCAACTAATCAATAATGATCATAAATGGAAGCAAAAAAACACACTCAATTTGGGACAATTTCGGTAGTAAACTTTAAATAAAAAAACATTTTCAATTATGAACAGAGATATTAATAAATACCAAAATTTTCTATCTAACCTTCTAAAGCTCTTTCAGACATATCTTCTTGGACTTGTTATTTTCTTTATATTCAGACTAATATATTTATTTCGATTCAGTCCTAATGGTTTAATAAGTAATTATCTGGGAGATTTACCAGGGGTGTTTTTGCTCGGAATTCAATTTGATACAGTTATACTTTGCTATATATTAACCCTTCCAGTGTTAGCAACAATATTTTTTTCTATCCCCACATCACCCAAATTGCCGGGATTCTATTCTGCCCTTTGCAGATATTTCTTTTTCATTGTGTTTTTACTGGCATTTCTTATTTTATTAATAGATCAGCAATATTATACATATTTCCAATCACATATAAGCGTTTTGGTATTTGGTTTTTTTGAAGATGATACCCAGGCTGTTTTAAGATCAATCTGGACAGACCATCCTATTATTCGAATCGTTATTCTCTATCTGATTCTGGTTGTATTTACTTTTTTTCTTTTAAAAAGGATTTGGTTAAAATCCATTTCATTTCAATTTAAATTTCCTTTGGCAGTAAAAATTACATTTACTGTTCTATTTTTTTTATTATATATTTATGGTATACGAGGGTCTTTAGGAACTTTCCCCTTAAGTGAAGAAGACGCTTCTGTTACGGGCAGTCAATTTATAAATTTAATACCTGTAAATGGAATATTTGCCTTTAAGACGGCAATGAAAGAGCGGTCTGATTTACAAACTGATTTAACACCGTTAGAAATATTACAAAACAATAATAAACAATCTGTTAACGAACTAATTAGTGATTATTATGCTATCCCGTTAGATAGCATAAAAGATAATTATAAAGACTTCTTGTTTAAAAGGACTCCTAAAAATGAATTTCTGGAGAAAAATAAACCTGATGTTGTTTTTGTATTAATGGAAAGTTTTGGAGGATATTTCCTCAATTTTCATTCACCTACATTAAATTTGCTTGGCGAACTGGAAAAACATACCAAAAATGATTACTTTTTTAGAAACTTTGTATCTTCTACACGAGGCACAATATATAGCCTTGAAAGTATTTTATCGAATTCAACAGGCTGGCCATTGTTTTCAAATTCACCCAAAAGATTTGTAAATCAAACCTCTTCAGTAGCATTTCCATTTAAAAATGCAGGATATGAAACAATATTTATTACTGCAGGAAAGATAAACTGGCGAAATATCAATGAGTTACTTCCAAATATGTATTTTGATCGTCTTATCGGCAGTAGTGTCATTTGTAAAGATTTTCCCGAAGCAGTTGATAAAACCTGGGGTATACCTGATGAATTCCTTTACAAAGAAATAATGAAACTTTTAAATGAAAAATCGTCAAAGCCAAAATTAATATGCGCTATGACTACACTTAATCATACTCCTTATGAAATACCTTCAAATTACAAAGGTTTCCCGATAATTATTCCTGATAGTTTATATAAAATAATAATTGCAAACAAAGAAATAGCACAACTGGTTTTCAAATCATACCAATATAGTTGCAATAGTTTGGGAGAATTTATGACTACTTTGAAAGCATCTTCACTTGCAGGTTCTGCCATTGTAGGTGCAACAGGCGACCATAATAGTTACACATTATTTCCGTTCGAGGCTAACCAAAACCAACCCGTTGACAAACATGCTGTTCCATTTTATTTGTATCTGCCCGAAGTTTATAAACAAAATAAAAATGCAACAAGCAATCGTGCCGGATCGCACAAAGATATTTTTCCGACTATTATTTGTAATGCTTTATCCAATCAACAATACTTTTGTGCAGGAAACAATTTATTAGAATCAGAAGAGAGCAAGAACATATTTTTTGGCGATAATTCGGGTTATATTTATGCTTTACCTGAAACCTCTCCTGAAAAAGTTGAGAAAATAAGTGTTGCCCGAAGGCTGTTGTTACAATACTATTTTAGTGATTATTATTTGAAAAGCAAAGGAACTCATACAGTAAAGCATAAAGAGTGAAAGAATAGAAATTAATGACGGTCTGCAGTTAGCCGCCCCCCCCTTCTGAGCAGTCATGTCTTTTGCAAGCAAGGCAGATTTATTATGAAAAGAAAAGTTGGTGTTCCCAATTATACTGCGCAAAAACACATGCCAACCCTGACATAGACGGCCACTCCCCATACCGTCGGGCCGGTATCCAACAAAAATGAAAAAACTACTTCATAAATTAAAAAAATTGTTGCTAATTCATATCACGGCAAAATAGTTCTCACTAAAGTAATTTCAATGCCGGGAACTGGGATGAAGGTGCACTTTGGTTTCCAACTATTCGTAATATACGAGGCAAGTATATAATGTGGTATGAAGGAGCTGGAAGTGGTTTGGGACTAAAAACTGAAGATGCACGGAAAGCTTCAGAAATTGCAAGAGAGCAAAACAGATAGCAACTCTTTGCCCTGAACCACCCGCACCTACTCTTGATAAAGTATCGGAAAACCCAACGGAGGCAGACAGGCAAACCATCAGAAAATGATAGCAGAACAATTAGAAATGAAGTAAACTCTGATTATTAACGGGTTCAGACAAAAAATAGCTTTTTTTTTACCAGTGAAGAAGACTAAAAATAAGTACATTAGCCTTGAAAGTTGAAGCAAATGAAATTATTGTAAATTTTCACGCCATGATTACAAATAATATTAATCCCAGACAGTTTCTTAAAATGACGAGAGTTATCTACTTTTCTCTATGGAGTGCATTGATAACCTTCTTTTTAATTGTTCTTTTTACCACAAACCATAAAATTATTTTCAACATTTCTTTGTCAGATCCATTAAAGATTTCTTGTTTCATAATAGCATCTGTTTTTCTGCCAGCTGGTAAAAAGTACGCCGGAATGACTTTTGGTAAAATAAATCTGAACGACACTCTTATGAACAAATTATCCAAATATCAAACCGGACAGCTTATCAGGCTGGCAACTTGCGAAGGTGTTGGGTTTTTATCAATTGTCAGCTTACTCCTGACATCAAACATTTTCTTTCTGGCTTTTCTGCTGGTTGCTTTATTTACAATGATCCAGTATTACCCCACTCCTGATAATATAGGCAGGGAAATAAATCTGACCCCAAATGAGGTTGATATGTTCAATAACTAGACCACTTATAAAGCTAATACGGTCATATTTATCAAGGTGCAAACAAAATACTTAATACTTATAAATTACCATGTATACAAGATTCTTTTTAATTCTGGCTTTTGCTTATTTATATGGATTCTTTGAATTCTATATGAATGTGAGACTAACAAAAAAGAGTAGTATTGTCAAATCGAGCGACAAAGGGAGCATTCGGTTTCTTTTTACGCTGATTCAGATTGGCTGCCTGTTTTCTTTCGGTGTTGGTGCAACAAATACAGGTAAGATTGATGATTGGAATACCTTCATTATCATTGGAGCAATATTGATACTTTTGGGATTTATAATAAGAATAAGTTCAATTATGACTCTTAAGCGGCAATATACTTATACAGTAACAAGGGTTGAGAATCATGCACTGATTGAATCAGGATTATATAAATTTATCCGTCATCCCGGATATCTGGGACTATTAATTATATTTCTCGGGATATCAACTGCCTTATCAAATTGGCTGTCTGTCATCTTAATGATTGTTCCTCTCTTCATTGGGATTATGTATCGAATACGAGTTGAAGAAAGTTTTCTGATCGGGCAAATGGGCCAAAATTATACTGAATATCAAAAGCGGACCAAGAGGTTAGTTCCAATGATTTTTTAGCAACTATCCGGTATTGTCAAAAGGGTAAAATTAATAACCTTGCAATTTTGTATAGCTGCGATAATTATAACATTTAATCAAATAAAAGCCTGAGTATAAAACCTGCAATATACTTCACCATTGAAAGAACCTTTAAAAAGAGAAAATACCATTGGGTGCTGCGGCATTGATTGCGGATTATGCCCAAGATTTCATACAAAAGGTGATTCTGTCTGCCCCGGTTGCGGTGGATTGAAGTTTAACCAAAAACATCCCACCTGTGGTTTCCTTACTTGTTGTGTCATAAAGAATGGGCTTGAAGTATGTTCAGACTGCAAAGAATATCCTTGCAAACGATTCGATTCTGAAAAAAACGGTTATGATTCATTTGTTACTCATAAAAAGGTTTTTGTGAATCTAGATTACATTAAAGACAAAGGAATTGAGCGGTTCATTGAAGACCAAAGAAAAAGGATTGAAATTTTAAATGATTTGCTGACTAATTATGATGACGGACGTTCTAAAAGTTTCTTTTGCATAAGCAGTACTCTTTTGCCGGCAACTAAATTAGAAAAAGTTCATGAATTTGCGCAAAAAATTAATCAGGAATCAGATCTAAAAGAAAAGTGCAGGCTGGTACGAGGCTATATTACAGAAATAGCAGACAGGCTGAATATTATTTTAAAACTAAATAAAAAGGATTAATGCACATACGTCCAATAAGCTATCTCAAATAGTTCAACTCATAAAACTATTAACGTTTGCTAAACAGCTGATTAATTAGATTGTGATAAAACATCAATCATGACCGCATTAAAAGAGTGGAATGTGCTATTGACTGTTGCCAGAGAAGATTTGTATTTAAAAGAAATAACAGTTCAGTTTTTTCTGCCTTACATTAAAATGTCATCCACCCCATTTGTCGGCAACACATACGGCTAAACGTTTAGCTTGCATTTCACAAAAACTTATCGCCTTTGGGGATTTTTTGAATATCGCTGAAATTTATATTTAAGTAGATATATTTGTTACTAGTACAATGGTTAAAAGCAAAACCGAAGATGATTACAAAGAAAGAGAATGCAGTAAAACGACAATTTAAGGGAGTTGACTTTGATGCACTGGCAATTGGACAAAAATCAATGGTGACAAAAATGAACTTCAAAGCCGGTGACAATGTTTCCTTCCATTCGCACCCAAATGAGCAGAGTGGTTATGTCATTTCAGGAAAATATTTGCTTAAACTGAAGGAGAGTAACCATACTTTAACATCAGGAGATACTTATTCTATTCCAGAAAATACCGAACATTCCTTAGAAGTAATAGAGAAAGGAAATATAATAGATTTCTTCACCCCACCAAGAGAGGATTATTTGTAAAAAGTAAAAATCGCTTTATGGCAAAAAACCGGGAAAAATTATTAATGGGCATCTCTAAAAACCTATTGTTAATATAATCATTTGAATGTTAATAACATAACTATAATATAATAGATATATTTGCTTAGTTTTACAGTATAAATATAAGCAAAATGAAAAACATTAATCCACTTGGGCTATTTGATGA
>CAIJYD010000084.1 GCA_903824785.1 uncultured Bacteroidota bacterium
ATCGAGTGATATATTATTTAACTGAAATGGTGGTATATAATTGAATTGAAATTTACAGAAGAGGGATTTGTTATAAAGAGTAAGTTGTAGCCATCTATAATGCCTGGCAAAAAACATGTCGTCTCACGAATCTGTCGGCAACTACACATACCGCCAACCGTTAGCTGCAAACTTATTTTTGCCATAAAAGTTGCTTTGTACGTACACATTCCGTATATTTGTACGGATTAATAAATATACAATGGACACTAAACTGACTATCAAGCTTGACACTGACGTTATATCCAGAGCCAAGAGATATGCACAACACAGAAGGACGAGTCTATCAAAAATGATTGAGTCTTATCTTGACTCTGTTACAAAACCTGATTCTGATGACATTGAGATTACTCCTTTAGTTAAGAGTCTTAGCGGATTAATTTCATTACCTGAAGATTATGATTACAAAAAGGATCGTACAGATTACCTGATCAAGAAATATACATGAAAAATTTATATCTGGACACTAATATCGTCCTGGACCTTCTGGCAGAAAGAATGCCTTTTTACACTGAAGCTGCAAAACTTTTTTCCCTTGCCGATAAGAAAAAAATAAAACTTTCAATATCATCTCTTTGCCTGGCTGATGCTCATTATATCTTATCCAGACAAAATCCAGAAATCGAAGTAAGAAAAGTATTAAGAAAATTTAAAGTGCTAGTTATTGTACTCCCGCTTGATGATAAAATTACTGACTTAGCACTTAATTCAGATTTTAAAGATTTTGAAGATGCAATACAATACTTTACAGCATTAGAATATGATCAGGACCTGATCATTACCAGGAACCAACATGATTTTAAAGAGAGTAAAATACCAGTCATGACAGCCGGAGAATTCATCAAATCGATTAAAAAATAAAGTCAGCAGCTAACAAGGACGGTATATGTTATTGCCTGCGGCCAAAACATAATTTGCTTTTTAAATGACTCTCTGCATTTGGCCGTCCAACTCTTCGAGCCAACATGTTTTTGGCAAGTTAGACAGATTTGTATTTAAGAGTAAGTTTGTTGCCATCTATTATGCCTTGCAAAAACATGTCGCCTCCCGCAGCAGGCGGCACCAACACATACAGCCAACCGTTAGCAATAAGCCTGGGAAAGCACCTGTGCAGCAATTAAAAAATGATTATCTTTGAGTTATGATAATTCGGGACCAGATATCGAAAAAGAAAAATGACTTTATTTTATTATGCAAGTCACATAATGTAAGGTATTTATATGCTTTCGGTTCATCCGTTGACGAAAGATTTGACCCAAAAACAAGCGATATTGATCTGTTAGTAGAAATTGACTCACCGGATCCAATTGAGCGAGGAGAAAAACTTTTATCACTATGGGACTTATTTGAAAACTTTTTCAATCGTAAGGTTGACTTACTGACTGAATCATCAATCCATAATCCATATTTGAAGAGTAGTATAGATTCAACTAAAGTCTTGATTTATGACGATTCAGGGAAAAAAGATTCTGTCTGACATTCTACAGGCTATCGAATTAATAGAATCCTTTGTCGTTGATGTTAAGGACTTTGATGACTATTTGATTGATAGGAAAACTCAAAGTGCAGTTGAACGACAATTAGGAATAATTGGAGAAGCCTTAAATAAATTTGAAAAACTCTTTCCGGATTCGCAGATCTCAAATGCGAGAAAAATAGTTGGATTTAGAAATAGACTTATTCACACCTATGACTCAGTTGATCCTTCAATGGTTTGGGCCATTCTTAAAAATCACCTAGGACCTCTTAAAGATGAGGTAAAATCAAAAATTTAAATAAGGCCTATTGCTAACAACGGCTAAATGTAATACGGGTTGAAGTGGCAATCGAAACATTCTGCAACGCATTAAACTTTCAGGCACCCGGACAATTTATCTAACGCTGACCCGCACTATACTTAGCCTAATCCGTTGTGGTGCATATGTTTTTGGACACATTTCAGTTGACCCGTCAGGAAAAAGCCAAAAATATTTTGGCAATTGTTTACAAGTATGTTAACTTTGCATCATGACCAGAGAGATTATATTCTTTCAAAACTATTTTATCGACTTCTATATTGATCTGGACTTATCTGTTCAGGAGAAAATAGAATATGTCTTTAAAATTATACGGAGTATTGACATGGTTCCAGAAAGATTTATTAAACATATTAAAGGGACCGATGGATTATATGAGATACGTATCAAGACTGGCAGTGACATTTATAGGATTTTTTGTTGTTTTGATTCCGGCAGACTGGTAATACTTTTCAATGGATTTCAAAAAAAGAGTGACAAGACTCCCAAGAAAGAAATTGAACTAGGATTAAAATTAAAAGCTGAGTATTTTAAACAAAAGAAGGGGTGATATTATGAAAACGATTAGAGATGCAAGGACTTTTGACGAACTTTTAGACATTAAATATGGCAAACTCGGGACGAAAGCCAGAGACAATTTTGAAATAAAAGCTAAGTCATTCATTATTGGAGAGATGATCAAAGAAGCTCGTAAGGAAGCACACCTTACACAGGATGATTTAGCAAAAAGGACCGGGACTAAAAAGAGTTATATTTCAAGGGTAGAAAATGGGAAGATTGATATCCAAATATCAACACTCTATAAAATTTTCGAAGAAGGACTTGGCAGACACTTGGCCTTGACATTACAATAAAACATACAACACCTCAACAACAGCTAGGCATAATGCGGGATTCAGAGCAATCGATTGTTTTATTTATCGCATTAAATTTTCCGGCACCACGACTATTCCATCTACCGCAGTCCCGCACTATGCCTAGCTATCACCGTTGTAGCTCAGTTTAAGAGCGCGAAAATTCTGAACAAAATAGCAAAGATTTGACCTAAACCAATCATACTTTAGTTCTTTGAGAATTCAGACTTTTTCAGCATCCTTGACAGGTTGGACGAATTCCGTACAAGCTTTTGGGAACTGTATTTTAGGAATAGACATAGTTTGACTCAATATAAGACATAACAAAGCATCTCATAAACCTTGAATAAACATTAATAACTTAATCATGAAATATTTTAATTTCTCCTTTCTTTTCTTTCTTATACTAATTAGCTGCAATAAGGATAATCAGTTTCATCCTGACTATAAAATAACTGAAGGATACTATATGGGCACATTTACTTACCAGAATAAAAAATATTTCTCAGAAATTGTATTCGACAAAAATAAATACGAAGAATTTCCATCCGGTGGATTTATCTATCAGAAAGCTGAAACCTGTTTGTCTATTGGAAGAGATACGATTATTGACGATATTCTATCTTTCAAACTTGACTCTATCAAATACAATTTCCCGGGATGGGAGTGCAACCCTAATATGTTTCTTCCCGGCGAATACAAAATAAATTTATTAAATGAAGAGGATTCTTTAGTTTTTAGCAGAGGACTGAAAGCAAATTTAATCGTTTACAATTTAAAGAGATTAAAACTCTGACCAGTATTTAACCTGCTTCTACACGTTTGCAAGGCTTGTCAGTAAAATCCTCCAGCGTGCAAAAAGACATGAATCCTTTGACTTCTAATTCAGCGAGAATTACAAGCCACTTTTGGACGATGAAGATAAAACCGAGCTACAACAAACGCTATAGCAAATGCGGGTTTGCGTGTTCGTTGAAACATTTGAAATCTTTACATACATTTGTGCTGGCAGACAGTTGAGCAACAATTTAATCCCGCACTTGCCATACCGCCAGCCGTTACCGCCAAGTTTATTGGACCGCAATAAAAATAATATTTGTTTCCTAATAAAGAAACATTTATCTTTGCATAAACTTTTACAATATGACTGAAAAATTTCAAGTTTAGTTTTTAGAAGAAGCAGCTGAGTTTCTAGACAGCCTTGACGAAAAGGCGAGAGATAAAGTCATCTACAACATTCAAAAAGCAAGACTTTCTAATGACAAGGAACTCTTCAAAAAACTAAAAGATGAAATCTGGGAATTCAGAACTTTGTTTAACAGAACCCATTACCGGCTTTTTGCCTTTTGGGACAAGACTGGTCAAACAGAAACTGTTGTAATTTCAACACACGGACTAATCAAGAAAACAGAAAAAACTCCCGGTGGAGAACTAGAGAAAGCAGAGAGAATCAGAAAACTTTATTTTGAAAGGAAAAAACAATGAAAGATAAACCATTAAAAACAATCAGTCTGGACGAAGTTATCGATAAACATATCGGAAAACTGGAAACTCCAAAGCGCGAAGCATTTGAAAATGAATTACGGCTTGACTTGCTCGGTGAAGCTATTAAGCAAGCAAGAAAAGAACGTCATCTGACACAAGAAGAACTTGGTCAGTTAGTTGGTGTAAAGAAAGCGCAAATCTCTAAATTAGAGAATAGCCTGACAGATGCTCGTTTTGAGACAATTATTAAAGTGTTTAAAGCATTGAACGCTAAGGTTAATTTTAATGTTGAATTACTTAATCAGACAGTTAAACTTGCCTGACAGAAAGAAAACCTGGCGGTAACAAAGGCTATAACAAATAGCGGGTTTGGAAACATAATTGAAGCTTCGTTGCCCGCACAATCATTTGTGTTTGTTGACAGCTAAATGCCACGCAATCCGCTACTTGTCATAGACTCAACCGTTAGCAAACATAATAAGACAGGCGCGCGAGTTCTGACATTTATTCAGATATAATTATTAAACGATTTATGAATCAAGACTTTGACTTAAATACAATAAATGACCAAATGATCGAGATTCCAAAAGGAGAAATTGTTTTATGTAAATTTCAATTCAATTATATACCACCATTTCAGTTAAATAATATATCACTCGATAAAGATAAAAAGATTCTTGTTGTTTGTTGTTAGCTGCATTGAATAAAGGAAGGTACCTTCCTTTATTCAATGCAGCTAAGGTGG
>CAIJYD010000085.1 GCA_903824785.1 uncultured Bacteroidota bacterium
GATTATGAGAATCCTCGCAAGTAAGGGATCTCCAGATCCCCTGACCATTTAGCTTGAGATATACAGGCAATCAATCATGAAATTTCGAAACAATTGATTATGAGATTCCTCGCTATCGGGATGACAGGTCTGTTGTTGATTTTTTTTTATCTGACTTTAGCCTTGTGCTTAACTAAGTACGGGAGCAATAGTTTCAGTTTTTTGTATATCATTGTACAAAGGGGATATTTTGTTGTAACGACTTTAAATATAGCTAAATAAGTTAAAAATAAAGAACAAAAAATCCTTTTTATGAATAATTCAGTTAGCTAAATCCTGTTAATAACATCTTTTTGTCACCAGATTCTGAGTCTTAACCTGCTGAAATTATGCGTTTAATAAAAACTTATCGGAAAATTGAACGAAAAGAAATTGTTTTTTTCTAACTTCGTTCCTTCGATGTCAGCTTATCATATCTGTTTATGAGCGAGGAGATTCTAAAGGCATTAATGGAACTATTTGCCCTGATCGTAAAGCAGGACCGAGGGATACTTATGAATGAGCGTGAGTATGTTTCCACCTTTTTGAACAAGCAGTTAACAAGAGAATCCGTTGATGAGTATCTTGCTCTATTTGATAATCATGCCGGTCAGATTCTGAACAGATCGGCAGAGGAGGAGCCTGCCGTTCCCTCTGTAAAAGACTCCGTTAAGATTCTTGGAATATGCAAAAAGATCAACCGCACTCTTAACCAGGAACAAAAAGTAGTTGTCCTGATGCGATTGTTCGAACTGGTAAATGCCGACCGCCAGTTCACTCTTCAAAGGATGAATATTATAAATACCGTTGCTGAAGTTTTCAAAATTTCTCCTGAAGAGTTTTCTGCAACCGAACAATTTGTAAAGAATGACGAACCTGGAAAGCTGAGAAATGAGGCTATCCTGATTCTTCAGTCTGATGATAAAGAGTGCGAATTATGCGAAAAAATGGTTGCCGGCTATGAGGATACAAAGATTTTCATTTTAAGAGTTGTAAGTGTTGATCTCTATTTCATCAAGTATATTTCTGATGATCAGCTATATCTTAACGGACTCCCGATCAGATCAGGCAATGTCTATACATTTGCAAAAGGAGGTTCAGTAAAATCCCGCCAGGGACATGCCATATATTATAGCGACATAAGTGCCAGTTTCCTGTCTAATCTGATAGTACATAAAATTTCATTTACAGCAGAGAATCTCTCTTTTAATTTCAGGGAAGGCCATACAGCAGTTGATAATATCAATTTTTCTGTTGAGGAGGGAAAACTGATTGGAATACTCGGAGCAAGTGGAACCGGAAAGACTACCCTCCTGAATCTTATGAGCGGAATTCAGAAACCTTCCTCAGGAAGTGTAAAGATAAACGGACTTGATGTCTCAAAAGATAGCAAGTCTCTGGAAGGAGTTTTCGGATTTGTCCCCCAGGATGATCTTCTGATTGAGGAGTTAACCGTATTTAGAAATCTATATTTCGCAGCCCGCCAGTGCTTTAGGGGGAAATCCAAAAAAGAGATAACTTCTCTTGTTGACCATACACTATCAACACTGGGATTACTTGACAAGAGGAATCTCAAAGTCGGGTCGCCATTCAACAAGGTAATAAGCGGAGGTCAAAGAAAAAGGTTGAATATTGCACTGGAACTTATCAGGGAGCCATCTGTGCTGTTTCTTGACGAACCTACATCAGGTCTTTCATCAAGAGATTCTGAAAACCTCCTTGACCTTCTCCGCGAGCTCACTTTAAAAGGGAAACTGGTCTTTACAGTCATACACCAGCCTTCGTCAGAAATTTTTAAAATGTTCGATAAGGTCATCATCCTTGATCAGGGAGGTTGTATGGCCTATTTCGGAAATCCTGTCGATTCGGTAATCTATTTCAAAACACTCGATGCCCAGATCAATTCAAATCTCGGGGAATGTCCCTCCTGCGGGAACGTAACTCCTGAAACGATTTTTAATATTATTGAGACCCAGGTTGTTGATGAGTTTGGAGAGTATACCGAAAAACGAAAAGTCAAACCACAGGAATGGGCCAATACCTACAATTTAAAAAATCCCTTTATCCCCCTGCCTGAAGTTACAGACCCTCCCTATCAGAACCTTCAGAGACCCGGAATAATAAAACAATTCAAGATCTACTTTTCAAGAGACTTTAAAAGAAAAATAGCTAACAGCCAGTATATTACAATCACCCTGCTTGAAGCCCCAATCCTTGGTTTTGTTCTTTCATTCATAATAAGATACATACCCGACCCCGGTTCTGATATTTACATTTTTGCTGAAAATGAAAATATCTCCATCTATATTTTTATGAGCCTCATCGTAGCCCTGTTCCTTGGGTTGACAATTAGTGCGGAAGAGATTTTCCGAGACAGGAAAATGCTGAAACGGGAACATTTTCTGAATCTCAGCCGTACAAGTTATCTTTTATCAAAAATTGCCATACTAATCCTTATTTCATCTTTGCAGTCATTCCTCTTTATTATAATAGCAAACCCTATCCTCGGAATAAAAGGGTTGTATTTCCACTACTGGCTTGCCCTGTTTACAACTTCATTTTGTGCCAACATGCTGGGATTAAATATTTCCGCTTCATTTAATTCAGCAATAACCATTTACATTATTATTCCGCTTCTGATTATCCCAATGATGGTACTGAGCGGAGCAATGTTTCCATTTGACAAACTCAACAGAAAAATCGGGAATGTTGATAAAGTGCCTGTGATAGCAGAATTAATGCCCACAAGGTGGACCTATGAAGCACTTATTGTATCGCAGTTTAAGGATAACCGTTACAGCAGGGTGGAATACAATAAACAAAAAGAGACATTCTTCCTCCTTCAGAAAAAGATCAGCGAGGCAGAGTTCAATAAGGTACATAGAATAAAAACCATTCGTGAAGCGCTGAATACCACTCTTTTCGAATACCGTAGAAATCCTAAAAACAACGGAAACAGCTTAAATCCGGGTTATCTCAGAGCTACTCGTCAATTCAGCAAACTTCTTCTCATCAGAAATGAAGTTACAAAAATGGCGTCAGAAAAGGATATTCCTCCCTTTAACTACCTTGATGACCTGACACCTTATGAGTTTAATCCCGGAATTGCTGATTCACTGACCAGATATCTCGACAGACTGAATAAAATTTACAGCAAAATCTCTAATTCAGCCAACGATATCAAAGATGAGTTTTTTAAAATGAATGATATAAAACTTCGCATGCTCGAGAACAATTATTACAATTATAAACTTGAAGAGCTTGTTACAAAACCTTATGAACGGAAAAAGATCCTGATCCATAATAATTCCATCGTCCAGAATACAGACCCGATATATCTTGACCCAGAAAACAGAGGATTTTTAAGCTTCCGGGCCCATTTCTATGCCCCCTCAAAGTATATTTTCGGAATAAAAACCGACACATTCATCTTTAATATCTCTTTGGTTTTGTTAAGCACCATCTTCCTCTTTCTGGCCCTTTATTTTGAACTTCTGGGAAAGGCTATCAGGTTTCTCGAGGATTTTAAATTCCGGTAACCGGGTGATAATATTTCTATAAACACAACCGTCAATCAGTTATTCTTATAAATTTGAAGAAAAAACTCAATATAAATCTTCCACTCTGATTTTAAATGAAAATACCAATAAAAACTGTCGTTTCCCTGTTTGTCGCTTCCTTCTTCGCCCCTGTTCCTATATATTCAATTGAATCTGAATTATTTACAATATCTGAGCAGGATACTCTTACAAAGCAGAATGTAACCAAACAGCCGGTTTATACAACTACAAGGCTTAAGACTATCAAACCTGTTATTGATGGCAGGCTGGATGATGAATGCTGGAAAACAGGTGACTGGGCCGGCGATTATCACCAGTATATTCCCAATGAAGGTGCAAAACCCACCTACCCTTCCGAGTTCAAGATCCTCTACGACGATAAATATCTTTATGTAGCTCTCAGGGCCTACGACGGGGAACCTGAAAAGATCCAGCAGTTTTCAGGTCTTCGCGATGAATTTGTTGGCGATATGATGGGTGTGAACTTCGACAGCTACCACGATCACCGTACAGGGTTTGAATTTACTATTACCGCGTGGGGTCAGAAGATCGATCTCATTCTCTTTAACCCTGAGAACTGGGATTTCAACTGGAATGCAGTATGGAAAGGGAAAACCGGCCTTGAAGATTCAGCCTGGGTTGCAGAGCTTGAAATTCCTTTGAGCCAGGTAAGATACAGTAAAGAAGAGGATCAGGTGTGGGGGTTGCACGCCTGGAGATGGATCGGCAGATACCAGGAGGAGAGCGATTGGGAGATCCTTTCAAAAACAGGACCGGGTGTACTCTATGAATTCGGAGAGTTGCGTGGAATTAAAGGTCTCAAAAAATCGCAGCGCCTCGAAATTATGCCATATTCTCTTGGCGATATAAAAACTATGAAGAAAGAGCCCGGAAACCCTTTTGCAGATAAAGGAAGGGCCTGGGGCGGCAACATAGGTCTCGATGCCAAGATCGGTATTTCAAGCAACTTTACTGTTGATCTGACTGTTAACCCCGATTTCGGACAAGTAGAGTCCGATCCTTCTGTTATGAATTTAACAGCATTTGAGACTTTCTATGAGGAAAAACGTCCGTTCTTTCTTGAAGGACTTACAATTTTTAATTATGAGTTTGACGAGCAGAGCCTGTTTTACTCAAGACGGATTGGCCATTCACCTTCCCTGTCTGTCGATGGTGGAAATAACCTTTTTGTCAAATCACCCGATAAAACCTCAATCCTTAGCGCTGCGAAGTTCAGCGGAACTACCTCAAAAGGCCTCTCAGTGGGACTGATACAGAGTGTTACTGCAAATGAATTTGCCAGACTCAGCGACAGCGACGGTAACAGAAGCAGTACAAAAGTAGAACCTATTACAAACTATATGGTTGCAAGGATACAGAAAGGATATAAAGCCGGGAATACAGTGGTTGGCGGAATGCTGACATCCACAAACCGGTTTATAGAAGAGAGCACCCTGAATTTCCTCAGCTCCGATGCCTACACGGGAGGTCTTGATCTTTTGCATCACTGGAAAGACAAAGAGTTTTATATTGATGCCCGTTTGATTGGAAGCTACCTCAACGGCAGCAGTGAGTCAATTACTGCTTTAAAAAAATCGTCTGCCCATTATTTCCAGAGACCGGGAGCCGATTACCTGCGATATGATACTACAGGTACCGGCCTGGGTGGTTACGGCGGAAAGCTGAAAATAGGAAAAGGTTCAAAAGGATTCTGGAGATATTCAACAGGAGTTGCATGGCTCTCACCCGGACTCGAATTAAACGATCTGGGATATATGAATACAGCCGATGAAATAAACCAGGAGAGCGAAATCTCATACTTCGTGAATCAGCCGGTTTCTATATTCCGGACATATAAAATAAATCTTGAACAGTTCAATACCTGGAATTTTGACAGAACTTATCTTGGATCGGGTGGCCATTTGTCGTTCAATTCAGAGTTTAAAAACCAATGGAAATTCCAGACAAACCTTATATTCCGGTCAAAGGCTGTCAATACTAAAATATTGCGGGGCGGCAATGATATGATAATGCCACACACCATAATGTCTTTTGGCAGTTTCCTGACCGACTATTCAAAAAAAGTTATTGGAGGAATCAGTTACAGCTATGAATATTCAGGGAATCATTCTGGGATAAGCTATCAGATTGAACCCAGTGTCACAATCCGTCCTTCAAGTATCCTGAAATTTGAATTTTCCGCAAGCTATACAGGTAACAATGACCAGCTGCAATATGTTGCTACCCGCGACTACCTGTCTGATAAGAGGTACATTCTCGGAACCATAAGTCAGAAAACACTTGGAGCTACCTTCAGGGTAAACCTGAACCTTACCCCCGAATTTTCAGTTCAGTATTACGGCAGCCCTTTTATCTCGCGTGGCAGCTATTCGGAGTTTAAATATGTTACTAATCCTCAGGCAAACACTTTTGATGAGCGGATCGCTGTTTATGACAATACTGTTCTGGCAGGCGGGTTCTACTCTGCCGATGAGAATAACGACACAGCCCCTGACTATTCATTTGATAATCCTGATTTCAATTTCCACCAGTTCCGCTCCAATTTTGTGGCTAAATGGGAATACCGGCTGGGTTCCTTTATCTACCTGGTATGGTCGGGTGAAAAGACAGGCACTTCGGGTGATGCCGGTGCCTCCATTGCCGAATCATACAAACAGCTGCGAAGCATCTTTCAGGATAATATTTTTCTTGTTAAACTAAACTATTGGTTCTCTTTATAATACCCAGAGAAAGTCTGGATAAGAGCCTCTTTTATATAACTTCTTTTGTTTATGAATTTATTCACCCTTTATAATCTTCATGAACTCACCCTCTCCCGTCCCTGGGATACCATATATTACACTCTATCTTTGCGTAGGGAAGTGGGGAAATGCGCTGGCATACAATATATTACACCCCCTCTTTGCGTAGGGAAGTAGGGGAATGCGCTGGCATACAATATATTACACCCCCTCTTTGCATAGCAGAGAGGGGGCAGGGGGTGAGTTCATGAGAAAATTTATTTTGTTAAACGCCATATTATTCAATACTAAGGAAATAATCACTTACCGTAAAACCAGAGATTATGAGTGACCGGAATATTAAATTCAGGCAGATTGAAAAAGCCGACAATAAAGAGATTGCTGAACTTATCAGGAGAATCTTCAGGGAATTCCGGATAGACCGGCCGGGTACAGTTTATTTCGACCCCACAACAGATGATCTTTATTCATTGTTTCAGAAACCTGATTCCATATACTGGATTGCCGAGGAGAATGGAATAATGGCCGGAGGGTGTGGTATTTTTCCAACGCCATCCCTGCCTACAGGTTGCGCGGAACTGGTAAAGCTGTATCTCGCTTCGGAGTACAGAGGAAAAGGTACTGGGAGAATGTTGATGGAGAAATGTTTTGAATCGGCAAGAAATATGGGCTATTCGCAAATCTATCTCGAATCGATGCCCGAACTAAAAAAAGCGATAAGCCTTTACGAGAGGGAAGGATTCAGGTTTATTCGCGGCCCAATGGGCAATTCGGGACATTTCGGCTGCGATATATGGATGGTTAAAGACCTGTAAATCTAGCCACTGATTATTTCAGGCTCCTTCTGTTGAAGAGGGTCTGGTTTTTCTCAGATATAAACGTAGAAAGAACCTAATAATATCAAACTCAAATTAATTGTCCCGGCCACCCCTCCTTCAAAATCTAATCTTTATACACATCTTTGCTATTAAGTTCCAGCTGCGAGAAGGAGATCCCTCATTCCTCGAAACCTCAGCAAGCTCCGATTTGTCGGAAATCGGGATGACGGGATATTTTTGGGGAGATTGGAGGAAGAAGCGGCGATTCGCAACAACTTTAGATATAGCTGAATAAGTTATAAAGAAAGAACAACAAAACCTTTTTTATGAATAATTCAGGTTAGATCAGGCACTAAAGCATAATATATAAGGTATAGATGCGATTTGACAAAATAATATTGAAAATAATTATTGTCATTGAAATTCTTAAAATAAATTAACATATTTGCCTGCCCATAAAACACCCCATAAACCGGGTAAATTATTGCCGGCCTTACAGAGATGAGTATACATTCAAAATAAAAGCAAATTATTATTTAACCTGAATTATTCATAAAAAGGGGGTTTTTGTTCTTCAATTACAACTTAATTAGTTATATTTGAAGTGCTTACAACAAAAAAGCCCCCCTCTATTATGATAAACAAAAATACAGAATATTTCACACAAGAACTTAA
>CAIJYD010000086.1 GCA_903824785.1 uncultured Bacteroidota bacterium
AGGAATTTAATAAGCTGTTTGATGAACACATGAAATGCCTATGCAAAAGAAACAAAATTAAATTATAACAAAATTGGTTCTCCCAACCGCGAGGATCGCGGTGGGAGACCATCGGCGTTAGGAATACAAATAGCCATATATTTATCTTGCTTTAATGACATCCGAATGTATATTCTCAAATGAAAACGATTCAGTTTGACTGGGATGATGAGAAAGATGCTTTGAACCGTGAAAAGCACGGCATAAGCTTTTATCTTGCACAAAGAGCCTTTTCAGATCCAAGGCGTGTGATTGCAGAGGACATAAAGCACAGCTCGGAAGAGAACCGTTTTTACTGTATGGGGAAGGTTGATGACGGAATAATCACTGTCAGATTTACCTTCAGGAACAATACAATCAGAATATTTGGAGCCGGATATTGGAGAAAGGGGAAAAAGACCTATGAAGAGAAAAATAAATTACAAAAATGAACCGATGGGGAAAATCCGCGTTGTAAAGGACTTCCTACCGAATCCGGAACAGCTTGCATTCAAGGAGGAAAAAGTCAAAACAACTATTTCCTTGAGTAGGGCTAGCTTGGATTTTTTCAAACACGAGGCGGACCACTACCATACATCGTATCAGAAAATGATAAGGAATCTTCTTGATTCCTACGCATTACAGCATACAGGAAAAATTTCCTAACCAGTTCGCTTCTGGTAATCCTGCTCCGCCGGATGCCAGAGCGTATCGTTAGGATAAGAAGGAAGATTTTATGAAGCTAATAATCGCAATAAGCGTTTTGTTTTTGTTTATTGCAGGATGCGAAAGCACAAATAAAATAGAATTTTTAAAAGATAAATCATTCATTACCGAAACAAAGGTTACTCCATCTGAAAAACCACACCAGTATTTAATTGAATGCACTATCATAGGAAGAAGGAGCAATGCAACAGAACAAGGGGTGAATGAAAGGCAAATATTGAATTCTCCCAAAATTATCGTGGTTGCGGAAGAATATGGAATGACTAAAATATGCGATAAAGATGAACAATATGGAATCTTTTTATCTGCACTTGTAAGCGAAAAAGACAACAAGGTTACCATAAAAGTCATTTTAAGAGAAAAAGGCAATGACTTATTGAATCAAACTCAGATTATAAATATTAAGTAATAAATCCTAACTAATTTTGGTTCTGGCAACCTCGTTTCACTCGGTGCTAGACCGTGGCGTTATAGTAAAATGAAAATCATTTGGAATTTAAAAACTACTTTCATATTTACAATCTCGATATTTCTTTTTTTAATGGGCATTTCTATGTTTTTCATTGAATTTGCAGATAGGAAAAATACCTTTTTCTTGTTTTTTGGTGCTATTGTTGGATTCGTTGTGTTTTTAAATGGAGGATTAGTTCCCAGGCCTCTCTTGAGTGTAATCAGGTTATTAACATGGAATAGCCTGACGAAAGATGATGATCCACGGAATTTACCGTGGTATATATTTTGGCCAATTTTGCTTACTGTTCTGCTAATTGCGGGGTTCGCGATTGGCTATGGATTTTGGAAACTATAACCAAGCCGCTTCTAGTAATCTGGCTCTGCCAGATACTAGAGCGTATCGTTAGGTAATGATGGATATAAAGACACTCTATTATAAAATACGGCCGATGGCTAAATTTCATTCTG
>CAIJYD010000087.1 GCA_903824785.1 uncultured Bacteroidota bacterium
GCGAATCGCCGCTTCTTCCTCCTGATAATCAACAACACACCTGTCATCCCGAGCACCAGCGAGGGATCTCCTTCTCTCTTTCTGCAATTGACTTAAATTGAGATGTGATGAAAGATTAGCTTCAAAATGAGGGGAGGATTTTTTTATCGGACTTTAGCCTGGTGTTTAACTATGTACGGAAGCAATAGTTTCAGTTTTTTGTATATCGTTGTACAAAGGGGGTATTATGTTGTAACGACTTTAAATATAGCTGAATAAGTTAAAAATTAAGAACAAAAAACCTTTTTTATGAATAATTCAGGCTAAAGAAGAGTGGCGGAGAATAACTCAGATTTTATATAAAATGTTAAAAGGGAATGTCTCAGACCTCCCTTTTTTATTTCCATTATATTTTCTATTTTTAACTTGTATTTTAAATTCGAATTAAAAAATCTATGAGATGAAAAAATTACTGGGAATACTCTTAATTATCTTCCTCCTGCCATTAGTGGCATCAGCCCAGAGTAAATTTAACGGGCTTGATATGAACATGGGAAATCTGTACAGGTTGTCCGATGCAAAAACAAGATCAATAAGTCCGGAGAACTTTTCCGGTGAAAAAGGGAAAGCCGGTATGGCCGATCCGGCAAACAAGGACAAAGTCAACATGGCAAATGCTTCAAATGCGGCCCGCGACCTGGGTCAGGGTTGGAAGGTTAACCCCTATGTGAGAATTAAAGCAGGTGAGACATTTACGATGGCAGAGATTGAAGGCCCCGGAGCAATACAGCATATCTGGATGACACCTGCCGGAGTCTGGAGATTCTCAATATTAAGGGTATACTGGGACGATGAAACAGAACCATCAATTGAATGTCCGGTAGGCGATTTTTTCGGTATGGGATGGAATCAATACTCTCCGCTTGTATCAGCTGCTATCTGTGTCAATCCCGGAAGCGCTTTTAACTCTTACTGGGTAATGCCATTCAGAAAAAAATGCAGGATTACAATGCAGAATGTAAACGACGTAGATCCGATGACATTATACTATCAGATCGATTATACATTAACTGAAGTTCCGGCAGATGCGGGTTATTTTCATGCTCAGTTCCGCAGGGCAAATACTAATGAAACATCCAATTATACTATTAATGACGATATTAAAGGGAAAGGACAGTTTGTTGGAGTATACATGGCCTGGGGAGTAAAGAACAACGGCTGGTGGGGTGAAGGTGAAATAAAGTTTTTTATTGATGGCGACGGCAAATTCCCGACAATCTGCGGTACAGGTACTGAAGATTACTTCTGTGGGTCGTATGATTTTGACACAAGAAAGAAAAATGCTGCCGGTGTTGAGGAGACTGTTTACACTGAATTCTGTACTCCATATTCCGGGTTACCTCAGGTTATCCGTGGCGATGGACACTATAATGTTATGCAGCGCTTCGGGCTTTACAGATGGCATATTATGGATCCTATCCGTTTTGATACAGATCTGAAGATCACAATTCAGGATTTAGGATGGCATCTGGGCGGAAGATACCTGAAACAACAGTCGGATATTGCCTCCACCTGCTTCTGGTATCAGACAGAACCTCATGCTAAATTCCCGAAATTCCCTGAGTGGCAGAAACTGGAAGTCTATTAATCACTCCAATACAGAATTTTCCACCCCCTTTTCTGTGCCTCCCTTTTAAGCTTATTATCAGGATTGACACAGACAGGGTGGCCTGAAGCACTGAGTGCAGCAAGATCTGAAATAGAATCGCCATAGTACCAGGCATCTGATATTATGGCGTTATTCTTTTCACAATACTCTCTCATCCTTACTGCTTTCTCTTCTCCAAAACAGATCCGGCCAATTGGCTCACCTGTCATAACTCCCTCCTTTACTTCAAGTTCCGAGCAGATGATATCATCCATCTCAAGAGCTTTTGCCGCACTGTTGCATACATATGTTATTGATGATGAAAGCATTACAATTTTTGCATAGTTCTCTTTCCGGAATAATATTTCAGCCCTTGCTTCTTCAAAAACTGATGGAAGAAGAACATCGCGGAACACTTCAAAGCAAAGATCAGCAATAGTCTTTTCAGGAATCCCTTTAACCCAGCCGGTCATGTCATTAATTACTTTCAGCGGATCTTTAAAACTCAGTTTATATAGAATGGAAAGATATAATGCTCTTACAAGACCTGAATGTGAAAGCAGACCTCTCTTGTATGCCCCTGTTACCAATGCTTTACCACTGATGGCTTTTATTATGGTACGGTCGAGGTCAAAGAATGCTATGTGGCTGTTACCCGGGTTATGGTCTTTTGAAAAAGTGGTTTCCATCAGGATTATAAATTGTATTTAATGCCCCTGGAATGACTCTTACTTTAAAACTGCGAGAGAAATTTAATTCACCATCCACATGAAAAGGCACCTCTTCCGGAAATTCAAGATCCAATCCGGGAGTCTGATAATAATTAACTCTTTTATCGGTTGTATGTTTTCCTTCGGGAACTTTCAGGAGGATGCTGAATCTTTCCAGAAGAGATAATTTTTTTATCATGCAAACATCAAGTAATCCGTCATTTGCAATTGCTTTTGGGGTCAGCAGAAAACCTCCGGCAAACCTCCGGCCTATCGCAATGGTATTAATAAAACAATCTGTCTCAATGCTGCCTGTTTCGCTTATGACTGTCATTCTTTTTTCCTTGAAGAACAATAGTGTCTTTATAATATGCCAGATATATTTATGCTTGCCACCTTTTTTTACCTGCCCGGGTTCAACGTAATTTTCTGCAGCAACCTGAGCATCAAAACCAAGTCCCATACCATTAAGGAAAATCATCCCGTTTACAGTTCCTGCATCCATTGCAATCACCTCTTTCCGGAAGAATTTCTCCCAGTCATCTTCTCCAAAGCGGTTGGGAAAACCTAATATCTGGATAAAATCATTTCCTGTGCCGGCCGGAATAATTCCGATAGTTACCTCTTTGTTATTGATTAATGGTCTTGCGATTTCATTCAGTGTGCCATCGCCCCCGACACCTATAATATAACTGAATCCTTTTTGCAGATAAGCCGCTGACAATTCAGAAGCGTGGCCGCTCCTTTCAGTGTAAACCAATTCAGCATCAATACCATATTTCTTAATCATCTCTTCAATTCTGGAAACGATGGTCTTTGCAGACCCGTTTCCTGCAATGGGATTTATTATAAATACCCATTTCTCCCTTTTCACATCTGTCATAATCTCTGTTTTATTTATGATACTGGAATTTTCAGACTATACCTTTTTAATAACATATGCCGATTCTATTACTGCTTTTACGGTTTCAATTATTTCAGGATCAGTTAATTTCATAAGCTTTTCATTGCTGATTGGTTTATGAATGACAACATTAAGTTTAGTATCAAAATCAATATAGGAACGGTTCTTTGGTTTCAGCTTGTAAAATCCATTTAATGTAACCGGGAGTATGGCAATTTGAGTTGACCGGAAAAGATAAATGAAGCCTTTATAAAAACCATTTATCTCCCCGCTGAGGGTTCTTGTGCCTTCTGGAAAAATTGCAACTGTCTGTGATTTTGATTTTTGTACAAGCTGCTCAAGCATATGCCGGGTGTTTTTTACTGTAGGCTCTTTGAAAGGCACATAGTCGGTCATCTCCAGGATCTTGCCAAAAACAGGGATCTTCAGAAGCCGCTCATGTCCAAACCAGGAGATCCCCGGATAGAATGACATTATCGCAACAATATCAAAGAGGCTGGCATGGTTTGCTACAAGAATGTACCTGCACTCTTTATTGATATTCTCCTTTCCGTGTAGAGTAAATCTTTTTCCTATTATAAAAAATACAGATTTTGCCCAGAACTGGGAGAGAATACCTATTGCCCGTTTCATATAAAGCCAGGCAAAAATCAAAATAATCAATACAATTATTGCAGAATAGCAATAGAGAATAACAAACAGGAGAAACGAAATAATTGCGTAAATTTTTTGCCGCATTCTTTCTGAGTATATTTTACGGGGGAAATTTAGTTAATTTTTAATACAAATTTTGTTTCATAAAGGAAACGAGGCCTGAAGTGAGATAATTTTTCAGGATATTCGTAAAGATTCAAACTCTTTTGCATATTTTTATAAGCTGACCGAATTATTTTATAAATTGCAACTCCTTTTTAATACAAACCTCAATATGGAAAACAAAAACGATTTAAGCCGCCGCAGATTTCTTTCGAATACTGCACTGGCAACTATTGGTACACTTGGTGCCGCTCAGATTATCTCCTCCTGCGCAGGAAAGGCTTCCAAACCCGAAGAGATAAAACTTCCGGCGCTTCTTTCCCAGGCTCCCGACGGCAAAGTGCTGAGAGCCGGACTAATCGGTTGCGGTGGCAGAGGAACAGGTGCTGCATTGAACTTTCTTGATGCCGGTCCAAATCTTGAAATAGTTGCTCTGGGCGATGTTTTTCAGGATCGTCTTGATAAATGCAGGGCAGAATTAAAGACTCAGAAAAATGTCAATATTCCTGATGAAAAGTGCTTCCTCGGTTTTGACAGCTATGAGAAAGTAATTGATTCAGGTGTGGATATCGTTCTGCTTACCACTCCTCCTCATTTTCGTCCACAGCATGTTGAGGCTGCAGTAAAAGCCGGAAAACATATATTTATGGAAAAACCTTGTGCCGTCGATCCTGTTGGAGCAAGGTCAGTTATGGTCTCTTCCGAAAGGGCAAAACAGAAAGAACTTTGTATTGTAAGCGGAACAATCCGCAGAGTACAAAAAGATTTTGTGGAGACACACCGAAGAGTGGCTAATGGTGAAATAGGGGAGATTGTCAGTGCCCATATAATACGTAATGGTGGTTCTCTCTGGGTAATAAAAAGACAACCCGGAATGTCAGATATGGAGTATATGCTCCGCAACTGGGCAAACTTTTGCTGGTTATCCGGCGACCATATTGTCGAACAATTCATACATGAAATTGATGTTATGAACTGGTATATTGGAAAAAACCCGGTAAAAGCTATGGGATGGGGTGGCCGTCAGAGAAGGGTTTCAGGCGATCAGTATGATTTTTTCAGTGTCGAATATGTTTACGACAATGGAATGCAGACACATTGTGCAGCCAGACAGATAACAGGATGCAGCAATCTTACAAAACAACTTATTACAGGAACAAACGGTTTTGCCGATGCCAAAGGAACAATCTTTAATCTTAAAGGGGAGGAGATGTGGAAATATCCTTACCCTGAAGAGGGTTCTACTGACCCGACATGGAAAGTAAAAGATCCGTATGTTCAGGAGCATATAAATCTTGTTACCGCAATTCGTACAGGAAATATTATAAACGATGCTGAAGCACAGATTAATTCAACCCTGATAACCATAATGGGCAGAATGTCAGCATATACAGGGAAAGATGTTACATGGGATGAGGTGTTGAATTCCGACCTTTATCTAGGCCCGAAAACTTATGTTTTTGGTCCGGTACCAGGTATCCCTGAAGTAATTCCAGTTATCGGAGCTGAACCAAAAGTTTAGAATTCCTTCTTAATGAGAATGAAAAACTAAAAAAACATAAAATGAACAGAAGACAATTTGCAAAAAATACTTTATTGGCCTCGGCATTAGTCTCAGCTTCTTCCGTACCAGGTTTATCCGGTATTTTAACACCCGCTCCAAGAACTCTGAAAAAGGGGATCATGTGGGGAAGCATTGGAGTAGGCCAGACTATTATGGAGAAATTTCAGGCTGCAAAAGAGGCCGGGTTCGATGGCGTTGAGGTAATGAGCCACATGAACAGGGATGAGGTTCTGAAAGCTCGCGATACAACCGGTCTGGTTATCCCAAGCGTATGCGGTGCCAATCACTGGAAATTTCTGCTGTCAGATCCCGATCCTGCTATTCGTGCTCAGGGTGTCGATTCCCTTAAAGTTTCACTGGAAGACGCTTCTGCTTATGGGGCCGATACAGTGTTGATTGTCCCGGGTCGTGTAAGTGACGTGATGAGTTATGATGACTGCTGGAATCGCTCAGTTGCAGAGCTCAAAAAGGCTATCCCGCTTGCGGAAAAACTAAAGGTTAAAATAGGACTTGAAAATGTATGGAATAATTTTCTCATAAGCCCGATGGAAGCTGTTTCATTTGTCGATCAGTTTAAATCTCCTTATGTAGGTTTCTATTTTGATTGCGGAAATATTCTTGTCTATGGATGGCCTGAACAGTGGATTAAAATCCTGGGTAAGCGCGTTGCCAAAGTCCATATCAAGGAATTCAGCCGGAAGATCGCTGATAAACAGGGTAAAGGAGCCGGGTTTGGTGTTAAACTACTTGAGGGTGATGTTAACTGGAGTGCTGTTATGTCTGCTCTCGACAATACAGGATATAACGGATGGACAACAATTGAACAACCCGGAGGAGATACCACTGAAGGGCTTAAAGACCTGTGCGTAAGGCTTGCCAAAATCCAGTCCAGCTGATTTCAGCTTACACTTTTCAGGCTATAGTATACAAATAAAACCCCGGGTCGCAAATCGCAGCCCGGGGTTTATTACTTTTCAGAAATACTATTCTTTTCCGGAGTTGCTTACAAAAGCAATCTGCTTGCTGTCTGGTGACCATGATGGCACATTGATTGTTCCCTGACCGCCATAGAGATAAGCTATTACCTTAGGCTCGCCGCCTGTTACCGGCATAATTCTCAGCATCACACGTTTATAGGAAGGGTGGTCGTTTGGTTTTACATCAGAGGTGAATGATATAAGAACGATCCATTTTCCATCAGGTGAGATGTGAGGAAACCAGTTATTATATTTATCTGATGTTAGCTGTTCTCTTCCTGAACCATCGGGTTTCATTCGCCAGATCTGCATCGTACCTGTATGGCTGCCATTGTAATAGATGTATTTTCCGTCGGGTGAATATTCACAGCCGTCAACATGCTCACCGGCTTTATTGTTCGTAAGTGCAACCTCTTTTCCTCCGTCGATTGAATTTCTGTAGATATTGTAGATCGGAATTCCATTTCTCTGGGCAACATATACAACCTCTTTATTATTTGGTGCCCATCCATGAAAGTATGAAGGGGTGCCTTCTGTAATCATTTTTGGAACACCACCCTCAAGAGGAAGAACGTAAACAGTTGATCCGCCTCCGGGTAACCCATCGCGATGATTGCTTATTGCCAGAAGCTTCCCGTTAAATGAGATTCCATGATCGTTGTTATTGCGTTTTGCAAAATCGGTATTTAATTTTTCAAGATCTCCACCTTCAACAGGTATTTTAAATAATGAACCATCCATATTAAAAAGTAGCTTCCTGCCATCAGGCATCCAGTTTGGTGCTTCAAACCTGCCGGGTTTTTCGAATATCACCATCCTCTTTCCATCAAATACATTTATAGTCTCCATCCTGCAACCCAGAAAACCAAGCTTGTCAGGATTGTAGGTGTCACCAACCGGTTTGTCAATACGGACATTCCATACCCTGGCTTCCTCTGTTACATCAGGATTATGGGAGCAGATAAACAGGCCTGCGAGAACTTCATCGGGCAGATTTGTCATTTCATGAGAACCAATCAGCTGAAGCGGTTCTCCGTTATGGGCAGCCCTCATAATAATAATCTTTCCTGATCTTTCAATCTGTATAATATCATACTTTGACGAGTCGGCAAAGATCTCATCCTGAGGATCTCGCATTGCAGCCCCTGTCTCTCCTCTCCATTGCAGAACTGTCAGTCCGTCACCATGAAGCGTTGCTGAAAGATGAATTGATTTCTCATCTGTCGATTCTCTTATCATCCAGCCAACTTTTCTGTGAAGCTCGGTTCCTTTACCAACAAAAGCGAAGTTGGCAGTGAGGATAAAGTCACCTTTTATTTTATTGTACAGATATTGAAATTCATCTCTTGCAAACCAGATGTTATATCCGCCTCCCTTGAGGGTGTAACTCTGATCGGTTTTATTATAAACTGAAGAGCCTGTTTTTTTAGGATTTCCTACATCAGAATGTGACTGGAAAATACCTACAGGTTTGTTTTGTGCTGAAGCAATATTCAGCAGAAAGCTTAGAATAATAATAATTGCTTGTTTCATAATAATTGTCTGATTAAAATTTTGATTTTCTACTTGGGTTATATGATTTAGCGTTAAGTATTTGTATTCAATAACTTAAGGAATCCACTTCTCTTTTGATTCTTAAATTATTTGTATTCAAAACTATGGCCGGATCAAAGAGAGCCCTCCTTATCCTTTCCCTTGATTGAATAATGAGGGAATTTTCCCGGGCCACAAAGTAAATAATGTTTTTGCCCAAATGAAAATAAGTAAAGGGAGAATAATCAGAAATAATTTGTTAAAATTATAAGCATTTTCAAATTGAAGATGAATTGCAGAGAATATTGCTCTTGTCATACCACAACCTGCACATTCATTTCCTGTAAAATACTTAATCAAACAAATGGAATTGTGATTTACCAGCCATTCCATTGGTATTAAATAAAGTACTACCGGAATCAACAGAACTCCGGTAATCTTAATATACTGAAAAAGTTTTTTATCTTTTAACCAGTAAATTTCCTTTTGCATCTTTGAAATTCCCGACGATGATAATTATAAAGTCTACCAGAGTCCATATGCCACAGCCACCAAGTGTCAGTAACTGTACTACTCCAATAGCTGTATGGCCGGTATAGAACCTGTGAACACCAAGGAACCCAAGAAAGAAGCATAATAAAAGTGTTGTCAGCCAGTCTTTTCCTTCTCCCTGAATTCCACGTCCCCCTCTGAGGCTAACACCACATTTCATGCAAATTTCAGCATTGGAGGTTGTTTCAGCTTTGCAATTGTCGCAGTATTTATCTCCTGCTTTTGGAGGAGTTCCACAGGCAACACACATAACGGCTTTTTCGGAAACATCGTTTCCACAGTTTCTGCAATACATATTTCTGATATTAAGTTTTGCCTACTCATCTGGCTTTTCGATACCGCCCCGTTTTTATTGTGGTTGCTGGTCTCCACATTAAAATATCAGGCTTAAAGATAAGTATTTAGAGTAACATGGCAATTCGACGGTAAATAATTAATTATTGAAGATTCCGCTTAATTTATTAAATGGGAATAGCCATTCCATTTAAAAATATATCTAAAAGAGTATAATGAAAGCAAATAATTATTTAAATTTGACTTCAAACAAAAAAAATTGACTTAATTTGATAACAGTTAAAAATAAATAGTTATTTCTTCTGGAGTCCGATAAAACCGATCGGAATTAAAACATGTAAAACTATGAATGATATTCTTGAAAAACTTGCACAATGTGTTGAATTTGGGAAGATTAATAAAGCATCTCCCTATCCGCCCAATATGAAAGATCAGGACGGCGCTGATGAATTAGCCAAAAGAGCTCTTGAAGAAGGAGTCAAACCTGATGAAATTCTCGAAAATGCACTTGTGCCCGCTATGTCAAGGGTTGGTGATAAATTCACCAGGAAAGAGATCTATGTTCCGCAGATGCTGATGGCTGCAAAAGCTATGAACAGCGCTATGGCACACCTTAAACCGTTTTTTCAGTCAGGCGAAACAAAAAGAAAAGGGAAATTTATTGTAGGGACCGTTTCAGGAGACTTGCATGATATAGGTAAGAACCTGGTTGCTATGATGATAGAAGGTGGTGGATGGGAAGTTATCGACTTGGGTGTGGATGTAGGAACAGAGAAATTTCTGAAAGCACTGGATGAAAATCCGGATGCAGTTGTTGGATTATCGGCTCTGCTTACCACCACTATGGAAAACATGAAAAAAACTGTAACAGCCATAAAAGAAAAACATGCAGGCTCAAAAATCCTTATTGGCGGAGCCCCTGTTACAATGGAATATTGTGAAAAAATCGGAGCTGATTTCTATTCTCCCGATCCTCAGGGTGCGGTGAACTACCTTAAGCAACTTGTATCATAATGAATTTCAGTTTGAGATACTGATAGCTATTCAATTGTATTAAGAACTTATCTCTTTTTCCTTAAGTCTGAATCAGGAAATGTAACTTGTTGTATATTAGAAAATATACCCTTCAAGTATCGTTTTTGGAAAGGCGGAGGTAAGTATATTTAAGGGGTCTAAAAAAAAAATTAATATTCAATTTTAAAATGCAAACAATTCTCAGAGGAAGATCCAGGGAGGTCATAATTGACACCAATGGACCGGTTATTATTATTGGTGAGTGTATTAATCCTACAAGGAGAAAGAAGCTGGTATCCACTTTACAGTCTGGAAATTTTGAATATGTTCTTGAGCTGGCGGAAAGTCAGATTAAAGCAATGGCTGATGTGCTTGATGTGAATGTCGGATTTCCGGGTGTGGACGATGTTAAATTGCTTGCTGAAACAGTTATTGCCATCAGGGATAATTTCGATATCCCGCTTTGCCTCGATTCTCCTAATCCGAAGGCAATTGAAGCTGCGTTAAAAGTAGCCGGAGGTAAATGTCTAATTAACTCAGTCAACGGTGAAGAGAAATCTATGAACGCAATCATCCCTATAGCTAAGGAGTATGGAGCCGCCATAATCGGACTTACAATGGATGATGAGGGTATTACCAATGATCCATTAAAAAGATTAGCTATTGCCGAGAAAATACTGGAAAGAGCATTAAAAGCAGGTATCAGGGAAGAGGATGTTATTATCGATCCGCTGGCTATGGCAGTAAGTGCTGATCCACAGGCATGTATGATAACTCTTGAAACTATCAGGCTCGTTCATCAGAAGCTTGGTCTCAACATTACTCAGGGGTCGAGCAATATTTCATTCGGATTGCCAAACAGGGAGGTTCTGAACTCGGCTTATATGACTCTCTCTATTTTAAACGGACTTACCTGCCCCATTGCAAATCCTGAGAAAATTACAGCTGCAATAAGGGCAACCGACCTGATACTTGGCAGAGACGATTATGCCATGAGGTTCGTTGAGAATTTTCAGGCTAATGATAATTAATTGATTTTCAGTTCAATTATACAATACTATAAATATGTCTGGTATTAAACCCGCTCGCAGATGGCAACCGGCCTTTTATCCTTTTAAGCGGGAAACAGCAGGCAGACGACTGTTAGCAAAAACAGAACTTTGTATAAAGGGTCCATTATTTGGTTGCCGGATGTGTGGGAATTGCCTGCTTCAGGAGACTGCTTTTATCTGCCCCATGGAATGTCCAAAGGGTATGAGAAATGGCCCCTGTGGTGGAATAACCCCTGAGAAAAAATGCTATGTCGATGAGACCCGTAAATGCGTCTGGTATGCTATCTATAAACGGGCACTTAAAACAGGAAGAGAAGAGATCCTTCTTGAAGTACTCCCTCCTCTCGACTGGAACAAGGTTGGTACCGAAACATGGGGTGAGGTTGTAGGGCAGATCAGAAAAGTGGGTACCGGGAAATTCATCGGTTCTCTGTTTTCAAAAGATAAGGAGAGGAAAAATGAAGTATGGAACAGCGTTTTTAAAACTATCCGTCAACCCGACTGGTGGCAGGGCGACTCCGATTTTCATTCACCTCCCGATCATGAACCGGCCTCGGAACTGGAACGAAGATTGCTTAATGGTGATTTCGTTGTAGCTACAGAAGTCACACCTCCTCTGAGTACTAAAACAGATAAGCTGATAAGGGATATTGAGTCAGTTATGCCCTTTGTTACAGCAATAAATTTTACAGATTCTTCTTCTGCATCTCCACGTATGTCTGGTCTGGCATGTTGTAAAACGGCACATGATCTAAAAGCTGAACCGGTATATCAGATAGCTTCGCGCGATACCACACGAACCGGATTTCAATCGAATATTGTCGGAGCAAACCAGTTTGGCATCAGAAACCTCCTTTGTATCTCAGGCGATAGTGCCAAAGTGGGACCTTCGCCGACAAGCAACATGAACTTCGTTGACGTTGATTCAGTTCAGATGCTATGGATAGCAAGACGAATGAGAGATGAGGGGACTTATCTCGATGGAAGGAAAATGAAGGATCCCCCAAAACTGTTTCTTGGTGCAGCAACCGCTCCATTTTCTTCTGACCCTGAACTACAGGCAATAAAAGACCATAAGAAAGTAAATGCAGGGGCTCAGTTTTTCCAGACAAATCTTATTTTTGAAGCCGACAGGCTCGACCTTTGGCTCGAGCAACTGGATAAAAGGGACATTTTAAATAAGGTATATATCCTGATAGGCATTGCGCCTCTGAAAAGTTTTAAAGTGGCGCAGTATCTCCATAATAAAGTTCCCGGTGTCAGTTTACCTGAAAATATTCTGAAACGGATGGAAAAAGCAGGCGAATCAGCTCCGGAGGAAGGGGTGCAGATTGCACTGGAACTTATAGATTCAATAAGACGGAAACAGGGTGTTAATGGAATTCATATTATGTCGCTGGGTTGGGAATCGGTTATTCAGAGAATTGTTGCAGAAGCCGGTCTTCTCAATCATGAAAATCTCAGAAAGTATGAAACAAATAAATAGATTATTTTCATCTTATTATGACAAATTCAACTTTCCAGATAGATTATAAAGACCTGAATATCAATGTTTCTCAGATTGAGGAGATCCTGGGGTATAACGAAGGGGAGGATCGCGAAATATTCAAAGTTCTTATTGAGGAAGTGTTAAAGGAAACTGAGAGTTTCTGCCAGATCAGGGCTGAGTATAACATCTGCACAGATCTGGTTTTTAATAATGCAGAAAAGTCGGTTGATATTAATGGTATCAATTTTCAGATTAAGAAGATTGTATTTGACCAGCTGAAAAACACAGATTCAGTTGCAGTCTTCCTTTGTACTGCTGGAGAGGAACTTGGGATCAGAACCAGAAAGGCGATGAAGGATGGAGATCTGCTTACCGGTTATATTTATGATGTTGCCGGAAGCGTAATTGTTGACGCAGCAGCAGATTTTATGCAGAATGAACTTGAATTATCTGTTAACCTCTCCGGGAAGAAAATAACAAATCGCTATAGTCCGGGATATTGCGGGTGGTATGTGGCGGAACAGCATAAACTGTTTCAGCTTGTTCCTGATAATTACTGTGGCATCCGTTTAACAGAGTCGGCGCTTATGGATCCTGTTAAATCAATCAGCGGTATAATCGGGATTGGTGCAAATGTTAAAATGAACCCTTATACCTGCGGTTTGTGTGAGATGAAGAATTGTGTCTATCGCAAGAAAAAAGAGATCAGAGACAAATCAGCAACCGTATAACAGAGCAGGGAGGTTTCTATTTTTCTTGCTTGTATTTTTCAAAAGCTTTTGCAATCTCAGCCTGTTTATAGTCTCCGGCATGTACAAGAACACGGTACCGAAGATCCAGAACAGTTCCTTTCTTCATAAAAATATCTGTTCCGTTTTCAGGCCAGTACATTGGTGTTGGTGAAAAAAATCCGTAATCGCGTGTGAACCATGGAGATGGATACCATCTATTTGAAGGGTGCTGCATAATAGCCATCCCTTCGGTCGAATTACCCCGCTTGCCATAGTAGTCCATCCATGGTGAACTTATTCCGAATGTCTCTTTTTCACTTTTTAATCCTTCTGCGTTTATCATTGTACCACCATTTAAGACAGACAAGTCTGCTGCCATTCTTGCACTGAATAGTGAATGGTTTGTTTTCAGTATGGTTACGTCGGTCAGCATCTCCATTTTCAGTTCAAAGTCTATCTGACTGACGGTAGCCGAGGGGGAGGTGATTATGATTGTTCTGGTATCTCTCACAGGAGAGATTGCACCGGGACGACTCCAGATACATTCATCTGTTATAATTACAGTATCGCCACCCTGTTTTACTATTTCGGCATTAACGGAGATTATCCGGCCCCGCTCCAGCCCTTCCTGCCAGAAGTTTCCTCCGTTTACAAGGTCGCATCCGAAAAAGAGTGAGCTGTGGTGTGGGTACTCTCCGTTACGCATTGATGTTACCGATCCGCCTGAAACAGGCCCGTTCACAGGGTAGAAAAACGGATATTTTTCATCCTCTGAAAATATGTAGCTGGTAAAATATTTATTATCAATGGTTACATTTATTTTTGAACCGACCTTTGCGGCACTGATTTTTGCAGCAGATAATGGAACAAATATCATCACACCGGCAGTAAGGAGAGTATAAAACAGTAATTTTTTCATTACAATTATGAGTTTTTCCTTTTAAATATAAGATCACATTTTGATATTGTCAGTTCCGTAAGGTGCACGCTGGGAACGTGAAAGCATTGAATTGGCTTCCGGATCGTTTATGAATACCTCTTTATCAGGGTTCCAGGTAAGTTTTCTTCCTAATTTCATTGAAATATGGGTGACAAGACAAACGCTGCACGCACGATGACCAATTTCAACAGGAGATATTGGTTCTTTTCTCGATCTGATGCAATCAAGCCAGTTCCCATGCTGCTCATTACTTACATAAAGGTGAATTTCATTTTCCTTAATTACTGAAGTCAATATTCCGGGATCACTGGCATCAAGTGCTTTTGTACTGTTCGATTTCGAAACAGGATCGCTTGGAGAAGCAGTATAATCGCCTCTTGTTACAAAAATCCACCCTTCTGTTCCCTCATACCGGACTCCATTAGGATAACCGCCACTGGCAAGCATTGTTACCCCATTCTTATATTCAGCTTTTGCCATGAAATCGCCATGTACATCCCACAGTCCGGTTTTTGGAAATTGTGCTACCGCCTCAATCGACACAGGGCCGGTTAGTTCAGTATCCATTCCCCATGCGGCAGAATCGAAATGATGCTGTCCCCATCCGGTTATCATACCGGCACCAAACTGTTCACAACGCAGCCATCCCGGACGATCTGTCAGACTGTTCTGAGGATGAACGCGCATCTCTGTATAATAAACCTCGGGAGTTGATCCTAACCACATACCGTAGTTTAGATTCTTTGGTACCGGCATCTCAGGTGCTTCAGGACCAGACGGGTCTCCGGGAAGGCCAATCTTAACCGTCTCAAGTTTGCCTATTCTTCCATTCCTTACAAGCTCAGCTGCAATTCTGAACTGAGACATTGACCTTTGCTGGGTTCCAACCTGAAGGATTACCTTTTTACGCTTTACAGTATCGCTCAACAGCCTGCCTTCTTTTATTGTGAGAGAGGTGGGTTTCTGTACATAAATGTCTTTTCCGGCAAGGGCAGCTTCAACAGCAGGTTGTGAATGCCAGTGGTCGGGTGTTGAAATTATTACTGCATCTATTGAAGAATCCTGAAGGATTTTATGGTAGTCTTCGTAAACCCTGACATCCACATATCCCGTTTTTCCGGTTTTTTGGGTGTAGTAGTTTTCAATAAATGCCTTCCCTTCTGAAGCTCTGTTCTTATCAGGATCGGCAACGGCAACTACCCTGGCAATATCATATTTTAATGTTTCAGCCAGATCATGTGTCATTGCGATGCGGCCAAAACCTATCTGCCCTATATTTATCTTGTTACTCGGGGCATTTTTTCCAAATACACTTGATGGAACGATGGTCGGAAAGCCTCCAAATGCTACAGATGAAAGTAATGTGGCTTTCACTGAGGAGTCAATGAACTTCCTTCTCGATATTATTTTATTTGTCTCTTTTTTCATCTGAATGATTTTAATGGACGTATGATATTTATCAAAATAGACCCTGATACAGAAAAATTTGATTCACCAGAAAATGGATGTTTTTTAACCACCGGAATTTACGATATATTTTTACAAATCAGCTTATCTGCAAATATAAAAAGAGAGGAAAGGGATATTTTGTCTTGTTCCTCCCGGTCTATGTCAGTTTATTTTATTTTTCCCGCTTTCATATATATTAAGAAAGAAGTTTCAGGCGATGTGTATTAAGTAATTATTAGTAAATTTAAACTTTGTGTCAGTTTGTAAAACAGGCGGGACCTTATAAAGAAAAAAACAGACACACAGCATTTTAAAGAGAGTAGTTCTATAATACATTATTGACTTATGTTATTACTGGGAATAGATTTAGGGAGCTCTTCGGTTAAGGCTTCTGTAATTGATGGTGAATCGGGCAAATGCCTTGTTACAGCTTTTTATCCCTCCGATGAAATGAAGATTATTGCCCGTAAACCGGGCTGGGCAGAGCAGGAGACAGAGGTATGGTGGACAAACCTTATGTTGTCTGTAAAAGAGTGTACGGATAAGCTTGGGGAAAAGAAATCGGAAATAGGGGCAATTGGGATCTCTTATCAGATGCACGGCCTTGTTACAGTCGACAAAAATTATAATGTTTTGCGTCCCTCAATAATATGGTGCGACAGCAGGGCAGTCGGTTACGGCGAAAAAGCCTTTGAATCGCTTGGGAAAGATCACTGTCTTTCACATCTTCTAAATTCGCCGGCCAATTTTACAGCATCAAAGCTTGCCTGGGTAAAAGAGAATGAGCCGGATCTGTTTAACCGAATTCACAGGATAATGCTGCCCGGAGATTATATTGCCTTGCGGTTGACAGGAGAATTAAATACTACATATACAGGTCTTTCAGAAGGAATATTCTGGGACTTTTCTGAAAACAGAGTCTCACGGGAGCTAATGGATTATTTTGGTTTCAGTCCGGATCTGCTTCCGGAACAAAAACCTTCATTTTCAATACAGGGGAATCTGCTTAAGTCTGTTGCTTCTGAGTTTGGATTGCCTGAAGGAATACCTGTTTCCTACAAAGCAGGCGACCAGCCTAATAATGCTCTTTCGCTAAATGTTCTTAAACCGGGAGAAGTTGCAGCTACTGCAGGCACTTCAGGAGTTATTTATGGTGTTACCGACAGGAAAAAATTTGACCCTCTTTCGCGGGTAAATACATTTCTTCATGTAAATCATAGTGAGTCTGCTCCGCGGCTGGGTGTTCTGCTGTGTATAAACGGAACCGGGATACTTAATTCATGGCTTAGAAGAAACAGTGGATGCAATCTCTCTTATAATGAGATGAATGATATGGCTGCGAAAGTTGCTCCCGGATCGGATGGACTCTCTGTTCTGCCATTTGGAAACGGATCTGAAAGGATGCTTGGAAACAGGGATGCAGGTGCCCGTATATCAGGATTAAACTTTAATACCCATAACAATGCTCACCTCTTCAGAGCAGCTCAGGAGGGTATTGCATTTTCATTCCGGTATGGACTCGACATTATGAAAGAGACAGGTATTGACCCGAAGGTTATAAGGGCAGGGGAAACCAATATGTTCCTTAGCAGAATATTCCGTGAAACTCTTTCTTCTGTGACAGGAACAGCGATACATTTATATAATACCGATGGATCAACAGGTGCTGCACGGGGAGCAGGTATCGGATGCGGTTACTATAAGTCTGAAGAAGAGGCATTTAAAGGACTTGTTGCTCTTGGAGTAACTGAGCCTGAAAAGAGCGGGAATAATAATTATGAGGAGTTTTACCAGAAATGGAAAACTCTTCTTATATCAGCATGATCTGCTTGCACTTTTACTGATAAGATTGAGAGCAGTCCGTGTAGCGAATTTTAAGGATAATCATAAAATAATATACTAATGGTTTTAAAAGGTAATAAAGAGGCTTATCCCGGAATAGGGAAAATTGAATACGAAGGTAAAACATCGAAAAATCCGCTGGCATTCAGATGGTATAATCCTGAGGAGATTGTGGGCACAAAAAAGATGAAAGATCATCTCCGTTTTGCTGTTGCTTACTGGCATTCATTCTGCGGTGATGGTTCCGATCCTTTTGGTAATGCCACAAGGTTTTATCCCTGGAAAGATTCAGGAAACGATGATAAACCCAGACAAAGGCTCGATGCCGCGTTTGAGTTTATAACCAAGATAGGAGCAGGATATTACTGTTTCCACGATACTGATATTGTTGGAGACGGGTCTGTTTTTGAAATCGAGAAAAAGCTTGAGAAGATAATTCCTGTCATGCAGGAGATGCAGAAAGAGTCAGGAGTTAAACTTCTCTGGGGTACTGCAAATCTCTTTTCAAATCCGAGATATATGAATGGTGCTGCCACAAATCCTGATTTTGCCGTAGTTGCCAATGCCGGAGTTCAGCTCAAGAACGCCATTGCTGCAACAGTTGCCCTTGGGGGAGAAAATTATGTATTCTGGGGCGGTCGCGAGGGGTATATGAGCCTTCACAATACAAATATGAAAAGAGAACTGGAACACATGGGAATGATGCTCTCAATGGCGCGCGACTATGGCAGGAAAATCGGATTCAATGGGACATTCCTCATCGAGCCAAAACCTATGGAACCATCAAAGCATCAGTACGATTTTGATGTGGCCACTATAATCGGGTTTCTGCGCCAACATGGACTGGATAAGGATTTTAAACTTAATATTGAAGTCAATCACGCCACTCTTGCCGGCCATACTTTTCAGCATGAACTCCAGGTAGCAGCCGATGCCGGCCTTCTTGGAAGTATAGATGCCAACAAGGGCGATTATCAGAATGGCTGGGATACCGACGAGTTTCCGACAAATATCTATGAGATAACCGAAGCCATGATGGTCATTCTTCAGGCCGGTGGTTTCTCTGCAGGTGGTATTAATTTCGACGCCAAAGTACGTCGTAATTCTACCGATAATGAGGATGTTTTTATAGCTCATATAAGTGGAATGGATACTTTTGCCAGAGCTCTTGTTATAGCTGATAAAGTATTGAAAGACAGTAATTATCTGAATCTCAGGAAAAAAAGATATGAATCTTTTGACACAGGAGCAGGCAGCGATTTTGAACATGGAAAACTTACCCTGGAGAGTCTTGGAGAATTAGCCTCTGTCACCGGAGAACCTTTAACCAGAAGCGGCAAACAGGAACTTTTTGAACAACTCATAAATATGTATTTGGTTTAAAATGTATCGTTATGAAAAACAGCCAATTGGTAATTGAACATCAAAGTAAATTCAGTTTTGAGAAAACAGTTGAGATGCTGGTTGCAGGTGCAGAACAAAGGGAGTGGAAAGTCCCTGCAGTTCACGACCTTCAGCTTAGTCTTGCAAAATCCGGAAAAGCTGTCCGACCTGTTAAGGTAATTGAAATATGCAAACCAGAGTATTCAGGTAAGATGCTGGAACTTAATCATGAACGGATAATTTCTGTTATGATGCCTTGCCGTATCTCAGTTTATGAAAAGGAAGATGGCTTAACTTATATTGGCCTTATTAATGCCGGAGAGATGGCGGCATCACTTCCCGCAAATATTGAAAAAGTGATGAAAGCTGCTTCGGATGAAACTTTTGAAATCGTTAAATCAGTTTCGAAGTAAGGCTAGAGTGTCTTTTGTATATAGTTATCGGTGAGGAAAATGATATCCCGGGAACTGACTAAGAGAAGATCCTCTGTATTGAAGACTTTTCTATCTCGGTAAGCGAATCAATCTGCTGAAGAGCCTGTTGTATTTTTGTTTTGAAATTCCAGCATGTCATCTGGCGAAGCGATAACCGGCGTGCAAACTCATAAGTAGAAAGATTTTCAGTTCCTTTGCACACATTATACGCTATATAAAATGCTTTGCTAATGGAGAATTTGCAATTATGAAAAATAGTTCCGGAGGACGCAGATTCTTCAGTTTTGCATTTGGTACATCGTCGTGAATGAGGTGTTTTTCCCTGGCAGTAGTTCGTATTATTGCATTTGCGACAGGAATAACCCTCGCCCCACTTCAGCCCGGCAAGAAACTGATAACATTTTTCGTCACTTTGAAACAACTCTTCCAGCTGTTCAGTACTTAGTTCAGTTTTGAAAATGGAACTCATTATCAGTTTTTTTACCCCGCAAAGGTATAAAAAAACAGCAATGTTTAAAAAATTCGGTGATACTATTGCGATTTATAAAAAATGAAATTATCTTTGCATCGAAATATATAGATATGTGAATATGGAAAGCGGTTGCAAAGTTACCCCAAAACCAAATAGTGTTAAGGAATTTTTTACTTCCTGGTATTTCTGGAAGCCATTTCTTGGCATTGCTGCCGGTATTCTGGGAGGTTTTCTCTATTTCTGTTTTGTTGAAAGTAAAACAGTACCATGTTTGTTTACAAACGATACTTATAGTACAATGTTTTTTGGAGGATTTTTAGGTTACTTTGTTACTGGAAGCCCCTGTTTCAGATTAGGAAGATAAAAAACTATGGAATACACCGAAATAATTAAAAGATACAGCGAGCTTGCAGAGACATCCTGTTGCCTCTCATGCGGAGGAGCCATGAATTATTCTGAAGCTGTTCCGGGCGAGGTTTGTGTCGATCTTGGAAGCGGAAGAGGAACAGATGTCATCAGGCTGGCAGAAGCTGCCGGGAAAGATGGTTTCGTTTACGGCATCGATATATCGGACGGTATGATTCTAAAAGCGGTAAGTACTGCTGCCAGGCTCGGAGTAACCAATGTTGACTTTATCCAGAGCCCTCTCGAAAAACTTAATCTTGCAGACTCTATTGCCGATCTGGTAATTTCAAATTGCACAATTAATCATGCCTCTGATAAACTCTCAGTATGGAAAGAAATTTTCCGGATCCTTAAAAATGGCGGAAGATTTGTTGTCAGCGATATTTATGCTGTTAATCCTGTGCCTGAAGAATACAGGAATGATCCCGTTGCAATTTCTGAATGCTGGGCTGGTTCTGTTACCCGCAATGAATACATGGAACATCTTCGCGATGCAGGATTTTCATCAGTAAGTGTCATTGAAGAATCGGCTCCTTATGAAAAAGGAAAAGTTAAAGTATCAAGCTGGACAATTTCAGGAAAGAAATTGTTGGAAAACTAAAAGTTAAAAATTAAACAAGGTTGTTAAAGGAATGAAATTATATAAAGAGATGAAAAGAGTTTTTATTATTACGGCAATAGTGTTTTCTTTAATTGTAACTAACTGTAAGGCAGATAACCCGGCAGGGGCAGGGGCAAAAGCATCGGCAGAAGGTTCAGTAGTTCAGCTTACCGATGCTGTTTTTAAAAAGACGATATTTAATTATGGAAGCAGCAAAGAGTGGAAGTTTGAAGGAAGCAAGCCGGTAATTATTGATTTCTACGCAGACTGGTGTGCTCCGTGCCGTCAGCTCTCTCCATTAGTTGAGGAAATAGCAAAAGAATATGACGGCAGGATCGTTGTATATAAGGTAGATACAGAAAAAGAAAAAGATCTTGCCCGTGCCATAGGTATTACAGGGTTGCCGACTCTGTTATTCATTCCTGCGGAAGGAACTCCGCGTATGTCGATGGGGCTTCTTCCAAAAGCAGACCTTGTAAAAGCAATAAATGAGGTTTTATTAATTAAATAACAATTATCAATTATGAAAAGTGTAATTAAAAAGAGAGTAAACAGAGCCGAAGTTAAAGTAGCTCAGTGCTGTGCAAAAACATCTAAAACTGTTGTAGGCTGTCACGATTAAACCTGATGAAGTATTCTAAGTACAATATTTTTTCCAATATCAGGGATTCTGAGAACTTTTTCATCATTAACCTGCTTACAGGTAATGCCGACATTCTGAATAAAGCTGAGGCTGAAAAGCTTCAGCTTATCAGAAGCGGCGCTATAGTACCTGATAGTGATTTTATGGCAGAGGTTACGGAAAAAGGTTACTTTATTGATGAAAATGAAGAGACCAGTCTATACAGGAAAAAGTATCTTGATTTTATCGATTCACGGGAAAAGGATGAGATCCAGATTTTCTTTGTAACAAATTACAGTTGCAACTTTGCCTGTACTTATTGTTATCAGGACCAATACACCAATTCTCCTCATGAGCTCAGCGATGAGATAATTGATGCTTTTTTCAGTTATGTCGGGAAGGAGTTTTCAGGACGTAAAAAATACATTACCATTTTCGGAGGCGAGCCGCTTCTGAACAGTCCGAAACAGAAGGAGCATATAAAACAGATTCTCAAAAGGGCAAAAGAATCAAATCTTGAAGTTAGCTTCGTTACCAATGGGTATTCACTTGAAGATTATTCTGAAATACTCGCTGCCGGGAAAATACGTGAGATCCAGGTGACTCTCGATGGCACAGAGGATATGCATAACAGTCGCAGGTTTCTGAAGGGAGGGGGAGGAACTTTTGACAGGATTGTCAGAGGTGTTGATGCTTGCCTTAAAAACCAGATCGACATTAACCTCAGAATGGTTATTGACAAAGATAATATCGACAATCTTCCCGGTCTTGCCAGATTTGCTATTGAAAAGGGCTGGACAAAAAGCCGGTTCTTTAAAACACAGATCGGACGTAATTATGAATTGCACCATTGCCAGTCTTCTCCGGATAAGCTTTTTGACAGAGTCTCCCTATACGAAAGTCTGGCTGAAATAATTAAACTTCATCCTCATATTCCGGAATTTTATAAACCTGCCTATTCGGTAGCAAAATTCCTTTCAGAAAATGGGGAGCTTCCCGATCCATTGTTCGATTCCTGTCCGGCATGCAAAACCGAATGGGCCTTCGATTATACTGGACAGATCTACTCATGCACTGCCACAGTTGGCAAATCCGACGAATCACTGGGTAGTTTCTACCCCACTGTTACCAGGAATACGACAGCTATTGAAAACTGGGAATCCCGCGATTTAACTTCAATTCCTGAATGCAGGGATTGTTCAGTTCAGCTTGCTTGCGGCGGAGGTTGTGGTTCTGTTGCAAAAAACAGGACAGGAAATATCTGCTCCACTGATTGCCGTCCGGTAAAGGAACTTCTCGAAATGGGCTTTTCAGCCTATATAGAAATCAACAAAGCATAAGAAATACAATTATATTAGCAATGAAAGAGATAAATTCATCAGAATTTGAAATGGATGTTTTGCATTCAGGCAAAGTGATCCTCGATTTTTATTCAACAGAATGCCCTCCGTGTGAAGCTTTGGCTTCTAAGTTTGAAGAGCTTTCAATGCTCTATGGAAAGGATGTTAAATTCCTTAAAATTTATCGCCAGAAAAACAGAGAACTGGCCGATAAACTTGGTGTTAAATCATCTCCCACATTATTGTTTTTTGATGATGGGAAAGAGGTTGCTGGAAGACTTAGTGGTGGTGTTAAAAGGAGCGATATAATACATAATCTTGATAGTATGCTTCCTTCTGAAAGGGTTGCAGAGATCAAATCGCTCATAAAGCCTACCGTTTCGGAGTTTGATGTTATTATTCTTGGAGCAGGCCCGGGTGGACTAACAGCAGGTCTTTACCTTTGCCAGTCGAAGATCAATACTGTCCTTATAGATATAGCATTGCCTGGCGGAAATGTGGCAACAACACATGAAGTCTCAAACTATCCGGGGTTCATTGAACCTCAGGCAGGGTATATGCTTTCTCACAATATGAGCGAACAGACCAAGCTATGTGGAACAGTTTATAAAGTAGCCGTTGATGTAACAAGAGTCGACCTCGAAAAAAAGGAGGTCATAATTGATGAATTTGAAACTGTAAGGGCAAAAAGAATAATTATTGCTACAGGGACAACTCCGAATCTGACAGGGGCAAAGGGCGAAAAAGAGCTGAAGGGGAAGGGCATTTCCTACTGTGCAACCTGCGATGCAAAATATTTTGAGGGCAAGGAAGCTGTTGTGATCGGCGGAGGTAATTCAGCCATTGAAGAGTCGGAATATATAACAAGGTTTGCTGATAAACTGACAATCGTTCATCAGTTCGATAAGTTTACCGCAAACAAACAGGCACAGGATAAAGTGTTTAATAATCCAAAGATAAGCGTCATTTTTGAAAATGAACCCAGAGCATTTGTCAGGGACGGAGACAAAATAGTCACAGAAATAGAGAACACCAGAAACAAAGAGAGCAGGAAGATTGTTAGTGATGGTGTATTTATATTCATTGGTATGAAACCTAATGTGGATTTGTTTAAAGACAAATTAACGCTCGATAATTGGGGCTATATTAAAACCGATGAAGATATGCGGACAAGTATCCCCGGCATTTATGCAGTAGGGGATGTTATCAGCAAGAAATACAGGCAGATAACAACTGCTGTCGCTGATGGAACTATTGCCGCAATGGCTATTGCAAAGGAGTTGGATTGAATCGCAGTCAGAGTTTGGCTTTGGAGGAGTGGCAAAAATGGTTCTCAAAGCTGACTGAAGAAGCATTAATGTGAATTTGAATAGTTTAACAAATATTTTTATAAGGATGAAGAAAAACATTGGAACAATTGACAAAGTGATCAGGATTCTGGTTGCAGCCGTAGTTGCAGTACTCTATTTTACGAACATAATTTCAGGTACTGTAGCAATTATTCTATTAATCGTGTCTGCGATATTTATTCTGACAAGTTTAATAAGCTTCTGTCCGCTCTATCTGCCCTTTGGGCTGAGCACCAGAAAAAAAGAATAATACATGCCGGAGCAATCCGGCTTTTTTATTTTATCTCCGCAGTTGCCGTTCTGCTGATAATGAAGCCGGGAATTATCCCTGTGATGTTTTTATATAGAACACCGGTGGATTGGCAATTGATTTTTTAACCTTGCACAGTTCTGCAACATTGATAACCGAAGCCTTATATTTTTCCGGAAAATCTTCGGGCAGGTTAATGTCAAGGGTAATACTTACCGGCAAGCCGGTCTCGTTATTATACTCTGTTTTCTGAATGATTTTGATTTTGTCAGTTGGTATTCCGCGGTTGTCGCAGAACGATTTAACATATATCCCTGCACAGGTGCCAATTGCTGCAAGAAAGAGGTCAAAGGGGGCAGGAGCTGTATCTCCTCCTCCATTGTCAAGAGGTTGGTCGGTTTTAATCAGGTGACCATGTGTGTGTGCCGTAACTACTTTCCCTCCCTCAAATGTTATCTCCATGATATTGAATTTTAATAATGCTATTGAATATTAAATTAACTGATGAATATGTAAAAGTCTTAATTCCTGACTGAGACCAGCAGAAATACTTCAAACTTTTTTGTTTCTGTTTCAGATATTTTACGGTCAATTACAAAGCAGCATTTTCCTGAAATATTTGTAAACTGATGATTTTCAATTATTTTTGTCAGGTTTTCAATATTAAATCCCAGGTGGCCAGTGAATCCTTCTCCGTGAAAGGATCCGTCCTCTTCATACAGATCAGCAATAGCCAGATACCCGCCCGGATTCAGTAATTTTGAGAATCTGGCTACAATAGAATCAATATCCGTAACATGATGAAGTACCATCTGTGTGAAGATAAGATCAAAAGTTTTATCTTTCAGATCAGATTGTTCAAGATCGAAATTCAGAGCGTTAAGATTACTTGCTTTAGTAGCCTCTATCTTCCCTTTCATCACCTTTATCATTTCAGGTGAGTTATCCATCAGGGTAATCTCCTTGAGATCATCTTTGAGTAAAAAGCTGGCAATGCCGGTACCTGCTCCGTATTCGAGGGCAGTCATCTCTTTTGTTAAGGGAATGATTTTTCGTATCTCATTCGCAATAGCTTCAGAGCGAGCCCAGTGCATTGGATTTTTATCCCATTCGGCTGCTTTGGAATCAAATTCATTCATAAGAAAAGTGGTTGATTATTTCAGTTTTTAAAGTTAACCAACTTTTCCATTTTTTTCTGATCAGTTTTATTAAGTTTACAAAATTAGTTTGAAAATGATCCGGCAACATTTCAGGATATCATGAAAACATATTCTAATGCTTAAAATTAAAATAGTTGGTTCTGATAGCGAAAAAATAATTGAATCATCGGCCGGTATTTCATTGCTGGAGGTGCTGAGAAAAGAGAGGGTTGCTATTTATACACCTTGCGGCGGTAAAGGGACCTGTGGAAAATGCAGGGTGAAAATAAAAGATGAAGGAGAAGTTATCGCCTGCAAATATTTTCCGGAAAAAGATATTGAAGTCGTGCTTCCCGGAGAAGAAGAGGCAAATATCCTTGTTCATCAGACAGAATATCTTGAGGATCTTCCATATAGCTACAGTAATTACGGATATCTCACCTCCAGCCCGTGTGGTGTGGCAATTGATATCGGAACTACAACCGTTGTTATCTATTTTTTGAACCTTTTAACGGGCCAGATTGAGAAAATTTCATCTTTTTTAAATCCTCAGAAACTATTTGGTGCTGATGTCATTAGCAGGATAAATCATTGCCAGGAGAATGAGGATGGCTTGAAAGTGTTGCAGATGTCAATTATTGACGCTCTGAATTTTGAGCTTGATGCCTTCAGGGTTATTAATGGTCTGTCCCGCGAGAATTACGAAAAAATAATTATTGTCGGCAACACAACTATGCTTCATCTTTTACTGGGAGAAGATCCGCTCTCAATTGCCCTTGCCCCTTTTAAACCAAAATTCACAGATTCACAGATAAGAAATGGCAGCTCTTCATTATTAAATATTAATGGTAGCGGGGAGGTAACTACTCTTCCATGTATCTCTGCTTTTGTCGGGGCTGATATCCTGGCCGGCATGTCTGCCATGAAAGTAACGAACAGAAACTATCTTTTTCTTGATATAGGAACAAATGGTGAAATAGCTCTTATAAAGGGAGATGAGATCTTTACATGCGCCACGGCGGCCGGACCTGCCTTTGAAGGTGCAAATATCTCATGCGGAATGGGTGCTGTATCAGGTGCTGTCTCGCTTTTTTCCGGTCCGGGTAAATACCAGGTTATTGGTAACTGTTATCCCGTTGGGGTTTGCGGGTCGGGGATTGTCGATATTGTTGCCTATTTGCTCGATAAAGAATTAATTGACGAAACAGGGTTGCTTAAGGAAACTTTTTTCATTGATCCTGAAAGAAGAGTAGGGGTAGTTCAACAGGATATCCGGGAAATTCAGTTGGCGAAATCTGCCATATATTCAGGAGTCAAAATCTTATTGAACGTAGCAGGATTATCATTCGGAGATATTGACGCATTATATCTGGCAGGAGGGTTCGGTAATTATATAAGTATAAAATCAGCTGTTCAGATTGGCTTATTGCCCAATGAGTTGAAGGGTAAGATTTATCCCGTTGGCAATAGTGCAGGAATCGGAGCACTTCAATATTTAAAATCGGATGAGTTTGTCGAAAAAACAGTTTCCATACTGAAGAATACGCGTTACATTGAGTTATCGGATATTGATGAATTCACCCTGGAATTTGCTTTAAATATGGATTTTACTCCTGTTCGCTTAAGTTAAACCATTCTAAACAGACAGCCCTGTTGTTGTCAATATGGCTGCAATGATGAAATTCGTTTGTGTGTTTGTCGTAGCAGTAATCTTTTTGCCAGCTTGCTGCATTCTCCACAATCTCCTTTATGGCATCGGTAATAAACAACAGCTCATTATCTGTCATAGTGGGATGGAGTGAAATACGTATCCATCCTGGTTTCATGGAAAGGTCCCCGGCATCAATTTTGTCAGTTATCTCTTTGGACTGCCCAAAGCCGACATCCAGAAGAAAATGACCATAAGTGCCTGCACATGAGCAGCCTCCTCTTACCTGTATTCCGAATCTGTCGTTCAAAATGGTAGTTAAAAGATTGTGGTGAATTTTATCAACATAAAAAGAAAATACACCCAGCCGCTCTTTTATGTTTTCCGCAAGGATATGAAGGCTATTTATTTTTGATAGCTCACGGAAGGCTGATTTTATGAGTTCCTCTTCCCTTCTCCGGATCTTGCTTGTACCCATATTTTCCTTAAGCGTAATCACGAGTCCCACTTTTATGCCCTGAAGAAACCCGGGTGTTCCACCATCTTCCTTAACTTCAATGTCGGAAATATAGCTGTAGCCTCCCCATCTGTTTGTCCATTTAACAGTACCTCCTCCGGGGTTATCGGGAATGTCATTCTTGTAAAGTTCCTTACTGAAAATCAGGACACCGGAACTGCCGGGACCACCAAGAAATTTATGAGGAGAGAAAAATATAGCGTCAAGTTGCTGTAACTTGTTTTCAGGATGCATGTTAATATCAACATAAGGTGCTGAGGCAGCAAAATCCACGAAGCAGTATCCATTGTTTTCGTGCATGATCTGAGCCAGCTCATAATAGGGCGGGAAATACCCTGTTACATTGGAGCATGCTGAAAAAGAACCTATTAGCAGCGGTCTGTCTTTGTATTTAACGATCTCTTTCCTAAGTGCAGCAGGATCGACAGTAAGATCAGCTGACGGCTGAAGAACAACAACTTCGGCAAGCGTTTCAAACCATGATGTGTGGTTTGAATGGTGTTCGGTATGAGTTATAAAAACAACGGGTCGTTTATCATTGGGAATATCCTTGCACTGACTGTACCTGCCATCCGAAAAAGAGCAATAGTTAATTGCCTGCTCGGGTACCTTCAATCCGAGAATACGCTGGAGTTTTGCTATTGCAGAGGTCATTCCTGTTCCGGTAAAGATCAGCAGATCCTTCTCGTCTGCATTGACATGTCGTTTGACAATCTTCTGCGCGTGATGATATGCATCTGTCATTGCCTTCCCTGTCGCTGTTGACTCTGAGTGAGTGTTGCCTACCATCGGACCGATATCTTCCGAAAGTCTTTTCTCAATTGGGGAATAGAGCCTTCCACTGGCTACCCAGTCAGCATAGACAAGCTTTTTTGTTCCAAAAGGCGTCTCAATCTCTGTATCAATGCCGGTAATGTTTTTCCGGTACCTGTTAAAATATTTTTCCAGCTCTGACATAGAATTTTACATGTTTATTTCCGATGCGAAATTAAAACATTAAATAGAACAGGAAATGATATTATTCATTATACTGAAAAGCTATCCTTTTCAGTAAACTTCCAGGGGCTTAACACCTTTAGTATTCAATACTGTTTTTTCCGCTGCGGAGTTCTGCAAAGGAATCTTTCCGCCTGACATCTTCTCCGTTCAATTTATAATCCTGAACACCCTCCGGAATATTTGCTTCGGCTGTACATCCGGCAGGGATCGTAATATCCATTTTAAATGCTCCTTTCTCAATACTCCAGTTAACAGTAACTGTACCATAAGGTGTCTCTTTTGATGTATTGGCCCAGGTAACTCCTTCAGGTATTTGAGGATCAATGATAATATGCTGATAACCCGGGAGATTCCCATCCGAACGAATTCCGCCTACAGCCTGATAGAACCACGAACCAATTCCGTTATAACAGTTATGGATCCGGCTTCTGGCCCCGTTCCAGTGTTCCCAGGTTGTTGTAGCTCCATTGTCAATCATATAAAGGTAGCCGGGATAATCTCTCTTCTTAAGCATTGAATAGAAAAGGTTGGTTTCATGATTTTTAATAGCCCATTCCGTAAACACCGGTATGCCAACAAGTCCGGTGGCTATATGTCCGTTATGATTTACCTCTATTTCATTAATAAGATTTTTCCGGACTTTCTCCTTCAGTGAATCGGGGACAATACCTGCCAGAAGGGGATAGGTAAGGTCGATCTGGGTCCCGCTGCCATAAATGTTACTGTTTTTGTCGAATAATTCGCTGTTTATCATTTTGTTGATTTGAAGCCGTTTAGCAGCATATTTTTCTGACTCTTCTGTTTTTCCGAGAGTTGATGCAATTTTTTGCATGGTTTCATAGCAAACAGACATAAAGGAATTATTAACAAGCGCAATTGAGGCTTTGTTGGTGTGATCAGTTCCTTCAGGACTGGCCCAGTCTCCCAGAAACCAGCCCCTGTAATCTGTTTCGGGCCAGGGCTGCAGCAATCCGGAAGAGGAGTATTTATCTGCATAACCGAGCCATTTCTGCATTACCGGGTAATACTTCTCCAGTATCCTTTTATCGCCGTAGTTCAGATAGGTCTTCCATGAGGCTGTTATAATAAATCCGCACCAGTATGGCCCGCCTCCTGCCGGATAAGGATTTGGAGCTGTATGTGGCATGCCGCCATCTTCCCGGATACAGTCAGCCCAGGCCTGTAGCCAGTTTCTGTAGAGAGGTGCCATGTCAAACATTGTCTGAGCTGTTTCCGTTGATGCATTCCCATCGCCTCCGTAGCCCAGCCGTTCTATCTGCGGACAATCGACAAGGTAACCTCCGAGACTGAGACATTGCAGGGTATAGAAAATCATGTCGTGAATTTTGTTAAGATCAGGATCAGAACATTTGAATGATGATGCCGGGTTATAGCCAGTCCGGATCAGATAGGAGGTAATATCATCTTTCGAAGGTTGAGTAATGAGTTTTGATATTTTTATATATCTGAATCCATGATAGTTGAATTTATTACGAAAGATCTCTTCTGCCTTACCTCCGGCAATATATCTGTCTGATTGACCCTGGTTGTAAAATTTCCCCTCTTTGTCAAGGTGATCGCTGTATTCCAGGATAACCTCCTGACCTGCCTTTAACCCTGAAAAGTGAATCTCTGTCCATCCTGTCAGTGTTTTACCCATGTCAACAAACCATGTGCTGTCACCGGTTTGTGTTATTGTTTCCGCTTTAACGGTTCCGGCAATAATGTTTGTTTCAGCCATCTGAGCTGTTGCCTCATGGTCAGGAATATCCACAACTACAACAGAGCTCCATGCGGCCTTGTCAAGGGAAGGTCCGGTTAAGTCCGGCAGAAGCATGGAGGCATCAACCAGCTCTCCTCCGAATTGCCCGGGGAACCATGTTCCTGTTGTGTAATATCCACTTTCCCTGCCACTCCAGGCAGAGTCGGTATAAAGAACAGTTTTCCATTTATTATTAATAAGCTGATCTGCCTGGGCTCTTACAACAGGGCCATCGAAAGAAACACCCGGAAGTCCCTTGCTGTACCACCCTTTTCCAGCCCAGATTACAAGATCATTTCTCCCTTTTCTGACCAGCGAAGAGATGTCGTAAGTAATTATCTGTGAGCGTTTCGTAAACTGAGAAACAGCAGGAACAAGAACCTTATCCCCAACCTTGCTTCCGTTTAAATAAACCTCATGATATCCCAGTGAATTAACATAAAGATACATTTTATCGCCTGATTCAGAAAGGTCAAAACTTTTCCGGAACTGCGGACAGATGGTGGAAGCTGACTTTCCGGCAAATCCTATGTAGGAGCCGATCCAGTCAGATTTTTTAAGCAATCCGGTACTGAAGAGCGATACAGGACTCCATTCTGACGCCTTATCATTCTCATCCCAGACTCTTACTTTCCAGAAACAGGCTGCCCTTGAGGATAATAGTTTACCTCCGTATATGGCCATTATGCCTGATGGTGTTAATACTTTACCTGTATTCCAGAGGTCGGCATCCTTCTCATTTAAAAGCTTTTTATTCGTAGCAACAATTACCTGATATCCTTTCAGAAGCCCTCCATTCTGATCTGATTTTATCTTCCAGCTTAAAACCGGTTCAGCTGTTCCTATACCTTCCGGCTCCAGGAGATTTTCGCATCTGAGTTCACCTGTTTTAATTCCGGATTGATGATCAGCGCATCCTGCCAGAATAAGCAGAATGATGGCCTGTGACACTACAAATATTCGTCTCATAATAATTTTTTGTTACGGTTACTCAAAGGTTGCGATTTTTTATTAATAGTAAGTATCTGTGTCTTCTTAATTTTTCGATGAATCAGCCCTCTCTCTGAAAAAAATAATAACTTTATAAGGCAAATCATTTTATTAAGGATAATGCAGGACTGAGTCCTTTTTCCGGTTTATAATATTATTAATTGGAACATGCTGAGTTGATACTTTCTTAACGATACTTTAATATGAAAAGGAAAAAAATTACATCTGGTGCTGATGATGCCTCTTCCGGAGAGAAGAAAAATCAGATTGTCAGTGATGAAAAGCAAAGCTGGTCGCGACGGAACTTTCTTAAATCCGCTGGAATGGGAGCCATGGCCCTCGGATTATATCAGTCCGGTTGTAAGGAATCTCCAAAAACCTCTCAGAACCCCGATCCCCCTTTAATAAGTGGATTTGAAAGAACTGCATCTGGGCAGGATACAACAGCTGTGTGGAAGCCTTTCTCCGACAGGAAGATCCGTGTCGGGATAGCCGGTTACGGAGTCTGCAGGTTTGGTGCTGATTTTGGTTTTCAGAATCATCCCAACGTTGAAGTAGTTGCTGTAACTGACCTGTTTCCTGATCGTTGCGCTGAACTGGCTAAGAAATGCGGTTGTTCAAAAACCTATCCTTCACTGGAGGAGATGGTAAAAGACGACAAAATTGAGGCTGTTTTTGTTGCTACTGATGCTCCAAGCCATGCAAAACATGTTCTGGAAGCACTCCGCCGTGGCAAACATGTGGCTTCTGCCGTTCCAGCAGTTTTCGGATCGCTTGAGGATGCTGATAAATTATTTGAGGCAGTAAAAACCAGTGGTTTGAAGTATATGATGTTCGAAACATCCTGTTTCCGCGAGGATCTTTACGCTATGCGCACTATTTATGATGCAGGCGGATTGGGGAAACTGGTCTATTCTGAAGGAGAGTATTTCCATTATATGGGCGAACCTATAGACTCTTTCAGGGAATGGAGGGTTGGTCTGCCCCCGCAATGGTATCCGACCCATTCAAATGCATATTATATTGGTGTCACAGGCGAGCGTTTTACTGAAGTTTCCTGCAAGGGAATGGCCAGCGTTGTCAATCATCTGAAGGCAGAAAACAACAGGTACAAAAATCCGTTTGGTACTGAAATAGCATTATTTGGCACAAGTGAAGGAGGTATGGCAAGGATGGGTGTTAGCTGGGATACTCCGGGCGACGGAGGAGAAAGAGGTCGTGTCCGTGGTCAGAAAGGTTCTTATTATGCTAATTATGAAGGTCTTGAAAAAAATCTTCCGGACATAATCCGACCGGCGCTTCCTCCCGGTGTGCCTCCCGGCGGCCACGGTGGTTCGCATGGTTATTTAATGAATGAGTTTGTCTCTTCAATAATCATGGATCGCAAACCCCTTGTAGATATAGGAATGGCTCTGAATCTTACTGTTAGCGGGATTGTGGCTCATCAGTCAGCTCTGAAAGACGGGGAATGGCTGAAAATTCCTCAATACAAAATTTCTTAAACTAAGTCTATTCAATAACCACGATTTAATTTGATAACAAATGAAAATACTATTAACAATATTTCTTTGTCTGGCTTCATTGGTTAATACTTTTTCTCAGGAAAATGACCAGATTCAAAAAGAGTGGGAGAAGATGCATGACTCCAAAACACCCCTTTTTAAAGACTATAATGATCTCAAATTCGGTATGTTCATCCATTGGGGTGTTTACTCCAAATTAGGCGGTGTCTGGAAAGGGGTAAAAATTGTGCCTGAAACGCATGGATCACAGGCTACAATCGGAGAATGGATAATGTATTGCGCCCAGATCCCTCGGGAAGAATACCGCGAGGTTGCCAAAACGTTCAATCCTGTTGAATTTAACGCGGAAGAGTGGGTAAAGCTGGCAAAAGAAGCCGGAATGCGGTATATTGTGGCAATGCCAAAGCATCATGACGGATTCGCAATGTACCATTCAGAAGTAACAGATTACAATATTTATGACCTGACTCCATTTAAACGTGATCCGATAGAGGAAATCTATAAAGCCTGTAAGAAGTACGGCATCAGAATGGGTATTTATTATTCTCATTCTATAGACTGGATGGATGGAGGGGATGCAGGTATTGCCCAGGCTAAAAAAGCCAATTCTGAACTCAATGATACCCTTGCCGCAAATAGATGGGACCCTTCAAAGGCTTCATACAGGGAATATATTGATAACAAAGCAAAACCACAGATGAAGGAAATACTTACCAAATTCCCCGGACTAGTCGAGATATGGTACGATTTTCCGAGGTATATGAATTTGCCGCAAAGTTTTGAGTTCTATAAACTGGCTTATGAATATCAACCCGGTTGTCTGATAAATAGTCGTGTGGGGAATAATCTTGGAGATATGCTGACAGCCGGCGATAATCAGATCCCGAAAGATATTAACAGTAAATACAAAACATGGGAGACACCCGGGACATTGAATAATACATGGGGCTACAAGAGTTATGATAATGACTGGAAATCGTTGAATGAGATGCTGTTCTGGATTGTCGAGATCGCCAGCAAAGGTGGAAATTATCTCCTTAACGTCGGACCGGACGGGAACGGATCTATTCCTGAAGCCAGTGTGAAGATATTAAAAGAGATTGGTCTCTGGATGAAGATAAACGGGGAAGCTATTTATGGAACAGGAAGATGGACAACTCTAAAGGAGGGACCTACCGGTTTAGAGATGAAAAGCACAACTGCAAGGAAGGAAAATGGTTTTAATACCGTTTTTACTCCCGAAGATTTCTGGTTCACGAAGAAGGATAATAATATTTATGTAATTTCGCTGACCTCTTCCATAAACAGCAAAGTAAGTGTCAGATCACTGATCAGCATAAGGGACCAGATAAAAAGTGTTAAGTTATTAGGTACTAAGAAATCTCTGAAGTGGGAAGTATCAAACGATAAACTGGATATTTTTCTGCCTCCTGTAAGCAAAACCAATATCCCCGGGTTTGTATTGAAAGTTGAATTAAAATGAGATCCTGAAAGTATCTGAAGATTTAATAAACCTGCTATATATTCAGGAGATTTTATAATGATCTGCCAGAATCATTCTGAATAGTTTCCCTGGAAGGATATATTTCAAAACAACAGCGAGTTTCTGTTCAAATGATGCAATAATGTATCTCTGGCAAGGATTTTTGCATTCAACTATTTTTACCAGTTTCCTGGCAAGAATTATTGGTTCCCAGCCATTGGCTTCATCTTTTTCGATTACACCCAGGGTCTTTTCAAATTGTTCATTATAAGGATCATTGCTGTCTGTGGGTGCCAGGAAATTCCTTCTGTTTGCTGAGTTGCTTGTATGAAAATCACCCGGATTAATAAGAACAACTTTGATCTTAAACCGGCTGATCTCCATTCTCAGAGCTTCACTGAAACCTTCAATGGCAAATTTGCCTGCAGAGTAGAAAGCCTGGAATGGCAATCCCATTAATCCGCCAATGGAGCTGAAATTTATAATTGTTCCGCCTCCCTGGTTCCGCATTACAGGTAATACTTCTCTTGTAAGATGGACCAGCCCGAAAAAATTGGTATCCATCTGAAGTTTAATGTTTTCCAGTGGAGATGTTTCAATCGGTCCCCCTGTATGCATTCCTGCATTATTTATAAGAACGTCAATCCGTCCCTCTTTTTCCATAACAGTGGCGACGGCATTTTTTATTGAACCAAGGTCCATAAGATCCATCTTCAGAAAATGAATCAAACTGTCTGTACCAGGCTCATTTCTGACAGTTCCATATACAGTATGACCATTTTCAGCCAGAAGGTTTGCTGCCTGTTTTCCAAATCCGGAAGAGATCCCGGTTATGAGAATTACTTTTTTCATATAAATTTTTATCCTCAGCCAGCCAAACAGCGATTTATTATAAAATCCCGAGTGTCTTTGCTGCTTTGGTTATTTTTTCGATAGATGTTTCTACCTGTTCTTTTGTATGAGTGGCCATAAGAGAGTATCTGATAAGGCAGTCTTCTTTTGGAACAGCAGGAGAAACGACAGGATTAACAAAAACGCCATCTGCAAGCAGTATCTGTGTGAGCTGTAGAGATTTAATGTCATCGCGGATAAAGAGAGGGATGATAGGTGTTTCTGATTTTCCGGTATCAAAGCCGGCCGATTTAAAACCATCAAGTGCATAAGCAGTAATGTCCCACAGATGTTTTATCCTTTCCGGTTCACTCTCCATTATTTCCATTGAAGCAAGAACTGAAGCAGCTGAGGCGGGAGTCATACTTGCACTGAAAATCAATGACCTTGAGTTATGTTTTATGAAGTTTATAACTTCTTTATCGGCAGCAATAAAACCGCCAAGGGAGGCAAATGATTTTGAGAAAGTCCCCATTATCAGATCAACTTTATCCGAAAGGCCGAAATGAGCCGCCGTACCTGATCCATTTTTGCCAAGAACGCCCAGTGAATGAGCGTCATCAACCATTACTGAAGCATCATATTTTTCAGCAAGACGGACCAATTCAGGTAATTTAATAATGTCACCTTCCATTGAGAAGACGCCATCGACCACAATCAGTTTTATACTTCCCTTATCGCATAATTTCAGCTTGCATTCCAGTGCATCCATATCGTTATGGGCAAACTTAAGCACTTTTGAAAATGATAGTCTGCTCCCTTCAATTATTGAGGCATGGTCGAGCTCATCAAGAAGAAGATAGTCGTGCCGGCCTGCAAGTAAGGAAACAACGCCGAGGTTCACCTGGAAACCAGTACTGTAGCAGAGGGCCCCTTCTTTATTGACCAGACGGGCAAGTTTCTCTTCCAGCTCAATATGTATATCAAGCGTTCCGTTGAGAAATCTCGATCCTGCACAGCCTGTACCATATTTGTCAATTGCAGCTTTTGCAGCTTCCTTGACTTTTGGATGATTAGTGAGGCCAAGGTAGCTGTTCGAACCGAACATCAAAACCTTCTTCCCGTTAATAATCACCACTGTATCCTGTTCGGATTCTATTGCCCTGAAATAGGGATAAATGCCTGCCTGCATGGCTTTCTGCGGGGCATCGTAACCTGAAAGTTTATCTCTTAGTATTCCCACGATTTAGCTAAAATTATTAGTTCAATTGCCAAAAATAATTAAAAATGAATATAATTGACGAAAACCACTGTTTTTATATTCAGGTAAATTTTCATCCCTGCAAATATATCAATCATTTTTAATGAGGGAAGTTAAGGAAGTATTTTGAATATCCTTAATGTAAGAAAACTATTTTCTGCTTTTATACGCGGCTCTCAGGGTTCCTTAAATGATATGCCGTCACTGTTTACAAAATATTGCAATATAATTTGGAAAGTTAGGAGATGAAATTTACTTTTACCGCCGAAATCAAATTTGAAAATTTAATGGACGACGACCCGGCGAATTTATTAATCTAATCTCTGGTATAGAAGGGCAGCCGGTTAATCCGGTCACTTCCTCCTGTATCGGAAACAGTAAGGAGGTGACTATGACATCACTCACAACTTTTTATTTAAGCGGAATAATTGGGAAGGAAGTATTTGGAGCCGATGGAGATGCTATCGGAATAATTAAGGATATGCTTGTTAATACCGTACCTTCCGGACTTAGCGATCCTAATCAGCAGCTTATTACAGGTGTAAAAATAAAAATACACAAAGAAGCAAGGTTCTATTCCTTTAACAGTTTCAGGGTTGTTAAGGCAAGAGAAAAACTTAGTGTAACTTGTGCTTCCCTTGTTGAACTGAGCAATTTTGACGTTGAAAACGGACTGCTGCTTGTGGAAAATATTCTCGACAAACAGATTGTAGACCTTAACGGACGTAAGGTTGTCAGAGTTAATGACGTCAGGCTTGTAACACTGCCTACCGGAACATTCACCGTCGCTGTCGATATCGGAATTGAAGGTCTCCTGAGAAGAATAGGGATATCTATTCCGATAAAAAGAATTCTTTATCTTTTTAAAGTTAATATCCCTGCAAAATTTATCCTCTGGGACGATGTGCAGGCTATCGACCATTCAAACCTTAACATCAGGCTTTCAAAAAGTTATGCAAAATTGCATACCCTTCACCCTTCCGATCTGGCAGATATCCTTGAAGATATGGGCAAAAAGGTGAGTATGTCGGTTTTCTCCTCCCTTGATGAAGAGAAAGCAGCTGATGTTCTAGAGGAACTTGAAACACATGCTCAGATCCATATTGTAGAAAACCTTCCAGTAAACAAAGCAGCAGATGTGCTTGAAAAGATGCCTGCCGATGAAGTAGCCGATATCCTTGATGAACTTGAAGATGAAAGGGCTGAGCTTCTTCTTAAAGAGATGGATACAGAATCATCACAAGAGGTCAGGGAACTCCTTGAATATCACGATAATTCAGTCGGTAGTCTTATGACAACAGATATTCTCTCCTTTAACCCCGAAATTACCGTTGAGGAGGTAATTGAGCAACTCCGGATCAAAAAACCGGAATCAGCAGAATTATATAATCTCTTTGTTACAGAGTCAAATGATGAGCTGATTGGAACGTTTAACCTTCGCGACCTGATTGTTTCCCAGCCCAAGACCATGGTGAGCCAGATAATGAAGTCGGAGCCCGTGTTTCTTTACGATAATCAGAAAGTGGAAGATATTGCTGAATTAATCTCCAAATATAATCTTCTGGCAGTGCCGGTACTTGACAAGTTCAACCAGCTTCAGGGTATGGTTGTGGTGGATGACGTTGTTGAGGATCTGATACATAAAAGAAGAACTAAAAAAAGATAACAGAGCGAAAGTATGTTCAGAACAAGACTCAGAGATACAAATATTTTCAAGCACCTGGCAATCTTTTTTGCCATACTGGGACCCGGTATCATTACTGGTAGTGTGGATAATGATGCCGGAGGTATTACCACTTACTCTGTGGCAGGAGCAATGTATGGCTACAACCTGATCTGGACACTTATACCTTCCTTTATTGTGTTGCTTGTTATTCAGGAGATGAATGCCCGGATGGGAATCGTTACGGGGAAAGGACTTTCCGATCTTATCCGTGAAAATGCCGGAATGAAGATCACCTTTTTTATATTTATTGGATTGCTTCTGTCAAACATAGGAAACACAACAACCGAATTTGCCGGGGTTGCTGGTAGTATGGAGATCTTCGGGATAAGTAAATATATTTCGGTACCGATTGTTGCCTTTATGGTATGGATGCTGGTTGTTAAGGGAACATATAAAATCGCTGAACGTATATTTCTGATATTCAGCATTTCACTTCTGACATATGTTGTGTCTGCCTTAATGGGTAAACCCGACTGGAAAGAGATAGGAACAGCAATTATCAGACCACAGCTCGAGATTAATACACAAAGTATTGCAATGATACTTGCCCTTGTCGGAACAACAATCGCTCCGTGGATGCAGTTTTATATGCAGTCTTCAGTTATTGAAAAGGGTTTGAAGATGAAGAATTTTAATTACACGCTTATTGATATTGCTGTAGGGTGTGTTGTAACGGTGGTTGTCGCATTCTTTATAATGGTTGCCTGCGGATCAACTCTTCACCCGAACGGAATTCAGATAAATGAAGCGAAAGATGCCGCCCTAGCACTTGAACCCTTAGCAGGGAAACTTGCATCGCATGTCTTTGCATTCGGATTATTTGTTGCATCGGTATTTTCCGCAACTATTCTGCCTTTGGCTACAGCATTTTATGTCTCTGAAGCTTTTGGGTTTGAAGCCGGCATAGATAAAAAATGGGATGAGGCCAAAGAATTCTATATTCTCTATACAGGAATCCTGGTCATTTCTGCAATTATTATTCTTATTCCAAATGCTCCGCTTATACAGATCTCAATCTGGTCGCAGGTGATAAACGGAATTCTTCTTCCTGTTGTTCTGGTAAGTATGATCCTGCTGATAAACAATAAGAAGATAATGGGTATTTATGTAAACAATAGAATTCAGAATATTATAGGCTGGGGAGCCGTAGCAGTACTTGCAGCACTTTCAGCCTCATTGCTGATCCTTCCTCTGTTCAGTTGATAATAAATTATTGTTTATACCTCAAAAGGAAGTAAATTGGGCAAAATTCAAGATTATGAAATGTGAAAGACATCCCTGGCACACTATTTCTCCCGGTGAGGAAGTTCCCTTGCATGTTACAGCTATAATAGAAATACCAAAAGGGTCAAAGGGAAAATATGAGATGGACAAGGCATCCGGTCTGCTCAGGCTCGACAGGGTTTTATTCTCATCAGTTCATTATCCGGCAAATTATGGGTTTATTCCTCAGACCTACTGCGATGATAATGACCCTCTTGACATTCTTGTTATCTGCTCCATAGATGTTTATCCAATGTGCATTATTGAAGCCAAGGTGATTGGTGCAATGGAGATGATTGACGGTGACGAGCGGGATGATAAAATTATTGCCGTTGCCAGGCATGATATGTCAGTTAACTATCTGAACGACCTTTCTGATCTGCCACCTCATACACTTGTTGAACTCAGAAGGTTCTTCGAAGATTATAAAATGCTCGAACATAAAAATGTAATCGTGGAGCAGTTTATGGGACGGGAAAAAGCGTTTGAGATAGTCCTTGAGAGTATGAGACTTTATGAGGAAAATAAGGCCATGCTTATAAAAACTACCTAAACAAATTTACTCAGGCCATTCTTCGTTATTAATTGGTTTTGCTGTAATTCCGGCAGGATCAATAACCACATGCTTTATCAGTTTGCGGTTCCAGGTATAGGTTATATGAACTAATCCGTCACTTGTTTGAATAACAGCCGGATATGAAAATTCTGAGTCGTCCGGCCCTGTCTCCAGAATTGCTGCCGCTTTCCAAACGTTCCCATCATCTGAAACAGCAACATTTAGGATGTTTCTTCCTTGTGTCAGATGGTTATATACCATAAGCTGCCTGCCGTCTTTTAATGTAACGGCATCGATGCCGGAATTTGGATTCGGAAGACCGGCCGATTTAAGTTCGCTCCATGTACGTCCATTATCAGTAGACCACGAGGTCATAATCTTTGAGACAGTGCTTCGGCACACCATCTGGAGATCTCCTCCCGGATGTATAAGTAAGGCAGGTTGTATGACTCCGGTTTTTTTATCATTCAGGGCACCGGTCCGTTCCCATGTGAGTCCGTTATCAGGGGTAATTTCCATATGAACCCTCCAGCCGTCATTCTCAGTGCTCGACGGACAAATCAATTCACCGTTTTTGAGAAGCAATGGTTTGTTCTTTATCGGTCCGTAAATATCTTCCGGAAGACGGTATTGTCTCGACCAGCTCTTTCCCTTGTCAGATGAGGTGACCATTTCTCCCCACCATGTTGAGGGAGAGGGGCCAGTCTTATAAAAGAGCAGTATTTCCTTTCCGCTGTTGTAAAGAACCGGATTCCAGCATGGATATCTTTTGTTTTTGTACTGAATGCCGTTTACAACTTCAACCGGTTTTGACCAGCCTCCGTCAGTAAAGAGACTGACCCAGATCCCAACATCGGGGTTTCTCTCTGCAGTCCCACCAAACCAGGCTGCCATAAGCCCTTTGCCATTTTCAATCAGAGTAGAAGCATGGCAGGAAGGAAAAACAACATCACCCTTCTGATAAATAAACTCAGATTTTATTATGCATTTTTCACCTTTGAAAGGAATTGAGAAAATAATCAGGCCGCTTGCAAAAACAAGTAATGCTGATAGTATTAATTTTTTCATCATCTTGAAGTTAGTGGGTGCTTTATCTGTTTTAATCATAAACCATGGAAGCCTTAATCAAAACTTTTGAACGGCTCGCAGTTGTTTTCTTCACAATAAAATTCAATGCAAAGTAACACAAAGATGTAAAGCTCTTCAAAAAGATTTGTGAATAGTTCAAGTTAAATATTAGATTTGTAATCAAGTCATCTCCTATAACTGTTAAAATTATTATCCCATGAGATTATTCCTCCCTTACAACAGCACAATTCTGAAAGTCAGTTTTATCTTTTTATCAACAGGAATGATCTTTGGTCAGAAAAAGGCACCAGAGGATTTTCTGGGGAAGGCAGATCTTTATAAATCAAAAAAATATGCTCTTGAATACCTGAGCGATACTCTGATAGTGAGAAAGTTCGGTAATATATCCGATGCTATATGGAACTATGCTGAACTCGGAATGCAGGAATTCAAGTCTTCTGCTTTACTGATTAAAACACTTGAAGAGGAAGGTTTTAAAGTTGAAAAAGGAGTTGCAGGAATGCCTACTTGTTTTGTTGCATCATGGGGAAGTGGAAAGCCGGTAATTGGTATTCTCGGTGAGTTCGATGCACTGCCGATGTTGTCGCAGAAAGCCCTGAGTCCTGTTCAGAATCCATTGGTTAATGGTGCTCCCGGACATGGTTGTGGCCATAACATGATGGGAACCGCCGCTGTTGCTGCCGTAATTGCGGTTAAGAAAAGTATGGAGGAAAATAATCTTCCGGGGACAATAAAATTATTTGGATCACCTGCCGAGGAAACTGTAATAAGCCGGCCTTATATGGTAAGGGATGGTGTCTTCAAAGATGTTGATGCTGTGATAGATAACCACACATCTTCTGATTTGTCAACAAGCTATGGTGTAAACGGGAATGCAGTTATGTCAGTTGTTTTTTCTTTCAGGGGAAAGACTGCACATGCAGCCAATGCACCCTGGACAGGAAAGAGCGCTCTTGATGGAGTGGAATTAATGAATGTTGCCTCTAATTATCTGAGGGAACATCTTTTTTATACTTACAGGTTGCATTACGTTATCACCGATGGGGGAGAAGCTCCTAATGTTGTTCCCGACCGTGCTTCTGTATGGTATTATATAAGAAATACTGACGACCGCCTGGAGGAGATGTATAACCGAGTACTTGATTGCGCCAAAGGAGCTGCAATTGCCTCAGGTACAACACTTGATACAGTCACAGTCCTTACTGCCATTCATCAGCGCCATTCAAATAAAGGGATGGCTGAAACAATACAGAGGAATATTGAACTTATTGGCATGCCATCGTGGACAGAAGAGGAACAGCTTTTTGCAAATTCCCTGCAGAAGGAACTTGGAGAGAAAGAAACAGGCTATACAACTAAAATAAGACCGATGGACAAACCTTCCGATATTCAGGTTGGAGGAGGCTCTTCTGATGTTGGAGAAGTTACTCTGATTGCACCTACTGCTACACTTAATTTCCCCGGGGGAGTTCCGGGTGAGATTGGTCACCATTGGTCAGTGGTTGCTTCAGTCTATGGTACAGCAGCATGGAAAGGACTTAATACAGGAGCCAAAGTTATGGCAGCAAGTGCTCTCGATCTGCTTACAAAACCAAAATTACTCACTGAGATTAAGACTGAATTTGCCGCCTATTCAAAAGATCACCCATATAAATCATTTCTTCCTGAAGGTGCAAAACCACCACTCGGCCTTAATAAGGAGCTGATGGATAAATACCGCGATGCAATGATGAATATGGGAAATGAGGTAAGATGATTTTTTATTTATAAAGTGGAAAATTTGAAAATGGTTATTAATTCTGATTTCATCATCAATTAAAATCAAAATTATAAAACAATGACAGGATATTTTGATTCAACAATTTACCATACTCCGGAAAAGGAGCACCTTACTTTAAAAGATAAAATACTATTAAACAACCGTTTATATTTCACCCTTAAGTATGCAGGTGTCATTTTCCGGACCAGAAAAGAGGCTATAAGGAAAGTCTATGATACAAAAGCATGGGCAAGTTCCTCATTTGAAATTTTCAGGTTTATTGAGAAAACAGGAGGGAAATTTCATATCACCGGCATGGAGAACATTACCAGGTCAGCCGATCCTGTACTCTTTATCAGTAACCATATGAGTACTCTCGAGACAATGGTATTACCCGGTATAATCGGACCTCTCAGGGAGGTTACATTTGTTGTAAAGGAGAGCCTTGTAAAACATCCGCTCTTTGGCGATGTTATGCGATCGAGGAATCCCATCGTTGTTGGAAGGACAGACCCGAGAAAAGATTTTGAAGCTGTTATGACAGGTGGGGCGGAATTATTAGCTAAAGGAGTTTCTATAATAATCTTTCCGCAAAGCACACGAAGCGTTGAATTTAAGCCCGAGGAGTTTAATTCTTTGGGAGTTAAGCTGGCAAAAAAGGCTGGCGCAGAAGTTGTCCCTGTTGCAATTAAAACCGATTTCTGGGGTAACGGAAAGTGGATAAAAGAACTTGGTCCTATCGATAGCAAAAAGCCAATTCATATTAAATTTGGCGAGCCATTCCAGGTTACAGGGAAAGGTAAAGATGACAATCAGAGAGTTATAGATTTTATTCAGTCTTCAATGAAGGAGTGGAAGTAATTTTTACGCTCATAATTCTCCCTTATCGTCTTCCCATCTCTAATGATCCTACGCCTTTATCAACGGCGAGCCCTTCTTCTTCCGCAATTTCATGCTGCTGCCGGGGATATTTAAATGACAACCATTCTAAGAGCTGTTTCATAAAATATTTTATTTCAATTGGTCCATGTTTTTTTAAGTGTAATCTGTACATTTAAAAATATTTTTAATAGATTTGTTGATAGAAGCAGATTAAAACCGGTATTCCTGTTTCAATACTTAGACATGTTCTTTCTACGTATATATAAAAGGGAGGAGTATAGAGGGGTCTGATTAACAAATATTTCTTTATTGTATAGTATTTCAATTAGTTATGCTTTGAGTTAATTTTAATTAAGAAACATTTTTATAGATTTTAAAATAAAATTTAAAGTAGTTATTATGGGAACTTTAGACTGGATCGTTTTAGGAATTTTCTGCCTCGGATTGGTAGGAATTATTATCTGGGTAATAAGGCAAAAAGATGAGACCTCAACTGACTACTTTCTGGCCGGCAGGGATGCCACATGGCTGGCAATAGGGTCATCAATTTTTGCATCAAACATTGGATCAGAACATCTTGTTGGTCTTGCAGGTGCAGGGGCTTCCAGTGGTATGGCAATGGCTCACTGGGAAATGCACGGCTGGCTGATTCTTATTCTGGGGTGGTTTTTTGTTCCTTTTTATGAAAGAAGCGGCGTATTTACCATGCCTGAGTTTCTGGAAAAGCGTTATAATAAAGGCTCCAGAAGCGTATTGTCAATTATATCACTTGTAAGTTATGTTTTTACAAAGGTAGCTGTTACTGTTTACGCAGGAGGTATAGTCTTCAAGCAGGTTTTTGGTATCGAAACAATGTTCGGAATAGATTTCTTCTGGATTAGCGCAGTTGGATTGGTTGTGCTTACAGGAATCTATACTACCCTCGGCGGGATGAAAGCTGTTTTATGGACTTCCGTTCTCCAGACTCCGGTATTGCTTATTGGCTCACTCGCTGTTCTCGTCATAGGTCTTATTAAACTTGGCGGATGGTCGGAAATGATGACTATATGCCGTGCAGTTCCCGTTAATGCCGATGGCGATACTATGGTAAACCTGATGCGGTCTTCAAATGATCCGGAATATCCCTGGACAGGAGTAATACTTGGTTCTGCCATTATCGGATTCTGGTACTGGTGTACCGATCAGTTTATCGTCCAGCGGGTTCTCTCAGGCCGCAATCAGAAAGAATCGCGGCGGGGAGCAATCCTTGGTGCAGCTTTTAAACTTTCTCCGGTCTTTATTTTTCTTATCCCCGGTATGATCGCTTATTCCCTTAATGCTAAAGGGATGATTAACCTGACCGATTCTGATGCAGCATTCTCCGTCCTCGTTAAGGAATTACTTCCATTAGGATTTAAAGGACTTGTTGTTGGTGGGATTCTTGCTGCCCTTATGAGTTCTCTCGCATCTCTGTTCAACTCCTCCGCTACTTTGTTCACAGTAGATTTTTATCTGAAATACAAACCTCAAGCTCCCGAAAAAGAGCTGGTCAGAGTGGGAAGGATTGCAACTGTGGTTGTCGTTGTTCTTGGTATTTTGTGGATTCCTGTCATGAAAGGTCTTGGGAAGGTGCTGTATGCATATCTTCAGGATGTTCAGTCTCTTCTTGCTCCCGGAATCGCTGCCGTTTTCCTTTTGGGTATTGCCTCAAAAAGAACCACTCCCATGGCCGGATTAGTAGGTCTTATCTCCGGCTTTGTCCTTGGAATGACCCGTCTCGCTCTTAAAATATTCGCTGCCGGCATAAGCCCCGACGGGATCATCTATAAGGTATTTCTTGCTCCTAACTGGCTTCATTACGAAATAGCTCTCTTCTTCATAGTAATTGCTATTATGATCGTAACCAGTATGTTCACGGCAAAATCAGACCAGACTTCAATAAAAGGATTATATTTTGGCTCAGCCACTCCTGAACAGAAAGCTATCACACGAGCCAGCTGGAATAACTGGGATCTCGTCTTCTCCGGAATTGTAATTATAGTAATAGTTGCCTTCTATGCCTATTTCTGGTAGAATACTGATATTTAAATCATGGATCCTGACGGAAGAGGTAAAATGAAGCAGAAAAGATAATAAACGATCATAAACAGATTAGAAATGGACAAAATTAAAAATCAGGAATTATGGTTTGTTACGGGAAGCCAGCATCTCTACGGACCCGATACTCTCAGGCAGGTTGCTGAAGATTCTTCAGTAATTGCATCTTCTCTGGATCAGTCTCCTGAAATATCTCAAAAGGTTATTTTCAAACCTGTGCTTACAACACCCGAATCAATAACTGAGCTTTGCATGGAAGCAAATAATTCAGAAAAATGTATTGGCCTTATCACATGGATGCATACTTTTTCTCCGGCGAAAATGTGGATCAGAGGGTTATCTGTTCTTAACAAACCATTTCTTCATTTTCATACCCAGCTTAACAGGGATATTCCCTGGGAATCAATTGATATGAATTTTATGAACCTGAACCAGTCTGCTCACGGAGACAGGGAGTTTGGTTTCATCGGGGCACGTATGCGGCTTAACCGAAAAGTGGTTGTTGGTCATTATCTCGATCCTGAGGCTGTAGGCAGTATTGCTGTTTGGATCAGGGCGGCATCGGCGCGGAACGATGCAATGAGTATGAAGATTGTCCGGTTTGGCGATAATATGCGCGATGTTGCTGTAACAGAAGGAGATAAGGTTAGTGCCCAGATGAAAATGGGATATTCAGTTTATGGATATGGTATCGGTGACCTTGTAAAATCAGTTAATGGTGTGAGCCAGGGTGAAATTTTCAGACTCCTGGAAGAATATGGATCTGAATATAAGCTGACAAAAGCTGTCGCTGAATCTGATTCCCTGAAAGAGGCTGCAAGAATTGAACTTGGTATTGAAGCATTTATGAAAAATGGAAACTTCAGTGCCTTTACAACCACCTTTGAAGATCTTCACGGACTGAGACAATTACCGGGCCTTGCAGTCCAGCGTTTGATGGCAAAAGGTTACGGTTTTGGCGCAGAGGGTGACTGGAAAACTGCGGCACTGGTCCGTTCAATGAAAGTGATGGCAAAGGGTCTGAAAGGAGGTACTTCATTTATGGAAGACTATACTTATCATTTCAATCCGGATGGCATGGCTGTGCTTGGTGCCCATATGCTCGAAGTATGCCCCTCTATTGCAGCAGGGAAGCCTTCTCTTGAAGTGCATCAGCTCTCTATCGGAGGTAAGGAAGATCCTGCCAGACTTGTTTTCAAAACAGCTCCCGGAAATGCAATAAATGCCTCTGTCATCGATCTTGGGAACAGGTTCAGGATGATTGTAAATGAGGTTGAAGTGGTTAAATGTCCAGACATGCCTAATCTTCCGGTTGCCAGCGTATTATGGAAACCCATGCCTGATCTTAAAAGAGGTGCTGCAGCATGGATCCTCGCCGGAGGGGCTCATCATACAGGGTTCAGTAATGCAATCCATTCCGGATATCTTGAAGATTTTGCAGGAATGTCTGGGATTGAATATGTCATCATTGACGGTAAGTGCGATCTTCCTTCCTTTAAAAATGAGTTAAGGTGGAATGAAATGTATTATCATCTTTCCGGTGGAATATCCTAATATGTAATGAATTAACTATATAGGAGACTCCCTGATCCTGCTTATTGAAAATGAAACTATATTCGAAACATACCAGGTATCTTGTTGCAGTTGACTGTATTATTTTCGGTTACGATATCCTTGAGAAGGAGCTGAAGCTGCTGGTTATTAAACGGAGCTTTGATCCCGGAAAAGGAAGCTGGTCTCTGGCCGGTGGTTTTGTTGAGGAGAATGAAAGTCTTGATGAAGCAGCAGGCCGGATCCTTCGGAGCCTGACAGGTCTGGAGATTATTTATCTGAAACAATCTTATTCCTACGGACGGATTAACCGCGATCCGGGTGCCAGAGTGATCTCAACTGCCTATTTTGCACTTATCACCATAAGAGACATTAACCATGAACTGACAGAACAAAACGGAGCACACTGGAGATCAATTTCCAAACTGCCTGATCTGATCTTTGATCATTCGGAAATGGTTAAAAAGGCTCTCGTAGATCTGCACGACCAGATTAAAGTCAAGCCTGTGGGATTTGAACTGCTTCCCGAAAAATTCACACTGGTTCAGCTCCAGGATCTCTATGAAGCCATCTACCAGAAAAGCGTTGACAGAAGGAATTTCAGAAAGAAGATCCTCTCCATGGGAATAATTGAGAAACAGGATGAAAAGGAGAGGGAGACATCAAAAAAAGGGGCCTATTACTATAAATTTAATAAGGAGAGATACGAACGGTTAAAAGAGAATGGGTTCTATTTTAATCTGGATGTTACCTGAGAAGAGGTGACTAAAGCGACTAAAGTTTGGAGTGCCTAAAGTTAAAAGCTATGCTCGATAAATTAAAACACGAAGTATTAAAAGCCAATCTTGATCTTGTAGAAAAAGGATTGGTTATTCATACCTGGGGTAATGTCAGCGGAAAAGATTATGAAACCGGACTCATTGTTATTAAACCCTCAGGCATCAGTTATGAAAAGATGACCCCTGATGACATGGTTGTGATCGATCTGGAAGGAAATCCGGTGGAGGGGAAATTCAATCCATCAACAGATGCTCCAACCCACCTGCTCCTTTACAAAACTTTTGAGAGAATAGGCGGAGTAGTGCATACTCATTCATCTTTCGCAACATCATGGGCACAGGCCGGAAGAGCCATTCCTACTCTGGGAACCACCCACGCTGATCATTTTTATGGAGAGGTTCCATGTACAAGATCACTGACAGACAAGGAGATAGAGACTGATTATGAGATTAACACCGGAAAGGTCATCCTTGAAAAGATTGGTCTGTCTGATCCGCTTGCCATACCTTCTGTTTTGGTAAATAGTCATGGTCCGTTCTGCTGGGGAACCGATCCGGCCAATGCTGTTTATAATGCTGTAACTCTTGAAGAGGTCGCAAGAATGGCGTTCTATACTGTGCTTCTGGGAAAAAGCGAGCCGGTCAGCAGCTCTCTTCTTGATAAGCATTTTTTGAGGAAACATGGAAGTAATGCCTATTATGGACAGACCAAAAAAAAATAATCAGGTTTTAGTTTCTTATGTAATATATTGAAATAGAATTAAATAAATAAGATATGGCAAAAAAATTTGTAATAGGAATCGATTATGGAACTGATTCTGTCCGTTCTGTTGTAGTTGACACGGACGATGGCAAAATTGCCGGAACATCAGTATTTGAATATCCAAGATGGAAAAAGGGTCTCTTTTGCGATCCTGCATCCAATCAGTTTCGTCAACACCCGCTGGACTATATTGAAGGGCTGGAACAATCTGTAAAAGGTGCAATCAGAGGGTTGCCTTCTGAAATCGTGAATAATATTGTGGGCATCACTGTTGACACTACCGGCTCAACCCCTGTGGCTGTTGATATAGCCGGGGTTCCTCTTTCAATGAAGCCTGAATTTGAATGCAACCCCGACGCAATGTTTATTTTATGGAAAGATCATACTTCGGTAAAAGAGGCGGCAGAGATAAATGAACTGGCAGGAACCTGGGGTGGAGTCAATTTTACGAAATTTGAAGGTGGAATTTACTCCTCTGAATGGTTCTGGGCCAAGATCCTTCATGCTCTCCGCAATAGTGAAAGTGTCCGGAAAAAAGCCTGGTCCTGGGTAGAACACTGCGACTGGATACCTGCCCTTCTGATTGGAAATACTGATCCGCTTCAATTGAAGAGAAGTCGTTGTGCAGCAGGGCATAAGGCAATGTGGCATAAGAGCTTTAATGGATTACCCGATGAAAAATTCCTTTCCCGGCTCGACCCTTTATTAGCCGGTCTCAGAGAAAAATTATACAAAGATACCTACACCTGTGATGTCGAAGCCGGATCTCTGTCGGAAGAGTGGGCAATGCGACTTGGCCTCTCAACAAATGTAAAAGTTGGAGTCGGATCATTTGATGCTCATCAGGGAGCAATAGGAGGAGAGATAAAACCATACCATCTCATCAAAGTTATGGGGACCTCAACCTGCGATATGATTGTTATTCCTCTCGAAGAAGCCGGAGATAAACTTGTTGCAGGAATATGCGGCCAGGTCGACGGTTCTATCCTTCCGGGGATGCTTGGGCTTGAAGCAGGGCAATCTGCATTTGGAGATATTTATGCCTGGTACAGCAAGTTATTGATGTGGCCTGTTACCAGCATAGTTTCAAAAATGAACTGGCTCGATGAAAAAACCAGAGACAAAATCATAGAGGAGACAGGTGACAGAATAATTGAAGAGCTTAGTAAACAGGCAGAATCCCTTCCGCTTGAAGATTCTGCAATCGTTGCTCTCGACTGGATGAACGGAAGAAGAACCCCCGATGCCAACCAGGCTCTCAAAGGAGCAATTACCGGGTTGTCTCTTGGGTCGGATGCTCCCCGGATCTTCCGGGCTCTGGTAGAGGCAACGGCTTTCGGTTCAAAGATGATCAATGAAAGGTTTATTTCCGAGGGTGTTCGTATCGACGGGGTAATAGCCATTGGTGGAGTGGCCAAAAAAAATCCGTTTGTAATGCAGATCGTTTCAGATGTACTTAATATGCCCATCAAAGTGGCAAGCTCAGATCAGACCTGTGCTCTGGGTTCTGCAATGGCAGCATCGGTAGTTGCAGGAGTATATAAGGATATCTCCGCTGCTCAGAAAGCAATGGGCTGCGGTTTTGAAAAAGAATACAAACCAGATCCGGCAAGAGCAAAAAAATACGAAACTCTCTTCAGAAAGTATAAAGAGTTAGGTCTTTTTACTGAGAAGGATCTGAAAAATTGTTTTAAATTTGCATAAACGGCCGAAAAACTTGATTAAAATAGTCTTAAGAAATATTATAGTTTTCTTTGTTTTTCTCATTTATAATGTGAGTTGTACAGATGTTTCCTCATCGGAAGACTATCCTATCAGGCCGGTACCTTTTACCTCAGTTAAACTAACCGATAATTTCTGGGCACCCAGGATAAAGAAGAATGCCTCCGTAACCATTCCGATTGCTTTTGGCTTCTGTGAATCTACCGGGAGGGTTAAGAATTTTGAAATTGCCGGAGGAGCTGATACAGGCAGATTTCAATCCATTTTCCCATTCGACGATTCGGATGTTTTTAAAATTATTGAGGGGGCGGCCTATTCGCTCCAGACTTTCCCCGATCCGAAGCTGGAGGCATATCTCGATACACTTATCCAGAAGATTGGTATTGCTCAGGAGGATGATGGGTATCTTTATACCAACCGTACCATTGCCGAAATGCATGGAGGGGCCGGATTACACGAATGGGCAAATAAAAACAGGTGGGTAAACGATTCTTTATCAAGTCACGAACTCTATAATATTGGTCATCTTTATGAAGCAGCGGCAGCTCATTATCAGGCCACAGGTAAACGCACACTCCTCGACATTGCCTTAAAATCGGCTGATCTTGTAAATAAAGATTTTGGATGGGACAGGATAAAGGTTTATCCCGGTCATCAGGTTATCGAGATGGGGCTTGTTAAGCTTTACCGTGTTACAGGAGAAAAAAAATATCTCGACCTTGCACGTTTTTTTCTTGACGTCAGAGGACCACAGGGAGATCAGTATAATCAGGCAAATAAAAAAGTTATTGATCAGACAGAGGCTGTTGGCCATTCAGTACGGGCAACATACATGTATTCAGGAATGGCTGATATTGCCGCTATTGAAAAAGATTCATCATACCTGAACGCAATCACCAGGATCTGGGAAGATATCGTGTATGGGAAAATGTATCTTACCGGTGGAATCGGAGCAACAGGTGGAAATGAGGGATTTGCCGGCCCTTTTGTTCTGCCGAATATGTCTGCTTATTGCGAGACTTGTGCCTCAATAGGGGATATTTTTTTCAATCACAGGCTGTTTCTCCTGCATGGGCAGTCGAAATATATTGACATACTTGAAAAAACACTCTATAATTCAATGCTCTCAGGGGTATCATTATCTGCCGACAGGTTTTTCTATCCTAACCCGCTGGAATCAAACGGACAACATGATCGGAGTGAATGGTTCGGCTGTGCCTGCTGTCCGTCAAATATTGCCAGGTTTGTGCCGGCAATTCCCGGGTATGTTTACGCCGTAACTGATAAAGAACTTTATGTCAATCTTTTCATCTCGAATGATGCGGATATAACCCTTGGCAGCAGGAAAGTTAAGATCTCTCAAAAGACAAACTTTCCCTGGGATGGGAAAGTCGTAATATCTGTCAATCCGGAGAAAAGCCGGAAATTTGACCTGAAGATTCGTGTGCCGGGCTGGGCTGTGAACGAAGCTATGCCGGGCGGGCTTTATAAATTTTCAGATCAGATAGACATACGGGTTAAAATCTCAGTAAACGGGGATACTCTTTCTGTTATACCGGTTGCCGGCTATGCCGTGATTTCAAGGAAATGGAAACAGGGAGATACTGTAGAGATTGATTTTCCTATGCATGTCCGCAAAGTTATTGCTGACGAAAGAATTGAAGACGACAGGGGAAAAAGAGCAATTCAGAGAGGTCCGGTAATTTATTGTGCCGAATGGCCGGATAATAAATCTATGAACATTCTTAGTATAATGGTAAAAACCGATGCTGTTTTTACTACAGAATTTATACCTTCCCTTCTTGATGGAATAGAGGTAATCAGGACATCGGGATACCAGACAAAAAGAGATCTCGATGGTAATGTTAAAATGCTTAATGAGGAACCGGTAACATTAATTCCGTATGCCCTATGGAATAATCGCGGTGCAGGTCAGATGAAAGTATGGCTTCCCCTTTCCGCCAGTTCAACATCCCCGCTTCCTGCTCCGACTATTTCCTTCAAAAGTATGGTAAGAGCAAGCAGAATGACTAAGGAGCTGGCAGCAGTTAATGATCAGATAGAACCTTCAGGCTCGAATGATCATTCAGAATTATATTACCACTGGTGGCCTGAGAAAAATAAATGGGAATGGGTTGAGTATGATCTGGAAAAACCTGAAACAATTTCAAAAACAAAAGTCTACTGGTTTGATGACGGACCTGATGGTGGTTGCCGTATCCCCGATGAATGGGAAATACTTTATCTTACTGGAAATGTCTGGGAGCCGGTGAAGGCTCTGACTCCTTATAAAATTACAAAGGACGGATGGGATTCTCTTGAATTTGAACCTGTTACTACCTCTTCAATCAAAATAAAAGTTAAGCTTAAAAAAGATTTTTCAGGCGGTATTTACGAATGGATTGTAGAATAGAAAGTTGAACAGTCATTCCGGGCATTTGCGGGGAATCACATGGTCAATTGTTTCGGTATTAGTATTGATAGCCCATACAAATAGTTTTTAATTTACACAATTGATCAAATGGAAAGACGAAATTTCTTTAAAACAGCGGTTTTAGGATCAGCATCGGCTGCAGTATTCCCTGGATTCAGATCTTCTGAGCTTTCAGGTCATGGACCGGGAGGGGCAATTTCCCCGTTAAAAATAAAGAAGATCAGATATTATAGTGCTCCTGGATATAATAAACCTCTTTTTAATCAGGCCCGTGGAATTGTAGAGATCGAGACCGACGGGGGCGTTATCGGGATCGGTGAAGGCGGATCAAAGGATATGATTGAGCAATGTGCACAAATGATGATCGGGAAAGATCCATTCAGAATAGAGCATATCTGGCAGAATATCTACCGTGGAATGTTTTATCCTCCCGGCAGGGAAAAACTTCATGCACTGGGAGCCCTGGAAATGGCCCTCTGGGATATAAAAGGCAAGGCCCTCGGCGTTCCTGTATATGATTTGCTCGGAGGACAAACACGCGACTATGTGGAGTGCTATGCAACAGGTTTCAGTGCTTCCAAAGCCAAGAGTGAAGAGGAGCGGGCCCGTGATTGTATTGAGTCGGGATTGCGGGTTTACCGCATTGGACCCACCGGAGGAAATGGAGCAGACAGATTTGATCCCTTTGAGAATGTTCAGAAAACAATTGAATTCTGTAAAACAATAGCAGCAGCTACCGGCCCCGGTAACTGGGCAATTGATCTGCACACTCGTTTTGACATGTCAGATTCAATAAGGATCTGTAATGCAATTGAAGAGTTGGGACCCTATTTTGTTGAAGATATTCTCAGATCAGAAAACCCCGATATGTACAAAACAGTGAGGACAATGACAAAAGTACCTATTGCTGTCGGAGAACAATTCGGAGACCGGTGGGACATAAATGAATTAATTGAAAATGAACTTATTGATTATGCCAGGGTTACTGTGCCAAATACAGGAGGGATTCTTGAGTTAAGGAAAATAATTGATATGTGCGAGACACATTATATTGGTATGGTACCCCATTTTACAGGTCCTCTCTCTGTTGCTGCCCTGGTTCATGTTCTTGGCTCCTCAAGTCCGGCACGCTGTATGATGGAGCTGGCAGGCGGAGCACCTGAAAGGCCGCCATATTTTAATGAGGATATTGTAGATTTCAGAAATGGGAAACTATATCTGAATTCCAATCCCGGACTGGGAGTGAAATTTGACCCGAAGAAAGCTAATTTACTTATGGAGATAACCACTGAGACCCAGTTCCCCCACCCGGTATTGCAGAGTCCCGATGGTGCAATACATAACTGGTAAACTGGCAGAACTGGATTGAAATTCATTAACAGCAATTGGGGAACATTCCAACGGATTATTATTTTGATAAACGATTAAACCACACAGATGCCTGTTTCCACTATTAAAAATTACCGTTGGATCATCGTGACTTTGTTGTTTTTAGCAACTACCATTAATTATGTTGATCGTCAGATTATAGGGTTGCTAAAGCCGATCCTGGAAGTCGAATTTCACTGGACTGAAACCGACTTTGCCCATATTGTAATGGCATTTACAGCTGCGTATGCAATTGGCCTGATATTAATGGGAAGGGTTATCGACAAAATCGGAACAAGATTGGGATATTCATTAATAATCATAATATGGAGTGTTGCCGGGATGTTTCATGCAATAGCCAGAAGCGCCCTCCATTTTAGTCTGGCACGGATTGGCCTGGGATTGGGTGAAGCCGGTAATTTTCCTGCTGCAGTAAAAACCGTTTCAGAATGGTTCCCGAAAAAAGAGAGAGGACTGGCTACAGGAATCTTTAACTCCGGAACAAGTGTCGGAGTTGTTATGGCATTGATTATTGTTCCATGGATTTTAAATCGCTTTGGCTGGCATGAGGTTTTCTGGATAACAGGTGCTTTTGGCTTTGTGTGGCTTATCTTCTGGTTAAAATTTTATAATCTTCCTTCCAGGGAGAAAAGATTGTCGGCAGAAGAGTATAGCCTTATTCTCAAAGGACAGGAGAATGAGGGGGAAGTGAAAGGTATTGTCAGGGAGATAAAATGGTATAAACTATTTACTTTTCGGCAGACATGGGCTTTCATTACAGGCAAAGCACTTATTGATCCTATCTTCTGGTTTTTTCTCTTCTGGCTTCCTTCATATTTTTCCTCCACCTATCATCTCGATCTTAAGAAACCAAGCCTTGAATTAATGATCATTTATGCCGCAACCACTGTTGGAAGTATAGGTGGTGGCTACTTCTCCTCTTTTCTGATAAGCAGAGGATGGCCTGTAATGAAAGCCAGAAAGAGTGCCCTTTTTATCTTTGCCCTGCTGGAATTAACAATTATTTTTGCTCAGTTTACCACTGCAGCCTGGATGGCTGTGGGAATCATAAGTTTAGCAGTTGCAGTGCATCAGGCATGGGCAACAAATATTTTTACTATAGCTTCCGATATGTTTCCAACTGAAGCAGTAAGCTCAGTTGTCGGCATTGGGGGAATGGCAGGAGCCGTAGGCGGAATCCTCTTTCCTGTTTTGATCGGATATCTGCTCGATAGTTTCAAAGCAGCCGGAAATTTGGTGGGTGGTTATAACATTATTTTCACCATTTGCGGATTTACCTATCTGGTAGCATGGACCATTATTCACCTTCTTACCAGGAAACATGAAGTGGTAAAACTAAGTGAATTACAATAGTTTATTAGAGCGAAAAGTTTGACAGGTAATAAAATAAATCCTATGTAATCCGTTCTTTAAAGCGGGTCAGATTCAGTAAATATTTTGTTTTTTTAACGGTTGGGACGTATTATTAATTATTAATTTAGCAAAAACTAAATATTGCAAAATGAAAAGAGTTTTATTACTAACACTAACTCTGGTTGCATTTATTTTTACGGCTTGCAACCAGTCAGGAAAAAACAGGGATATGGTTAAAAAAGAAGTTTTTGGCACTCAAAAGGGAAAAGAGGCTTATCTGCTTACCCTTACAAACAAATCTGGGAATGTAATCAGACTAACCAGTTTTGGAGCAAAATTAATCTGGATTGAGGTTCCGGACAAAACCGGTAAAAAAGATAATATTACTTTCGGTTATGATACATTTGATGAGACGGTTGCAGGCGACATGTCATTTGGATCAATTGTGGGCAGATACGCCAACCGGATCGCAAAAGGGAAGTTTACTCTGGACGGAGTTGAATACACCCTTCCTGTCAACAACGGGCCCAATACACTTCATGGAGGCCCTGCAGGATGGCATAGCGTTGTCTGGGATACTGAAGTTCTTACGGACAAAAATTATCCGGCAGTTAAATTTACATACGTCAGCCCCGATATGGAACAGGGCTTTCCGGGTACTGTAACTGTTTCTATTGTCTATTCCTGGACTGATAACAACGAAGTTATTATGGATTATTCCTGGTCAACTGACAAGAAGACAGTTGTGAACGTTACAAACCATTCTTATTTTAACCTGCATGGTGCAGGGAATGGTAATATTCTTGACCATGAGCTCGTTATCAAAGCCTCAGCTTTCACTCCTGTTGACTCTGTTATGATTCCGGTAGGGGAGATCCGCCCTGTTGCCGGCACTCCTTTCGATTTCACAACACCTCATACAATAGGCGAAAGAATAGGAGATAATTATGACCAACTGAAACTTGGAGGTGGCTATGACCACAATTATGTGCTCGATAATAAGGAAGATGTGGATGTAACAGTCTATGAGCCTGTAAGCGGAAGAGTCCTTGAGGTAATTACCGATCAGCCAGGTATGCAGCTTTATACAGGTAACTTTCTTGATGGAACCAAAATAGGCCATGGGGGTAAACCATTCAACTACAGATCGGGCATGTGCCTCGAGTCAGGTCATTTTCCCGATAGTCCCAACCAACCTGATTTTCCGGGTACCGTTATTAATCCTGGTGAAACTCTTAAATCAACAACCATCTACAGATTTTCAGTAAAATAGACACACTCAGGGGGGGATTATTTGAGATTATCGATAATTTAAGCAGGATTTGAGAAAATTGTATTTATTTTTTACACTTAGACTTTGCATATTTTAAAGGGGTAAATTCTTTTAAAAAATTATTAATATGGAACGTAGAGAAATACTAAAAAGACTGACGGTTTTACCGTTAGCAGGAAGTTTACTTCCTTTGGAGTCCCTTCTTGGGTCTCCTACCGGTCCGCTGGAAGCAGGGCCCAATATTTATCAATCTATCGGAGTTGAACCGGTAATCAACTGCAGGGGAACCTTCACCATCATCGGAGGCTCCATTGAACGGCCACGGGTTCGTGCCGCAATGGAAGCTGCATCCGGTTTCTTTGTACAATACGATGAACTTGCTTTTGGCGTGGGACGTCGTTTGGCAGAGCTTACAGGCGCTGAATATGGTATGGTTTCAGCAGGATGCGCTGCAGGTATGAAGCATGTTACTGCTGCGTGTGTTGCCGGCGGAAACCCTGAAAAACTTATCCGTATTCCTGATCTCTCAGGATTTGAAAAGAACGAAGTTGTTATTCCTGCACGCTCCAGAACAGTTTATGACCATGCTATTCGTAACATTGGTGTTAAAATTATAACAGTTAACTCTACTGAAGAACTCATCAAATCATTGTCACCTCGTACAGCCATGATCTATATGATGGCTGGGAATGTTGATCTGCCTAAGATTGCAGAGGCGGCTAAACCATTAAACATACCTATCCTTGTTGATGCGGCTGCAGAAGATCTTACAGTAAAACCCAACGTTCATCTTCAGCAGGGAGCAACGGTAGTTGCATATAGCGGTGGGAAAGCTCTTTGCGGTCCACAGTGTGCCGGTCTGTTACTTGGGCCTAAGAATTTACTCATGTCGGCCTGGCAGGCCAGTTCACCACACCATGGCCCGGGCAGGGACAATAAGGTTGGCAAAGAAGAGATGCTGGGAATGCTTGCCGCAGTTGAGGACTGGGTAACACGCGATCATGTGGAAAAAATGAAAACATGGAACCTATGGCTCGATAATATCTCCAAACGGGTTTCATCCCTTGGCGGAATAACCTGTTCAGTTCGTCAGCCGGTAGGTATCGACAATGCCAGCCCCAGACTGACCATTACCTGGGACGTGGCAACATTCAATATAGATGGGCAGGATCTGGCCGAGGAACTGGCAATAAAACCACCGAGAATTGCACTTTCCGGATCAGCCGTTGACGCCACCGGAAAAACCACTCTCAGCATCAATGCCGGTCAGATGCAGTTAGGTAATGATAAGATAGTAGGGAACAGGATAGTGGAAGTGTTATCGCAGAAACGCCCACCTAAATCAACAGAGATGGCTCCGGCTTCCTTCAACCTTACCGGACGCTGGGATGTGGATATTGAGTTCTACAGCAGCAAGAGTCAGCATACTTTTTATATTGAGAGTCAGGATGGAAACTGGATCCAGGGAGCACATAAAGGTGAATATTCAACCCGCGAACTGGTTGGGGTTCTCGAAGGAGATCAGGTAAAACTAAGCAGTGCTTACAGAGCGGCAGGTGATAACGTTCCGTTCCTGTTCTATGGAACCGCTACAGCCGATAAGATGTCAGGCGAGATCTATCTTGGCGAATATATCAGAGCCAAGTTTACAGCAACAAAGAATGTAAGGAAAGCTGATCACAGAACTTTAAGGGTTCCAAAGGGACAGCCACTTTCATCATAAGACTTAACCTCTTTTATTTGCGGCACCTGGTTATTAGGATCAGGTGCCGTTTTATATATATATGTCAAAGTCCTTACAGGTTGCAGAGCTAATCCGAAGCATGGTTGCTGAGCGAAGTCGAAGCATCATCATTTACTGAAGGACTAATAAGGGACCTGATACTTTTACTACCAGAGTTTGTTAGGATAAATTATAGGGCATCTCTAAAAACCTATTGTTAATATAATCATTTGAATGTTAATAACATAACTATAATATAATAGATATATTTGCTTAGTATTACAGTATAAATATAAGCAAAATGAAAAACATTAATCCACTTGGGCTATTTGATGATCATTTTTTATTGGAAGCTCTCAGTAAACTTGGTGATCCACTACAAAAATTGAATAAATATA
>CAIJYD010000088.1 GCA_903824785.1 uncultured Bacteroidota bacterium
ACTCCTGGATGTCATCATCTCGTTAATGATCTTATGCCGTTCTGAAATTGTAAAAGAACCAGCACTTCTTAGTCCTGAAATAACTTTACTTCTTTTGTCCATTTTACACTTTTTTGTGTAAACCTATTTTAGGACAAGACAGGTCTTGTTTCTGCGAAGCAAAACAAGGGAGGACGAGAGCGAAAACGTAGCGGAAAAACAGGCGAACTCTTTCCAGGCAAAAGGGAAGGGGTTTTCAATTTGTAGCCTTCTTCCTACAAATTGAAATCTCCTTTTTAGACAAACATTCTTTATCTTCTGTGTTTGGCTAAAAACCGTGTGTGGGCATAGCCAGCCTTTATTCATCTTTAAACACAAAAAAATACCCCGAAGGGTATTAATTTTATATCTGACCTTCATCAGCAAAGCTTCTGTATAGATCTCTCTCAGGAGTGAGGATGATATGATCGAGGAGCTGAATGTCAAGGAGATTTCCAGCCTCTTTTATTTTGTTTGTTATTTTCAGATCGCTCTCGCTTGGGTTGCAATTTCCTGAAGGGTGATTATGAGCTACGATTATTCCTGAAGCGTTAGCCTTGATGGCATACTGGAAAATCAGCCGGACATCCGTTACAGTGCCGGAAAGTCCCCCTTCAGAGATCGTGGTAATTCCAAGGACTTTGTTTGCCCTATTAAGTAGGATCATCTTAAAAGACTCCTTGTGTTCAATTGCGTTTTGATTCCAGGAGTCAAAGAAGATCTTGTGTGCATCCCTGGAACAACTAACTACGAGGCGTTCAGAAGGTTTAACTTTAGTCACGTAGGTGAGAGTAACTTCTGCTACATGAAGAAAATCGATTGTTTGCTGGGTGGACTGTGTGTTTTTCATAATGAGATAGAATTAAGTTAAACAAAGTTTTTACCAGCGGACGAAAGCCAGAAGGACTAAATAAGTGCAAAAGGAAACGGAATAAATAGCGAAGCGGCTTTATGCCGTAGTCTTTTGCGTGGGAAAGGCAATTGAAGACATGGCCAACGTTTTTAGGACTTGTGGCTAACTTTGTAAAAAACTTGTTTATAGAGTGAGCCTGGGGCGAACACCACTTCTGTATTATGATTTTAGTCGTGTACCATTGTACCGCTCAAATCATCGCATTAGCGCTGTGAAGGGTTTAGAACACGAAGAAGTTTTTTCAGCTTCGAGGCTTCCGAAGCAAAGCGGAGCCCGTAACATAGCGACACGGGAATACATAATCATCGAGAAAGAAGAGAACACTGCATCCCATGGAATGTCCTAATGATATAATAAAAAATTATTCTCTAGATGAAATATCGATAGTCATATTCATTCTTTTCTTTGTTTTCTATCAATTTACCAATTCGGACCATATCATTTGAGGATGTAATTGTTGCAGGCAACTGGGAGTACATATTTAATGAATTCCAATTTTTTATTGTATAGAGAACATTCTCTTTGCAGTCTCTTTAAAAAGCTTTGAGTTAAGCATTGGCTCGTGTGGCCTTTAAATGTGCTTGAAAAAGATAAGTTTTTTTAATTTGCATGTCGTAGTTTTTGCAGTCCAGCAAAGTAGCTGTTCGGGTTTGTCAACCGTTTTTAGGTCCCGACTAAATGGTACAGAGTCTTGCAAAAACAATGACAGGCAACTTGCCTTACTCAACTGTCAAAGTGTATTATTATTATCATTTTTAGTTATTGAAAATGGGATTCGCAGGTTTAATGCAATATTTCTCCCGGGATTAAATAACCCAACTTCTTTTAAAGTCGACAAGTGGTCAATGTATTTTGTGTCAAAGAGGTTATTTGCACTTATGCTGACTGACATAAGTTGGTTTTGGATTTTTATATTTCCTCCTATACTCAGATCCAAAAGGGAGTAACCAGAAGTTGTTGTTTCATCCGGGGCAGCATTCTTTTGGTTAAAGGCAGTAGTAGTATAAACTGAGACAAACGCTTTTTGCAGAAACAGTAATTTTTCTTTTTCTGCCCTTAGTTCAATACGTATTTTATGTGCAGGTACAAAAGGTATATAATCGCCATTGTTCTGTTTTCCGATGACCGATGAAAATGTTGTTTCAAAATGTAGCCATTCAATAGGTTTCGGGTGAATGTGCAAGCCGGCTTCTCCGCCAAACAATGCTGAATTTGACTGCATATATTTGTAAATATAAATCCCTGAAGATGTTGTGTCTCCTGTTGGTGAAATAAAAATGTAATTATTGATCATGTTATAAAATCCTGCAAGCTCGAATGTGAAGTTTTCTTTATGATAATGGATACTTAGATCAGTTTCATAAGCATTTTCCGGAACTAAATTATTGTCACCTATTTCGTAGCGTGTTTCATGCTGACCATTCGAAGTAAGCTCAGCTAAATTTGGTGTACGGTATGCAGCAGCAAAATTCGCTCTGAAAAGCATGTTTTCAGAAAGGTTATATGTTGCACCAAATGAACCACTGAAACTTCCATAAGTCTTATCAATAGCAGGCCGATATGTTGCTGGTTCATAAGATATGCCGATTGTCTGTGTTGAAATGAATTTATTATCGTAACGGATTCCTGTCTGCAATTTCAGCTTACTAAAAAATGTATACTGGAATAAACCGAATGCAGAATAATTATTTGTTGTTGCGTCAGGTAAAAGTATGGTCTCTCTGTCATTCAGATTTGTATTTGTTTGATTAAACCCCTGGAATCCTATTATGTATTCTGAATTTTCTTTCGAGGGCAAATGTAGTTTTGCTTCATATGTTAAAGTTGCAAGTTTCATTTGAAGCTCATAAACATTCTCTTCGCCAAAGTGAATCAGTTCGGTATTCTGATAAGCCGAATTAATATCAAGTTTAAAACGTCTTAAATACAGCTTGTTCTGAGAAGAAATTAAATGAGTATTCAATTCCTGATAAAAAATATCGTTTTTTCTGCCTCTGCCTGTTATTAATTCAATTGCTTCATCTTCTACTAAACCAAGTTTCTGATTGTTGAAATCGTAAAACAATTTGAATGTTCCGATTTTATCTGTAAAGCCCGCATTTGCTTTAACTGAATATTCGTTAAACCGGGAGTTTGGGGTATATGCACCACCTCCCTGCAGAAAATCGGCATTTGTTTTTTGTCCTGCTCTTACTCCACCAAAGAATTTTTTCGACGCTCCCTTCATGCCAAAATTGTTTGTCATTCCAAGTGTGTTTGAAAAAAGTTGAAGGTTGTAATCACCTAAAATATTGCCAACAGGAGCTGGTTTCTCTTTGATAAAATTTATAACACCACCAATAGCATCAGAGCCGTAAAGCAACGAAGCCGGCCCCTTAATGATTTCAACATCTTCAATTCCAAATTCGTCAATTCCAAGTGGATGATGACTGGAATACTGATAATTTTCAAACCGCACGCCATTATTTAAAACCAATATGTCATTCATTGAAAGCCCGCGGATAACAGGTTTTGAAACGCCACTCCCCTTTGAGATCATGTCAACTCCTGGCACCTGAGTAAGTACTTCCGAGAAATTTGGTGTTATTTTAATTGTATGAGGATCTAGCTTTAAAACATCAATTTTTACAGCATTATTATGTTGTGTGGAATTATAAACACCTGAAACCACAACTTCATCTGCTTCAACTGCCGTTTGTTTTAGTAATATACTAAGTTTTATAGCTTCTCCACTCAGCTCAACTGTTTCAATACGGTTAGCGAAACCTACGAATGAAAACTGAATCCTGTTTTTACCATTTGGAATATTTATTAATTCATAATTCCCATCTTTATCTGAAATTGTTCCTTTATTCATGTCTGAAATGAATATTGTCGCTCCTGGCAATGGTAAATTATTCTGGTCAGTTATCTTGCCTGCTATCTTGTTTTGTGCGTTTAATGAATGATAAACTAATACCAAAACGCATACTATGAAGATTTTTTTCATTTTATTACGGGTTAATGTTTTACAAATAAGATGGCTTACATCCGTGAGGATGTTTTAAATAATATTTGTAAATATGGGAGGAGCTCGTAATAAAAATGAGAATTGTGAGAGATTAGAAAAATATATGGAATCGTAATTATTACAGAAATATTCTGAGGGGTTTTCTTTTTGAAAATCAATGTCCCTAGTGTTTGACAAAAAAACAGAAAATTCAAAATTACATATAACACACTTATCATGAAGAACATGGTAGTGTTTTTCATTTATTGCTTTGCATTCAACGTTTTCGTGGTGATGTTCAAGTTTAACAATTGAAGGCAGAAGGAAGACCAGCAATAACAGTAAGGAAGTAATATTTTTGAATTTTCTAATCATTAATTATTCATAATGTCCTGCTAATGGGTCTTTCTATTATTAACAAAGATCAAATCTAATTGTTTTGGTAATGCAAAAAGATGTTCCTGACTGTAAGAAAGGATTCTTAACTCTGCTAAAGGTTTGCAATCAATGACAGGAAAGCCGATCGACCATATCCATTAACCCCAGAGCCATGAAACCTGTAGTCCTGGTTGAAAAGATTCAGAAGGCTCAGATTGACTTTAATAAACCGTATTTCATAACTGGTATTTACATTAAAAATATTCCATCCCGGGGTGCCGCCAGCGGGAATCCTGTTATCTTCTTTATCACCTGCTGCCAGACGATCTTGTTTCCCGGCAGCCTGCCATTCAAGGTTAATCCACCAACCTTTTAATTTATACTCCACAACAAGACGGCCGAATAGCGGAGGAATCCGTCGAACAGGCTCGTTTTTTGTAATATTCTGACCATATGTATAAGTCAGGCTGCCACTTAACATCCATGACTTATCTAACTCAAAATCCCACGCTGTTTCCACACCCTGTATATAAGCACGTTCAATATTCTCTTTCTTATAAACTGGGTAA
>CAIJYD010000089.1 GCA_903824785.1 uncultured Bacteroidota bacterium
ATTCGATTACAGAATCAGCCGTATTGCAACCGATTTATTTGTATCAATTGTTTTTAACTATACTATGCAAAAATACTGGGTTTTTAGAAAATGGAATTATCATAAAACAGAATATGGCAATATGTGATCAATCTGAGAAATTTCCAAAATATCTATTCATTTAAAATGAACTTCAAAAAGTCATTACTCAGTTTATTTATTTCCCTTACATCTTTGATTTGTTTGTCTCAAACAATTCAAAAAGAGGTTTTTAATGGAGTTGTTCTCGATGCACAAACGAATGATCCTATGGCTTATGTATATATTTATCTGCCTGATTATAAAGAAGGAACCATAACGGATTTAAAGGGAGGTTTTACCCTCATAATAAAAAACTTTTTACCCTCTAAAAACAAGGTTATAGCGTCATTTGTCGGATATAAATCTGAAAATGTTTTCTTATCGAAGAGTTCTAAAAGTATAATAATTAAAATGGATCCGGCGGTACAGGTTTTGCAGGAAGTGGTTGTGAGAAAACAAAAATATCAAAACAAGAATAATCCTGCAGTTGATTTAATTGAAAAAGTAATTGCTAATAAAAAGCAAAATAGCAACGAGGCTTTGGATTACTTCGAAAATGAGAAATACGAAAAAGTTCAATTTGCCATCAACGATATAACTAAGGATTATCAAAAGAAAAAAATCTTCAGACATTTTCAGTTTGTGTTCGAAAATATAGATTCAGTTAAAAACGATGGGAAAAAAATCTTGCCGATATATCTGAAAGAGGAAATATCGAACTATTCCTATCAGCGTTCGCCACATAAAGTAAAAGAAGATATAATAGCACATAAAGTTGTTACAATTCCCGGAGTTGATAATAAAGGAATTGAAGAAAACATCAAATATTTATATCAGGACATTAATATCTACAATGAAAATATCTTATTAGTATCCAATCAGTTCCTGAGCCCTATTGCCTCTTCTGCAACAACTTTTTACCGTTATTATATTGTAGATACGATAAAATCAGGCAGCGAAAAATGTACCCGAATGTATTTTGGGTCACGAAATAAAAATGATTTTCTTTTTCAGGGATACTTATATATAACAATGGATGGCAGCTATGCAATTAAAAGAGTTGAATTGTCGGTAAATAAAGATATTAACCTGAATTGGGTAACTGGCATAAAGATAATTCAGGAGTTTGAAAGAGCCGGAAATAATAATTTGATGTTGTCAACAGATCAAACCTCAGTAAATTTTGGAATTAATAAAAAAAGCAGGGGACTATTTGGCCAAAAAATTGTCAAATACACTAATTACCGCTTCAGTCCCCCCGAAAATGAAAAACTATTGTTCAAGGCTGAAAAGGTAGAAATATTTGATAGTGCAAAGGATCGCAATAACCTATACTGGGAAAGATCACGCCCAATACCGCTTAGTAAATCCGAGGCAGGCACTTATACTGCAATGGACAGTATTTTAAATGTTCCGGCCTTTAAGAGAATAAAGAATGTTGCAACCCTTGTATTGTTTGGATATACTGATTTGGGCAAATTCGAAATCGGACCTGTCAATACTTTTTATATGTACAATCCAATCGAAGGCTTTCGTTTGAGATTCGGAGGCAGGACCACTTATGAGTTCAATAAGCGATTCAGTTTAGAGACTTATGGAGCCTACGGCTTTACCGATCAACGCTTTAAGTATTACCTTGGAGGCACGTGGTCGTTCAGGAGAAGAGACATTATGCAATTCCCTGCAAAGAATTTTAAAATCAGCATTCAGAACGAAACACAGCTTCCGGGTCAGCAAATGAAATTTCTTATGGAAGACAATTTTCTCTTATCAATTAAAAGAGGTGTGAATGATAAAATTTTCTATAATAAAACATTAACAATAGAAAATCTTAACGAATTTAAGAATCATTTTTCATACACACTGGGATACAGATTTACTAACCAGGCGCCCGGGGGGAACCTTTATTTCAACTATACAGATTATTTATCGCAATACAACGATGTGAACAGCCTGAGTATATCCGAATTCTATATCAATTTACGCTATGCACCAAACGAAAAATTTTATCAGGGAAAAACCTACCGTGTCCCAATTATGGGAAAATACCCTGTTTTCGAATTAAGGTACATTGCTGGTTCAAAAGCCTGGGGAAATAATTACAATTATCAGAACCTGCGTTTCTCTATCCGGAAGAGATTCTATTTCTCTGTTCTGGGCTATTCGGACGTTGCAATAGGGGGCGGGAAAATTTTCGGGAAAGTGCCTTATCAATTATTGAATATACCCCAGGCAAACCAATCCTACTCTTATCAGATAGAGTCATACAATATGATGAATTTTCTTGAGTTTGTAACCGACCAATATATGTCCTTGTTGATTGACCATTCATTTAATGGATTTTTTCTTAATAAAATTCCTGTCGTTAGTGGTTTGAAATTAAGAGAAGTAATTACTTTAAAAGCCTTGTATGGCAATGTTACCAAAACCAATGACCCTTCCCAACAAACGGATCTGTTCAGATTGCCGGTAGAAACAAACGGTACTCCAAATACTTATACTCTTGGTGAAACTCCTTACATTGAAGGAAGCATTGGAGTCAGCAATATCTTCAAATTTTTCAGGGTTGATCTCGTAAGAAGGTTTACATATCTGGATAATCCAAATGTGTCGGAATATGGCATAAGGATGAGATTTAGGTTTGATTTCTAACAGCGTTTAAAAAAATACTATGAAATATCACTTGCTAACAGGAATTTTATTAATTATCAATCTGCATGTTACTCATGCGCAAACATACTACCCTTTGCCGCCAAAGACTGATAAAATGTTGTTTTACCTTCAGCGTTCGTTTAATAAAAACACAATAATTTTTGAATCAGATATCCTTTCAGATAATAAACTGAATAGTGAAAGGCCCGTAAAGATGTATTGGATAAGATATGAAGAGGATGGTCGTATTGCAGAATTGTCTTTTATTCAGCGGAAGATTTTTGGTCTGAAATGTACTTCGATTGATGAAACAAAATCTTCCTTCCTGTTAGTAAATAGCAGATTCAGCCGGCTTGAAATTATCGTAAAAAAATCAATAACAGGCAATTACAGGGCTTATTCAGAAATAAATAATCAACTGACAGAGCTTGAAAGTGTATTTATTAAAGCAACCAATAATCCATTAGGAATACCAATATCATTCGAATATATTGAGGTTTCGGGTATCTCGACTGAAAGTGGCAAGAAAAATACTGAAAGAATTATTCTGTGAAATCAGAAGGAGAAATATATGCTTACTTAATAATTAGTACCTCGCACATGATTAAAAGAATAGCAAAAACAGAAGATAGAATATTAGACTCTGCATACAAGATCTTTTTATTGTTCGGGTACCATGGAACTACGATGCAACAAATTGCTATACAGGCATGTGTTAATAAGTCCGCTGTTCATTACTATTTTCGTTCAAAAGAAAGATTGTACATTAAAGTTGTTAAGAAAGTACTTGATCTTATTCTTAACACAAAGGTTAATAACAATATAAATAGAAAAGTATTTGACAAAACAACATGGTTTCTGATAACGGAGTTATACAATAATAAAAACCTATTTGAAAGAACTCTGAAGGAGTTATACCCTGATGATTGGGATGAAAAATCGAAGGGTCTAGTGAAGTGGCTTGAATCTACAGATATCACATATTACAATGTTATGGGAATAACCTAACTGGGGTTTGAATATAAAAATTATTTCATATGTTGAGTTGCCTATTTTTTTGATTACCGGTTGGTTTTGGTGTTTTGACTACCAAAACCCTAAAATTTTCGCTTCCCTCATTATAAAGGCAATGGGGAATATTTTTAGGACTGTCAATCAGCATATCCTGATAAACTTTTTGCTTTTCGTCACCGATTTCAACTATCCCTTCGCCTTCAAGTACATAAAAAAATACATCAACAGGAGTTGTATGTTTTTTTAAACTTTCCCCTGGCTTTAAAATCATATGAACTACCTGAACATTCTCATTGTCATGGATTTTTTTTGCTTCCACACCATGTGGGTTCTTTGTCGTTTCAATTTCTTTGTAGCTTATTGTTTTCATTTTCAATAATATTAAGTTATACTTTTACTTGCAATATTTATTTGTTTTTCTTTAAAAATAAGCCAGCAAATAGTAATGTTGTAATGAAAAATAGCCCAGATAAAATCCATGGAATATGGTTTGTATGTCCGGCTGCTATTGCATGCACATTACTTCCATGTTCAATTGCTACAGTTCCTTCTTCCTCACCTTCAGCGTATTTGAAGAAAAGCACATATGCTTCAATATATTCTCTCCCGGCTTCAACATTATTGACATTAAAATTCTTTAATGACATCACCTTCTCAAAACGTTTGGTCAATTCAGGAAGCTTCTCTTTTGATTCTATTCCTGTAAGTAGAGATAAGTTTCCAAGTTCAATTGATTTATCAGCAGCCAGTATCTTTTCATCAATCGGAGTACCGGATGGTTTCACACCAGTATAAGGTACTCCTTCTCCACTTCTGTGAACCCTGACAAGTGTCTCAAAAAAGTACTTTTCTCCTAGTTCTTTGGCTTCAGGGCTGAGATCTCTGACTTTCATCATTTGGTTATAAGCATTCTTTATCTCAGCCTCATTTTCTGAACTAACCCATTTGAGGGCATAGTTTATATTATTTAAGGCGATAGCCTGTCTGGCATCTTTTATTAATGGACCATCCATAGTATCGCAATGAGCAAATGTTACATTTGTTGATAGTATCAATAATGAGACGATAAATATTGGAATTAATCTTAACGCTAAATTTCTTTTTTTCTCCTGATTGCCTTTCAAGTTCTCAGCTACAATTTCCTTTTCATGTGTTTTCATAAGTAAATTTTTAATTTGTAATTAATAAGTGGATCAATAATTGATCTGAGGTCAAAAATACAGTATGAAAAATGGGCAATCGCCCTAAATTATAAAGTGGGACATACTAAATTGGTTTAATAGACCCAAGATTATAAAGTGGGACTTCCATCAAAAGGAAGAAAGTATCTGAGAACTCTATCGAATGGACTCTTTATATTGGGAGGGAGTTAGACCGGTATATTTTTTAAAAATTCTGTTAAAAGCTGATTTTGAATTGAAACCGCATTCAAGAGCAATACCCAAAATTGAATAATTCCCGTATTTAGAATTGACAATCTTTTCCTTAAATGCTTCTACCCGATACTGATTTATAAAATCAAAAAAATTGAGTTTAAAATGTTCATTAATTACCTGTGATAATAAGTGAGTTGAAATGCCAATTTCGGTAGCTAACTGAGGGAGTGTCAAATCAGGGTTTAAGTATGGCCTTGATAAGTTCATATGACTATTTAGTTTCTCAGAATATTGCAATGCTTCCGAATCATTAATTCTGGATCCTGAATATTTTGCCTGGACTTTTGTAATATCATCTGAAACTATAATATCCTCAGTTGTAAAAATTACCCTCTGTTTTAGGCCAAAATATCCTATTAGAATTACAAAAACAGATAATGAAAGAAATAATCCATCAGTACAAAAAACCATAGAAAACATTTGAAAGATATGATGAATTACTGTAATCGAAATTAAGGCAGTCCATACGACTCCAAAAAGAAGAACCAGCTTTCTGAGCCAGTTAAGATCAATATTTGCAGAATTGGAGAAGTTATTAAAAATATTTATGTCGAGCCTTTTAAAGAGTTTAAAGGTTAATAAAAAGTAGATTGTTCCGGAAAAGGCAGTCAAAATTAAAAAGACTAAGAATAATAGAGGAGGATTATTAACCAGAGCTAGTTTTTCAATATTTAACTTTTCTGATATTTCTGGGGATAGAGAAGATAGAATTAAATATATGTTAAACAAAACAAAAGGAATTAGATGGACGAAGTCCTTACTATTTATCTGTATTTTATCAGATACCAGTGTTAAAATATAGTAATACAAAAAGGGTCCATGCAGCATCAGGAGAGAAAGTAAGCTGATCGATAATAATTGAAAATGGGTAAACAGTTCATGTGAGTAAAAAGCATACACCCCGATGTAAGCTCCTAGATATGTTAACCAAAAAATCAAAATATTATCATGAAGTGCCCGAGGCTTCTTCTGAAACAATAAAGCCGTAAAAAAGAATGCGTTAAATGCTGCTATCAGAAAAATGAATTTCATATGTACAAAAGTACCATTCTTTCTAATCTGTGCAGATAATGGAACCATTATTCTATCAAGGCAACCGGGAAATGTTCAAATAATACACCAAGAGGCGGTGGTGGCTTAGTGATAGTCTGAAATAGTAGATAGATTAGGTATTATAGCTCTGTTTTTCAAGCATATAATAAATTATTTATTATATTTTAATTCA
>CAIJYD010000090.1 GCA_903824785.1 uncultured Bacteroidota bacterium
CGAAATACTACAGATTTTGAGTATCTCTTTACTGGACAAAACGCCTATAAAAGAGATACTTACGAAGTGCGATTACAATAATGTCAAAGAACTACAAAATAAACAACTAATAATCAGTGGGTTTTAAGCGCCCACCAATGAAATTAATTATAAATTTGAATGTCTTCGCTTTATTAACTTAATATCAAAATCAATGTACACATTCAGTTTTGAACGACTAGAAGTATGGAATAAATCCAGAATTCTTACAAAAAAAATTTATTATGCAACCCGATCATTCCCTGAATCAGAGAAATTTGGATTAACAGGACAGATCAGGAGGGCAGTTATATCAGTATGCTCAAATCTCGCAGAAGGGTCTTCCAGAAAAACAAAAAAGGATCAGGCTCATTTTTACAATATTTCATTTTCAAGTCTTATGGAGACACTAAATCAACTTATTATCAGTAATGATCTGGAATATCTTGATAATCAATCCCTATTGGATTTTAGGAATGAGATTCATACCATTTCACTAATGATTAATAATTTAACATCATATGCTAACAGGAAAGAACCTTTACACGAAAAAAAATATTGACTTTGTTGAACTCCTTAAACCTCTTCAACTCTTTCAACTTTTCCAACCATTAGTCGCGTATCAAAATTTCCTACCTTTGTCCTGCCATGAAAGAGCTCCTTTTCCTGCTATGTCGTTACCCTTTTGATGAAACCAACAGAATGACTCTATCAGTACTGTTAGGTACGGTATCTGATTGGCCGCGAATGGTTAAGCTGATAAACGCCCATGGAATAATAGCCCTGGCAGCTTATAATATCAAAGAGGCCGGACTTGAAAAAAATATCCCTGCAGAGGCAATGGCTCTTCTTGAAGAGGGCTTGATGCAGAGTGTGGTTCGCAATACCTGGCTTACAGAGCGTTGGAAAGAGGTAAATGATATTCTTACGAAAGCAGGCATTAAACATATTCTTCTTAAAGGGATGGCGCTTGAACATACTCTTTACGGATCAAAAGGGTTACGACAGATGAACGATAACGATATTCTGTTAACCCGTGAAGATTCGCACAAGGCATGGAATCTGCTGCAGAAGGAGGGGTTTAGATTAGAACCCTTTAAATCTTTCTTGTTCAAAAAAATTATTTTTGATTTTGGACGGCACCTGCCTGCCTTATACAAAGATGGCTATATGATTGAAATACACGATAATCTGCTATATCAGAAGGAAGTTCCCGGCTCGCATTTTCCTGACCCATTTAAGGATCCTGTTGAAATATCAATAAATAAGACAAAAGCTTATATTCTTTCCAAAGAATTACAATTGAAGCATCTCATAAAACATTTTGAGGGTCATACTCTTGCAGGAGATTGTCAGCTACGTCTTTATGCAGATATTAAACTGCTTGATTCTGAAATCAATATTGAGTTGCCTGAAGCATTTATAACAGATCCGCTGCAGAGCAATAGAACAAAATACCGTAGAGCAGCCTACAAAACAACCATAAATTCCATCTCCCCAAAAAACAGATTGCGGTTTATAATCGGAGATACCTTTCCCTCTTTAAAATGGATGAAAAACCGTCATAAGTGCAATGGGTTTGAGGCACTGCTATTTTACCCGCAGAGAATCGGGAAGCTATTGTGGCTTTGGTAATTAATGTATTGAGATGATTAAGGTCAGGCCCAAATGAACAGAGTGAATAATATATTATCTCTCTGTGATCATGTCGGAATTAAACCTGTTCAAAGCCAATAATCCTGCCGGGCAATTAACCTGCAGAATAATAACATTCAATCCTTTTTCGTTCCTTTACCAATGATCGTACTGAATTAAATGGTATTTTTGCATTTGTAATTTAGGTTTATTGTATCTTCCTACAATAAAAACAGTTTTAAAGCAACCTGTGAGGCAGATTTGAGGTCTAACAAAAAACTGACGAATAAAATGAAGAAGCTCATTATATTTTTTCTGTTGCTGTTGGCATTTCAATCAAAATTGCTGGCCCAGCCAACAGTTGGAACCGGAGGTACTTATTCCACACTGGAAGAAGCTTTTAGTGCTATAAACCAAGGAAATCTGACAGGTGTTATCACTCTTAAAATAACCAGCAGTACCTTAGAAACAGTCCCTGCTGTTTTGTATCAAAGTGGGTGGAATGGCACTTCAAACTACACTTCTATAAACATTTATCCCGATAATATTTATACAATTGAGGGCGATTATGACGGACCTTTAATTGACTTAAACGGAGCAACCAGTTTGACCATAAACGGAAGAGTAAATGGGTCCGGGGCAATGGGGCTGACTATCACTAATATTAACGCCGGAGTTTATGCCTCAACCATTCAGTTTACCGAATCGGCAGCAAATAATACTGTTCAATACTGTACCCTTAAAGGGTCGGGAACAGGGCCAGCACCTTCTTATAGCGGAATAGTCTATTTCTCTACTTCATCAGCCGGAGGTGGAAATAGTAATAATATTATTGACCACAATGATATTACAAGCTATTATGATGGCGTTACACTCACCAGACCTATAAGTGTAATTTGTTCGTCTGGCTCAGCAGGGGCGGAAAACAGTGGAAACACAATTAGCAATAATAATTTTTTTGATTTCCTGAACAGAGGAGTGGCTTCATACGGAATTAATCTTCAGGCAAACACCACAGCCTGGACTATTTCGGGAAACAGCTTTTATGAAACATCTCCCTTTGCTCCTTCATCAGCTGTTGCATTCAATATCATTTTCATTAAAAATACAGGGACCGGTTATAATGTTACCGGGAATTTTATTGGTGGAAATAGCTCTTCGTGCGGAGGAACCTTCACAAAAACCTCCTCTTCCAATAATCTGTTTTCAGCCATCACTATTGATGTCGGAATCAGCGCTTTAAGCAACATAAAAAATAATACGATTAAAAATATAAACTGGAGTAATTCCGGAACTGCCGGATGGACAGGAATATCTGTTGTTGCCGGTACCGTGGATATCGGGGCTTCAACTGAAGGGAATACAATTGGTGCGACAACAGGCACCGGATCTGTTACTGTTACAGCCGGGTTATCGGGTAATAATGTTTATGGTATTAACATCTCAAGCACAGGAACTGTAAATTGCAGATATAATAACATTGGATCAATAACTGTCGCAAATACGGTAAATGCAAGTAATTTTTATGGTATAAATAAGGCTTCTGGAATAGGAACAACTACAATCAGTAACAATTTAATCGGAAGTTTGTCCACTACAAACAGCATCAATGCAATTTCTGCAAGTTTAACTGTGGCTCAGAGCGTTTTTGGAATCAATAATTCCGGAACAGGGCTTATTACCATAAGTTCAAATACTATTTCCAAGATGGTAAACAGCACAACAAATGCCAACACGGCTAATATTGGACGGATGAACGGGATCTCTTCCACCAGCGGAACAACGACTATTTCGAATAATATTATCTACGATCTGTCTAATGCCAATGCAAATAATGCCTCCAACCAATCAGCTTCAGTTTGCGGTTTGGCTCTTGTGGGAACTACAACCAAAACAGTCTCCGGCAATATTATTTACAATTTATCTAACACTAATTCCTCATTTACCGGGAGTGTTATCGGAATGTTTATTATCGGGAACACAGGTGGTCCAAATAGTGTTGATCGAAATTTCATTCACAGCCTGTCCGTGGCAAGTGGGTCCCCTACTGCCAGTCTGTACGGGATAAATATTTCTTCAGGTGCAACAACCTATTCCAACAATATCATAAATTTAGGTGGAACAACATCAACCACAATTTATGGGATTTATGAAACCGGGTTGGCTAACAACAATAATAACCTCTATTTTAATTCCGTGTATATTGGTGGAAGCGGAACCTCCAATAGTTCTTACGCTTTATACAGTGCAGGTATTGAAAATATCAGGAATTTCAGAAATAACATTTTCGCAAATAATCGTTCCGGTGGTTCTAATTTGCACTATGCTGCTTATATCACCGTCCCAACAACCGGAACTATAACCTGCAATTATAATGATTATTATGCTTACGGTGTTGGAACAGTTTTGGGTTATTATGGAACTAATAAAACAGTTCTGCCTATTGTAACAGGCCAGGATGTAAACAGTCTGACAGACAATCCGGGTTTCCTGAATCCGGGGAGTACAACAGCAACCGATTATAAAATAAATGTCCCGTTAATTGGTGTTTCCGGAACAGGCATTTCAGCCGATTACGAAGCAGCTTCAAGAGTTAACCCTACCGTTGGTGCATTTGAACTTCCAATAAACAAGTGGACAGGCACCGCAAGTCCTAACTGGAACGAGCCCGGCAGCTGGACAGTCAATGTACCTGTTGGAAATAACATCAATCTCATTTTTGCAGATTCGCCTGGTAACAATTGCACGCTTGTTGCCGATCAAACTATAAACGATATTACCAATTCTCAGGGTGCATACCGTTTGGTAACTGATGGTAATAAACTTACTGTGACCGGGAATATTAACTTTACTAACGGAGCTCAGTTTGACGCTTCCGGTTCCGGATCCACAATAGAGTTTGCGGGGACAGCTGCCCAATCGATCCCCTCCGGAGCCTTTCTGGGTAACAATGTCTATAATCTTACTGTAAATAACTCCAGTAATGTCACGCTAAGCGGAACTCTTAATCTGGTATATTCATTATCTGCATCTTCAGGCCGCCTTGATGCAGCCAGCAATTCCTCCACTATTGCATTTGCAGGCGGAAGTGCACAGTCAATCCCTTTAAATACTTTCCTCAACGACCAGGTTTATAACCTTACGGTTAATAATGCAGCCGGTGTTACCTTATCCGGGTCGCTGAGTATCTTAAATGCTTTAACAACCCCTTCAGGAAAACTTGACGCCTCAACAAACTCTCCTACATTGATTTTTGCTGGCACATCCTCTCAATCAATCCCTTCCGGTGCCTTTCTGGATGACAAGGTCTATAATCTTACTGTAAATAACTCCAACAATCTCGCAGTCTCCGGAACCCTTAATCTGCTGAATACCCTTACCACTACCTCAGGGGTGCTCGATGCAAATACCAATTCACCAACCCTTTTGATTTATGGCGGATCAGTTGCACAAACAATTTCAGGAGGTCAGCTTGCCGGCGGGAAGGTCTATAACTTAACTATTGATAACACAGCCGGAGTAACTCTTACTTCTGATCTGACAATCGATAATGCATTAACAATTAATTCCTTAACGCGGTTTACAGTTTCTGCCGCGAAACGATTGACGGTAACAGGAAATCTTACCAACAGTGCCGGAAATGCTGGTTTTGTTTTCAAGTCAGATGCAACAGGTGACGGGAAATTAATCAGTGGCTTTTCAGTACGAGGAACCGTCGAACTGTTTCTCACCGGTGGTACCGGTGCTTCAGGTCCGATATACCACTATTTTGTTCCTCCTGTCAGCTCAATGGGTATTGATAATTCTTCTGTTTCAGCTGCTGCAGTCAGCCTTGGTCTTTCCCCCACAAATTTTGTCGGAGACCTGCTGGCTTACAGTGAATCAGATGCAGGACCAAATAAGGATCTGGGCTGGCAGTATTTCGATGGATATGTGCCTGACGGATATACCTATTCCAGTGTTCCTTTCTCCACCATCAGTGGCACCAAAGGATATAATATCAGATTAAGAGGGGATGATAAAATTACTTTTACAGGATTTTTAAACGCTCCATCACGTACTTTCCCCAGCCTGAGCTATACAAGTTTAGGGTGGAACCTTGTTGGTAACCCATATCCATGCAATTATGATCTGACCGGTATACCGGAGCTAATGAATTCTGACGACGTAGATAATACTATTTATTTTAACCGCAATGGGGGCTATGCGGTCTGGAATGTAGGACTCAATACAGGTACTTCAGGCTATTCCGGTATAATGCCGCCAATGCAGGGCTTCTTTGTTCATGTTATTGCAGCAGGTTCAGATTTAACTATTCCGGCTGCCTCTAAATCTTCTTCAGCAGCTCAGCCTCAAAGGTCAAAAGGGGCAGATGCCTCAGATTCAAAAACAGCCATTAAGCTGAAGAAAATTAAACTTGTTCTGAATAATGGTCCCATTCCTGATGAAACCATTGTTTGCCTGCTGGAGAATGCCACAACCGGATTTGACGGCGATTATGATGCATATAAACTGTTTGGTGGCACCACTACTACTCCATTCATTTATACTGAACTAAATGCAATAAAATATGCAATTAACTCTGTTCAGGAATCGGAAACGGGGCCTGTCATAATCCCGGTTACTGTTGTGATAAAGAGTCAGGGAGAATATAAAATAGATATAACCGAATTTGAAAATCTTGAAAACCTGAGGGTTGTGCTGAAGCATGGCGACGTAATGACAAACCTGAGTAAAAACAGCAGTTATTCCTTTTCATCGGATGCAGGTACATTCAAAGACTTCCAGTTAATAATAGGCAATACAATAACTAATTCTGAAACTTTGGTAAAGAGCCCCTTAAAAACCTGGTACAGCAAAACCTTCCTGTATATTAATTATCCGACAGAAACAACATCAGCCAATGGCAGGATTGTTATTTATAATATGCAGGGGAAGCCGGTTTATTCTAATAATCTGATTAACATTGCACCGGGGGAAACAGTACAATTACCTCTTAATTTGCCTGAAGGAGTCTATATTACACGTATTACCGGCATAAATGAACCTTTTGTTTCGAAGATTGTGGTATATTAATGAATCCTGAATATTCTTTAGTTCTGATTTGTGAAGAAGAAACAATATATTAAACCAATTATTAAAAAGATAGTATTGGATTATACTATCTCAATACAGATGCAGTCGGGTCCCGTTGACCCTCCTCCGCGTAAAAGCGGCAGTGGGGGAAGCTCTGAGCCCTTCTCGTCCCCCTTTGGAGATAAACCTTTCGGTTAAGAAAACTTTAATTATTATATCAGGAGTGCCAGAGAGCACTCTTTTTTTATTCCCGGCTGGCGCCAGGGTATTTGCATACATTAATGGTTCTTTTTGATCACTTCCTTTAAGGTCCTGCAACCTGCTAAATCTTCCTCAGAAAGGTCTTCGGGATCTTAAGAATCAGGTTCTGGTCGAGCTTATCGATCCGAACAACAACACGATTCTGACTTCCGATTTTAATCAGCTCTCCTCGCAGTCCGACTAATGAGCCACTCACCACTTCAACATTATCTCCTTTTGCAAATTTCCCGGAAGAGACTTCAATGTCTGCATCGCTGTTGATCAGCAAACGAAGAATGTCTATCTGATTCTGCGGTATCGAAACGGCCTGTCCTTCAAAAGAGACGAATTTAACAACTCCGAAGATTTGATATACCACAGGAAATGTTTTTCTTTTTACCTTAACAAAAATGTATGAGGAGAGTAGTGGCTTTTCTACCAGTTTCTTACGGTCACTCCACATCCTGTAGGTTTTTTGCAGAGGAAGAAATGTTTCAATACCTGCCTCAACAAGTCGCTTATAAACAAGTTTTTCAGCTCTTGGCCTGGTATAAAGCGCATACCACTTCTCTTCCGAACCAATGATCTGTGCGAGTTTTATCTGTTCTGACGGGATCTCCTCCTGGTTTGCCATATCTGTGCGCATAAAATGATTTCAAAGATAATTTTTTTATCTGTTCATTCCGTACTGCATTTTATCATTGTTATTTTCTTTATACCAATATCATTTAAATTAATCTTGAAAAAGAAGTCCGGATTTTATTTCCTCCTTACTGCTGCCCATACATACTGCTTGACGTGATGACAACAAATAGTTATATATTTGCCAATATATCCTTTCAGATGATTGTTTTAAGAAAACCGGCTTTCCTCTTTTGCCTCATCAATATTTTATTGACCGGGAATCTTTTGGGGCAGGAGATCCCTCAATCTGTTAACAACAAAGGGATATATGAGTTCCTCGATGAACTTGCCAACAGCCAACTAATCACTATTAATTCTGCTGTAAAACCATATTCCAGACTTTTCATTTCTCAACGTCTTAAAGAGGCTGAAGAAAATAAAGACAAGCTAAATCCCCGTCAGCAGAAAGATCTCAGCTTCTACATGATGGATTTTGGAAAGGAGTTTCAACCGGGAAAAAACTGGAAAAGACGAAACGATCTGTTTTACTATAAGGACGATCTTTTCTCACTTACAATAAACCCGATACTTGGAGGTGAGCTCTTTCAGAACTCTTCGGGTAAGGCAACCTACTGGCGCAACGGGGCAGAAGGACGCGGATACATTCAGAACTGGGGCTTTTATGCCTCACTGCGGGATAATCACGAGCAACCGCTTCTTGGAAAAACCGGATATCTTACTCAGCGAGAAGGGGGTCACCTGAAAGGGAACACCGACTGGAGCGAGATGCAGGGTGGCGTCACCTATTCATGGAAATGGGGAAGCGCAGGGCTTGTAAAGGATAGGCTCCAATGGGGGAACAATTATAACGGAGCAGCAATCTTCGGAGGTAATAACCCTACATTCATGCAGTTGAAACTTCATATCTCTCCGGTTAAATGGTTTGACTTCAATTATTTTCATGGTTGGCTGAACTCTATGGTTGTTGACAGCACCAATTCTTACCGGGTCACCAACAGCTATGGTACCGACTACCGTGAAGTATACCATAAGAAGTTTATTGCAGCAAACATGTTCACCTTCACTCCCTTTAAAAATTTTAATCTGTCGGCAGGAAACAGCATTGTTTACAGCGACGATAATATCAATCCTGCTTATCTGGTGCCTCTTTTCTTTTACAAGTCGGTCGACCACTCTTTAACTTCAGGAATAGACAATATGAATTCGCAGATGTTCTTTGACATCAGTTCCCGTCAGATAAAAAATCTGCATCTGTACGGTTCAATGTTTATCGATGAACTCTCTGTAAGCAGGTTTACGATGAAAGATGAATGGAACTTTTTCAGCTATAAAGCGGGGTTCAGGTTAAGCAATTTCCCTATACAAAACCTCTCATTAACTTCCGAGTTAACATATACTTATCCCCTCACTTTTCAGCATTATGTGCCAACACTCACCTTTGAGACAGCCGGTTACAACCTTGGCCATTACATGAAAGACAACTCGCGGGAGTTGTATGCGGCTCTTGATTATCGTCCTCTGCGGACATTAAATATCAATCTCTTTTTTCTCGATGCAATACGTGGTCCTGATTATACCGAAGCCGGAGTAAATCGCCTTGGAAATCCACCAATGGCATCTGTTGAATGGCATAATACATCTTATGGCATAAAGGCTTCCTATCAGATCATGAATGACCTTTATACCTGGTTCTCTTTTATAATAAGTGATATAAGCGGTGACCAACGATGGTCCCCTGAATACTTTTCCGGTAATAAAAGGACATCAGGTTTTGGTTTAACCTATGGATTCTGATACATCATCTCTTCTGCCCTGTTCTTCTCTCTTTGTTATTCTCCGGCAATGGAGAAATCTATACTTTTGCAACAATTTTACATTTTTTTCGTTTACTTCACATTTGATTATAATCTGCTGGTGCATCTCCAATGGAAAAACATAAATTCAGGGTAATAACTTTAATAACTGATATTGTAATATTGGCAATATCTTTTCTTGGCATGATATGGACAAAGCCTGCCAGCCTGAGAATGTACCTTCCATCCCATATCCCGTTTTTTGCAGGGTTGGCTCTGGTTTGGTTAGTTGTTTCCCTGCTAAACGGAAAGATGCATCGCGGCAAAATCATCAACTTCACAACTCTTTTTGCCAGAGTCTTAACCAGCAATGTCATTGCAATAGCTATTACTGCCCTTGTAATGTTTGTCCTTCGCGATTATTTTTATTCCAGAACAATAGTGCTCGGAACAGCTTTGGTGGCAACACTTCTGGAGCTTCTTTTTGGTTCAGTTTATATAGCTTACAAAAAGGCCGTTGAGCAGGACTATGAGGAATACGAAAAATATAAGACGTATAGCAAACCCAGCGAATATGACCTTGTAACCGCTGTAAAAAGCAACGGGACAGAGAGGAAAATATCCGATTCTCCAACCAGCGGAATAATCAATCTGCTTGAAAAAGGATGCGGATCAGAGATGACACGGGCAATAATTGAGATGACCGGAAACAAAATTACGGAACATTCAGCCGTTTTATCAACTACAACAATCTTTAATATAACCAGCCTCCCTAACGATAAATACAACTATATAATCAACCTCCATAAAATAAACGACATAAAAAAGCTTGATGGATTCCTCGATGCCGTAAACAGCAAGCTTGAAATGGAAAGTCTTTTTTTCTGTTGTGTTGAAACAAAAGACCAGAGGAAAAAAAGAGTATTAAGAAAATATCCGCCTGTATTAAATTACATCTACTATTTTTTTGATTTTATTATAAAGCGGATTCTCCCGAAACTGGCCTTTACTCAGGGGCTATATTTTTTCCTTACCCGTGGGGAGAATATGGTAATCTCACGCGCTGAGGCACTTGGAAGGATTTGCAGGGCAGGATTCAGAATAGGTCAGGAGTCTTTTATCGGGAACATGTTGTGTATTGAAGCAAGAAAGATAAGTGATCCTATACATATCGGGGAGAAAACCTACGGCCCTCTCATTGCATTACCAAGAGTGGGGAAAAACGGAGAAATAATGAAGGTTTACAAGCTTCGCACAATGCACCCCTACTCTGAATACATCCAGGATTATGTTTATGAGTTACACGATCTTCAGGATGGCGGCAAGTTCAGGAATGATTTTCGCATTACATCCTGGGGGGAAGTTTACCGAAAGGTCTGGCTTGATGAACTTCCAATGTTCATCAACTACTTCAGAGGTGATATGAAGCTTGTCGGTGTGCGGCCTCTAAGCAAACAGTATTTTGACCTCTACAGAAAGGATGTTCAGGAAAGGAGAATAAAATACAAACCCGGACTCATTCCTCCGTTTTATGCTGATATGCCTGCCGATCTGGAAGCTATACAGGCATCTGAGCTGAACTATTTTGATTCGTTCGACAAACACCCTTTCCTCACTGATTTTCGTTACTTCTGGAAATCAGTCTGGAATATCTGGTTTCACAAAGCAAGAAGCAGATAGGCATCGTTTGCGCCATTGCGCCATTACTCCCTTCAATCCGGTATCTCCAATTTCCTAATGTTTTTTAATTAATAAAAAAACAATATCTTTGCCCGATAATAAAATTAAATGCCATGGCTGAAAAGACAAGATATTCGGATGAGGAACTTAATGAGTTCCGACAGATCATCCTCATGAAACTGGATAAAGCCAAAAAAGACTATGAGATTCTTAAATCCAGCATAACTCACGAAGAGAGCAATGATACTATGGATACCTCTCCTACTTTCAAAGTTCTTGAAGAGGGTGCAACTACTTTATCGAAAGAGGAAGCCGGAAGACTTGCCCAGCGTCAGCTTAAGTTCATTCAGCATCTTCAGGCAGCCCTTATAAGGATTGAGAACAAAACTTACGGCATCTGTCGTGAAACCGGCGATCTGATTTCAAAAGAGAGACTGAGAGCAGTTCCTCATGCAACTCTCTGTATGGACGCAAAAATGAAACAGAAGTAGAAAGATTATCAATCAGAGATATTATTAAAGAACCGTCCCTGAAAAGGTGACGGTTTTTTTATTTGCGGTTGCCCGTTACAAAGAATCAGCGATTATTTAAATCTGCCTTCCAGCTGCTGTTTCACAATTCTGGCAATATATTTCCCTAGAATATCAAATTCCAGATTTACAACTGTCCCTTTTTTTATCAGGTGAAAATTGGTTACCTCCCAGGTAAACGGAATTATTGCTACTTCAAAGGATCTTTGTTTCGAATTAACGACAGTAAGACTCACTCCGTTTACTGAAACGGAACCTTTTTCTACAGTAATATAGTCGTCCTGCACAGGTTCATACTCAAAAGAATAATACCAGCTTCCTCCTGCCTCCGTTACACTTATGCAAACTGCAGTCTGATCAACATGTCCCTGAACCATGTGCCCGTCGAGCCTTCCATCAAGCTTTGTGCTTCGCTCAAGATTGACCTTGTCTCCGGGCCTAAGTAATCCCAGGTTTGTCTTTTCAAGCGTCTCTTTTATAGCTGTAACCGTATAGGTATCGTTCTCCTTCCTCACAACTGTAAGGCATACCCCGTTATGCGAAATGCTCTGATCGATCTTAAGTTCATTAACAAAAGAACATTGCATCGTTATATGAAGGTTCTCTTTCTCTTTTTCAAGTTTTACAACCCTGGCAGCTTCTTCAATTATTCCGGAAAACATGGCTATCTGATTTACTATTTTCAAATACAAAAATAAGGGTTTTTAGTTATATCCCTGAATTATTCCGCTCCTTTGCTGTAAACTATCGCTGTCTCCATTTCTGCAGGGTGCTCCTGTACGCTGAAAAGAAACAAACAAAGAAACGGGGCCGGAAATGAAAACAATTATCTTTACAGAACTATTTAACAGGTGATGAAAGACAAAAATTTAAAAAACAGGAAAATAGTCGTTGCTGTTACCGGAGCCAGCGGGTCAGTTTATGCCCTGAAACTTCTGGAGAAATTAAAACAGGTAAATAATCCTCCTGAAGAGATTGCCGTTATCTTTTCTGATACGGCAAAAGAGATCTGGATAGCCGAAACCGGTCAAAAATATTCGCCGGATTATCCTGTAAAAGAATACAGCAACAAGACGTTCTATGCACCTTTTGCTTCAGGTTCTTCTCAGTACGACACCCTCATAATATGCCCGGCATCAATGGGTATAACCGGACGGATCGCCAATGGCACATCAGACGATCTGATTGCCCGCACCGCCGATGTGATGCTCAAGGAAAGAAGAAGAGTTATAATTGTTCCACGTGAGACTCCATACAGCCTCATACACATTAACAATATGAAAACCCTAACCCTGGCAGGAGCAGTTATCTGCCCTGCGTCTCCTTCATTCTATAGTAACCCGAAAACAATTGATGAACTTGTAATGACAGTAGTTGACAGGATTACCGATCTTGCCGGATTTGACAGCAACTGTTTCAGATGGATGGAAAATGATTGACAGAAAAGTAATCCGGTTCTTCAGGAAACACCATGTTCTTACAATTGCCACCACAGTTGATGGTGAACCATGGTGTGCAAATTGTTTTTATGTTTACCTTGAAGAAGAAAATGCCCTCGTTTTCACAACAGGCAGCGAAACCCGGCACGGTAAAGAGTTCGAAATGAATCCGCTTGTTGCAGGTTCAGTTGTTCTCGAAACAATGGTTATCGGTAAAATACGCGGTATTCAGTTTCAGGGCACCGTCTCAGAACCCGAAGGCGATATGGTCTCAAAATCCAAAACTGCCTATCTCCGTAGATTCCCTGTTGCAGCACTGATGGATACCCGCCTCTGGATAGTAAAACTTACTTTTATTAAAATGACAGATAACCGGCTGGGGTTCGGGAAAAAAATTGTCTGGACCTGTAATTGAAGCTCCCGGCAGGAAACAGCGCGGATTTTGTTATCTTTGTACCGATTTTTTACCAACAATAACATTAATAACTAACTGATACAATGGGGAAACGTTTTCCTGAATATAAAGGACTTGATCTTTCGCAGGTAAATAAAGATATCCTGAAATTATGGGATGAGAATGATACTTTTCATAAAAGTATCCGTGAGGTAAATGGAAAAGGAGAGTTTGTATTCTATGAAGGGCCCCCTTCGGCAAATGGAATTCCCGGCATTCATCATGTAATGGCACGCACCATTAAAGACGCAATATGTCGTTTTAAAACACAATGCGGATACGAGGTAAAACGCAAAGCAGGATGGGATACTCACGGATTGCCTGTTGAACTTGGCGTTGAAAAAGCTCTGGGGATTACAAAAGAGGATATCGGCCCGAAAATATCGATAGAAGACTATAACAAGGCCTGCCGGACTGATGTAATGAAATACACTGACCTGTGGGAAGATCTTACTCGTAAAATGGGCTACTGGGTTAACATGGATAACCCTTATATTACCTACGATAACCGCTATATAGAAACACTCTGGTGGCTGCTTAAACAACTATATTCCAAGGGTTTTCTTTACCAGGGTTATACTATTCAGCCATATTCACCTGCAGCCGGTACAGGATTAAGCTCTCACGAACTGAATCTTCCTGGTTGCTATCGCGATGTACGAGATACAACATGCATAGCCCTGTTTAAACTTATACGCAACGATAAATCAGAATTCCTTTATAATAATACTGATACTTCAGAGGTGCATATGATGGCCTGGACCACAACTCCCTGGACATTGCCTTCAAATACCGCACTTGCCGTCGGGAAAGAGATAGTATATATAAAAGTACGGAGTTTTAATCCATATTCAGGAGCACCGGTAACTGTAATCATCGCCAAAGAGCTTCTCAATTCATTATTCCCTGAACCTAATGCAGGAATTGATTTTTCAGAGTATAAACCGGGCGACAAAAAGATTCCTTTTAAAGTTCTTGCCGAATTCACCGGTGAAAAATTACTGGATATAAATTATGAGCAGCTTATTGACTGGATTAATCCCGGACAAGGTGCTTTCCGGGTGTTAGCCGGCGATTTTGTAACTACGGAAGATGGTACCGGTATTGTTCATATTGCTCCAACTTTTGGCGCAGACGACTACCGTATTGCAAAAGAGAGCGGAGTGCCTCCTCTTATCGTGAAGAGAAAAGATGGCTCATTCGGGCCGATGGTAGATAAACGAGGTTATATGGTTCCAATCGCTGATCTGGACGAATCATTTGTAATTCAGAATGTTAACGTAACAACCTATACTGGTTTTGAGGCTCGTCCGGTAAAAAACGAGTACGACATAAATGGCTCTGCCGGAGCTGAAACCCTCGATGTTGAGATTGCAGTAATGCTGAAACAGCAGGGCAAGGTTTTCAGAATTGAGAAACAGGTACACAGCTATCCCCACTGCTGGCGAACTGACAAACCTGTTCTCTATTACCCGCTCGATGCCTGGTTCATCCGTACAACAGCTTTCCGCGACCGTATGATAGAGCTTAACAATACTATCAACTGGAATCCGCAATCAACAGGTACCGGCAGGTTTGGAAAGTGGCTCGAGAATCTTGTTGACTGGAATCTTTCACGTTCACGTTACTGGGGAACTCCTCTTCCGATATGGGTTACTGACGACAGAAAAGAGGAAAAATGTATCGGTTCGGCAACAGAGCTAAAAGCAGAGATTGAGAAATCGATCAGAGCCGGATTTATGAAATCAAATCCTCTGGCCGGCTTTACCGAAGGTGATAATTCAAAGGAGAATTATGAAAAATTCGACCTGCACCGTCCCTTCGTTGATGATATCATTCTTGCAAGCGATACCGGAAAGAAAATGTTCCGCGAACCCGATCTCATTGATGTATGGTTCGATTCGGGAGCTATGCCTTATGCCCAGGCACACTATCCATTTGAGAATAAAGAGAACTTCAATGAGATGTTCCCTGCCGACTATGTTGCTGAAGGGGTTGACCAGACAAGAGGCTGGTTTTTTACCCTCCACGCCATAGCCACCATGATATCCGATTCTGTAGCATTCAAAAATATTATCTCCAACGGACTGGTTCTCGATAAGAACGGCAACAAAATGTCAAAACGTCTTGGGAATGCTGTCGACCCTTTCTCGGCTATCGAGGAGTATGGCTCCGATCCGCTTCGATGGTATATGATAACAAATGCCCAGCCCTGGGATAATCTTAAATTCGATATTTCAGGCGTTGATGAAGTTAAACGCAAGTTCTTCGGAACACTGTATAATACCTATTCCTTCTTTTCCCTTTATGCCAATGTTGATAATTTCAGATATACCGAAAAAGAGATCCCGGTAAATGAAAGACCTGAGATAGACCGATGGATTATATCCCTTCTTAACTCTCTGGTAAAAGAGGTTGGTAAATGTTATGAAGATTACGATCTTACCAGGTCCGGACGGGCAATTCAGGAATTTGTTACAGAAAATCTTAGCAACTGGTATGTGCGACTCAACAGGAAACGATACTGGGGTGGGGAATATGACAAAGATAAACTCTCTGCTTACCAGACTCTGTTTGTCTGTCTTGAAACGGTTTGCCGCCTTGCAGCTCCTATTGCACCGTTTTATATGGATCGCCTCTTCACCGACCTGAACAACACAACAGGCAGGCATAGCGAAAACTCTGTACACCTGGTCCTTTTTCCTGCATTCGATGAGTCACTTATCGACAAGGCGCTCGAGGAGAGAATGGAAATTGCTCAGAGAGTTTCTTCAATGATACTTGGGTTACGCAGAAAAGTAAGCATCAAAGTGCGCCAGCCGCTCGCCAGAATAATGTTGCCGGTACCGGATAAATACTTCAGAGAAAAATTTGAAGCTGTTAAAGACCTTATTCTTGCCGAGGTAAATGTCAAAGAGGTTGAGTATATTGACGACACTGCATCAATTCTTGTCAAGAAGATCAAGCCGGACTTTAAATCTCTTGGACCACGCTATGGCAAGCTGATGAAAGAGATCAGCACTATCATCACCGCCCTTACACCACAGGAGATAGCCGCTTTTGAGATAAATGGGAATCATACTGCCACCATCGGTGGAGAACAGATAGTTCTGACAACCGGAGATGTGGAGATTATCTCTGAAGACATTCCGGGCTGGCAGGTTGCCAACGAAGGAAAACTAACTGTAGCCCTTGATATTACTGTATCTGACGACCTTCGGTATGAAGGCATTGCCCGCGAATTTGTCAACAGGATCCAGAATATACGGAAAGATACCGGTTTTGATGTTACTGATAAGATAACCGTTCTTATTGAAGATCACGATTTTATCAGAGAAGCAGTAACCCGCCATTCCTCATATATTGGATCTCAGACACTTGCCTCTGCAGTAACTCTTGTAAAGAGTATTACAGAAGATAATGTGCATGTAGTGGAAATTGACGAAGTTACTGTCAGGCTCAGGGTAAGCAGGAATACCTGAGAATATTATGATTGACCGACCCACAATAGAACGCATTCTTGATGCCGCGCAGATAGTAGATGTTGTGCAGGAGTTCGTACCATTAAAGAAGAGGGGCGTTAACTATCTTGGATTGTGCCCCTTTCATAATGAAAAAACCCCTTCGTTTACTGTTTCTCCTGCAAAAGAGATCTTCAAATGTTTTGGTTGCGGAAAGGTTGGCAACTCTGTCAATTTTGTGATGGAGCATGAGCATCTCACATACCCTGAGGCACTTAAATACCTCGCAAGAAAATACCACATTGAGATAATTGAAAAAGAACTCAGTCTGGAAGAGATTGAAAAACAGAATGAACGAGAGAGCCTGCTTGTTGTAACAGCTTATGCATCGCGGCAGTTCTCCGAAAATCTTTTTCAGACCGATGAGGGCATCTCTGTTGGCCTTACCTATTTTAAGGAGAGAGGTTTCAGGCAGGACACACTGAAAAAATTCGAGGTCGGATATAGTTTTGAAAAGCGTGATGCCTTTTCCAGAAAAGCACTGGACGATGGATTTAAACAGGACTTTCTGGTAAAAACAGGTCTGACCATACAACACGAGGAGCGTATCTTCGACAGGTTCAGCAGCCGGGTTATGTTTCCAATACACTCCCTCTCGGGACAGGTACTCGGCTTCGGGGGAAGGATCCTGAAAAGCGACCCGAAGAGTGCAAAATACCTTAACTCCCCTGAATCGGAGATATACCACAAGAGCCGGATTCTTTACGGCATATACCAGGCCCGAAAATCAATTACCCAGGAAGACAGATGTTATCTCGTTGAAGGTTATACCGATGTTTTATCACTTCATGAGGCAGGCATCGAAAACGTTGTGGCCTCATCCGGAACATCCCTTACCCAGGAGCAGGTAAGGCTGATCAAACGGTTCACGCAGAATATTACAATCCTGTACGATGGCGATGCCGCAGGTATAAAAGCTTCAATCCGTGGTATCGACCTGGTTCTTGAGGAAGGGATGAATGTTAAGATTGTCCTGCTGCCCGACAAAGAAGATCCTGATTCATATTCAAAAAAACTCAGTAATGAAGACTTCCTGAAATTTCTGAAAGAGAACGAAACAGATTTTATTCGATTCAAAACACAACTTCTTCTTTCTGAGGCGAATAACGATCCTGTTAAAAAAGCCGATCTTATCCGTGATGTTGTAAAGTCGATTGCAGTAATACCTGAGGCAATTACCAGAACCGTTTATATAAAGGAGTGCAGCAACGTGCTTGAAGTGACGGAGCCAATCCTTTATCATGAGGTGAATAAACTAAGACAGCAGAAAAACTTCCAGGACAGAAATAAATATCCCGGCCCTGAAGATCTGCCGGTTCGACCCCCGGTTATTATTAAACCGGTACAAAACGAAACAGTTACTTACTATTCTGAAAAAGAGATAATCAGATTACTCCTGAAATTTGGCAGTTTAATATTTGACAGGACATTAAATCAGGAAGACGGCAAAGAAGAGGTGCTCACCGTCTCGGATTATATTGTTAAGGAAATCACATCTGATGATCTGCATTTTGATGACAGGATCTGCGCGAAGATCTTTTCCGATTTCCGGTTTCATGCTGAGCAGGGGCTTATTACAGGAGAAAAGCAATTTGTCAAACATGAAGACCCGGAGATTTCCAGCCTTTCCGCCGACCTGCTTTCCGATTCGCATGAGCTTAGCAGAATATGGAAAGACAAGGAGACTTATGTGGAGACTGAAGAGATGAAGATGAAGGATATTGTCGGTGATGTGGTTCTTAAATTTAAAAGCGATAAAATCATGATAAAAAGAAAAGAGATCATGGCGCTTCTCATTGAGGCAGTAAAAGAAAATGATAATGAAAAAGTACTTCTCCTTCAAAAACGGTATTCAAACCTGAGTACAGTACTGGGGTTGATATCCAAAAAATTAGGCAACAGGATCCTGCTGTAAAATCCCTTCCTTATGCTATTTCACATAAACAGCTCTTTTCTGTCATTTTTATTATTAATTTTGATGTGATAAACTGAAGCCATGAAAAGTATTCTTCCCTCCCTGATCCTCTTCCTGCTGTTATCCGCCACTTCCTGCAAACAGGCACCTCCGCAAAAGGATGCCTTTGCTCCGGTCTTCTCAACATATAAAACTGATTCTACGGGGACCATAACCCCGGTTATGAAAAATGAGATTTTTTACGGAATCCTTACTCCCGTTGAAATTTGTACAATATTCAACAGGCTTGGAGTTCCTTACAATAACGCAACCCTTAACCCCACTTCCAAAAGAGATCAGTACCTGAGCAGTTCAAAAGCCTCCATCAATACGGGTATTTATGGTGTTGATTTCGGATATCTTAAGATGTTCGGAATTGGTCAGGAGCTTATCGACTATATGATGACAATCCGCGATATGAGTAATAAGCTCGGCATCCCTGATGTTTTTCTTACCGACCCTATCAAAAAAATTCAATCAGATATGTCTGACCCCGATACTCTTATGGCAATAATGAATGATGCTTACAATAATATGGAGAGTCATCTTCGTGAAAGCGGGAGAGAGAGCACTGCCGGACTTATGGTTATGGGTGGATGGGTTGAGGCTATGTTTATTGCCACACAACTGGTTTATAATCCCGCCAAACCTGATCCGGAAGTGGTTCAGAAGATAGCTGAACAAAAATATACCCTGACCAGTCTTCTCAGTTTCCTGAAAAACTATTACGACGATCCTGTTGTTGTTTACTATACAAAAAAACTTAAATACCTGAAGAACTATTTCGATACCTTCGATATATACTTCAAGAAAGGCGACCTGGAAATTGACAGCTCAAAACAGGTCTTGCGTTCATCGGGCAGCGAAATGACAGTTACTGTTGAAACCCTCAACAAGATCCGGGACTATGTTGCCAAGCTGAGGACGGAGATGGTTACTCCATAAATATAATACTGCGCACCGGCGACCCCGGACTAATGAGAGAATGATTTAAGAAGCTGATATTCCGGCTTCTTTAGTGAGACATGGAATCTTTGGGGGTTCAACGGGAGTTTTTGTAATTTGGATTCGAAAAATAAAAGTCCCGTCTATGAAAACTGTAAGATTAATTCCCCTTTTTTTAGCACTTCTTTTAGCAACATCGTGTGGTACAGATGGCGATAAGCCTAAGCGTTCATTATTACGTCAGACAAAAGAAACACCTCCGCCTGATATCCCGGTCGATAAGGGATTCAGCGAATATATTACCGGATATACTTCGGGGGTTATTCCTGTAAACTCAGCAATTGAGATCCGATTTACTCCTGAGTTTGCAGCTAAAGCAGATAAATCAGCTTCCGGTCTTTTCATATTCGACCCATCCATTAAAGGAAAAACCGAATGGAAAGATGAAACAACACTGATTTTTACTCCATCACGGCTGCTCGACCCGGGAACAACCTATTCCGGAGGATTAAACCTATCCAGACTGTCAGAGGTAAAAGAACGTCTGAATGTTTTTCCAATAAAAATACAAACCCTTAAAAAAGAGTTCCGTGTTACCTCAGGAACTCTCGAATGCACCTCTTCTGAAGGTGACAGCTACTCCCTGAATGGAGAAATAAATACAGCCGATTACATTGAAGATTCAGAGGCTGAAAGCTATGTTTCAGCAAAACTCGGAAGAAAAAAGATGGATATTATCTGGGACCATTCTGTTCCTCTTCTTCATAAATTTACCGTCACCGGAATTTCCAGAACCTCAAATGAACAGGAGCTTACTCTCTCCTGGGACGGATCTTCTGCCGGAGTAAAACAAAAGGGCTCTTCTTCAATTCCTATACCTCCTGCAGATGTTTTTAATATCCTGAATGTTGCTCCCTCAACCGGAGAAGATCAGCGGATTGATATAATTTTTTCAGATCCGGTTGATGCTTCCCAGGAGACAGAAGGGCTTATCTATCTCAACCCGCAATCTGACATTTCCATTAATATCAACTCAAATATTGTCAGCATTTTACCGTTAACCAGGCTTACCGGCGCCGTCGTTCTGAATGTTGAATCTTCTTTAAGAAACAGCAAGGGGAAAACACTCCCTTCCGCAGTTTTAAAAAACCTCGATTTCACTCCTGTCCCTCCCGGAATAATGCAAGTAGGTAACGGAGTAATCCTTCCCTCCTCACAAAACCTGATCTTTCCTTTTAAAGCTGCAAATCTTAAAGCCGTTGATCTTAAGATAATCCGGATTTTTGAGAATAATATGCCCCTTTTCCTCCAGGAAAATGATATCAACGGCGGATACTCAGTAAAACGGTTTGGCCGTCCGGTATATTCAGGAAGAGTAGACCTGGTGACAGGCTCCGGGATGAACAGCAATGGATGGAATCTTTATACCATCGATCTGGCTGACTATATAGATGTTGAACCGGGGGTTCTTTATAAAGTTGTGCTTGGAATGAGAAAATCATATTCGCTTTACCCCTGCACCAACGGAGCTGAAGATAGCAAATATGAAGAGTACCTGAAAATGTCGGAGGAACAGAACCGTGATTTTTGGGACGATCCGGATAACTACTATGAGGACAATACTGATGCTGCCTATTATTCGTTCGGATTCGACTGGGATGATCGTAATGATCCCTGCAAAGAGGCCTATTACAGCCCAGATAAAAGAGTTACAAGAAATATCCTGGCATCAAATTTCGGTCTGATTGCTAAAAAAGGAGAGGACAATATCCTGCATGTGATGGTAAACGACCTCCTTACTGCAATGCCCCTGAATGAAGTCTCAATTGAAGTTTTCGACTACCAGATGCAACCTGTAATTTCCGGCCTCACAAACCAGGACGGATCTGTTGCATTGCTTTGCGAGAGAAAACCATTCCTCGTAATTGCCAGGAAGGATAAAGACCATAACTACCTGAAGATAAATGATGGCTCATCACTTTCCTTAAGTTCATTTGATGTTGCCGGCAACAAGCCTGATGATGGAATAAAAGCATTTATTTATGGTGAAAGGGATGTCTGGCGACCCGGAGATTCAATCTTCCTTTCAATTTTTATCAAGGATCTGAAAAGTGACCTTCCTTCCGGGCATCCTGTTCAGTTCGAGCTTATTAACCCGCTTGAACAAAGAGTGGATAACCAGGTTCAAAAACCCGTCGGAGGTAACCTGCTTGTTTTCGCCACAAAAACCGCCTCAGATGCCCCAACCGGAAATTATAAAGCTCTCTTCCGTATTGGAGGAGCTACTTTCACAAAAAGAGTCAGGGTTGAGACAGTTAAGCCAAACCGTCTGAAAATAAATCTGAATTTCCCGGATGAGATCCTGGGTGGATCAAAATCTGTATCAAGAGGTACGCTCAATGTGAAATGGCTGAACGGAGCTGTTGCTAAAAATCTTAAAGCGTCGGTGGAGTATCTTCTTAAACATACCAAAACAGAATTTGAAAAATACAGGCAGTATACTTTTGATGATCCGATAAGCCAGTTTTATTCAGAAACCGTCAATATTTTTGATGGCGAAACTGATGAGTCGGGAAACAGCTCTGTGATTTTTGATCCCGGCAATAAAATAAATGCCCCCGGGATGCTAAATGTTGTTTTCACCGCCAAAGCATCGGAACCCGGCGGTGATGAAAGCATTACACAGTCAACCTATAAATATGCCCCTTATCCTGTTTTCGCAGGGATCAGCCTCCCCGGACTACAGGGAAAAAGCCGGATGCTTTTTACAGATAAAGATAATGAGGTTAAGATAGTTACAGTTGATGAAAATGGCAAACCGGTGAGATCCGAAGTTGAAATAGCAATCTATAAAATTAGTTTCAAATGGTGGTGGGAGTCTGATCAGGAGGATCTTGCCAATTATATCTCCGACGACTATTACAAGCCTGTATTACGGAAAAAGATCACTACCACAGGAGGAGAAGGATCTGTCTCTTTCAGGATTAATAAAAATGACTGGGGGCGTTACCTTATCAGAGCAACAACACCTGCCGGCCATTCCACCGGAAAAATCCTCCTTGTCGACTGGCCATGGGAATACGGGATGAAGGGAAATAGTGAAGGAGCAACTCTCCTCGCCATAAATACCGATAAAGAGAAATATAATCCCGGAGATGAAATAAATCTCTCCTTCCCTGCTCCGGAAAATGCCAGGGCAATTGTAACTCTCGAAAATTCAACAGGAGTTCTGGAGGAGATAAGAGTAAATACCAATAAAGGAAACACTATTGTCCGGTTCAGGGCAAAACCGGAAATGGCGCCCAATATCTATGCTTATGTAACTGTTATTCAGCCTCATGCCCAAACTGTAAACGATATGCCCGTAAGGCTCTACGGCATTGTTCCTGTCCTTGTTGAAGATCCGGAAACCCGGCTTTCGCCAAAAATTGAAATGGCTGATGAACTAAGGTCACAAAAACCTTTTGTCATCAGGGTCAGTGAAAAAAACAAAAAGCCAATGACATATACGCTGGCTGTTGTTGATGAGGGGTTACTCGATATTACAGGTTTCCGCACCCCCGATCCATGGAACTATTTCTATGCCCGCGAGGCGCTTGGCGTTCAAACCTGGGATCTTTACGACTTTGTACTTGGTGCATTCGGAGGTACTCTGGAAAGGATCTTTGCAATTGGCGGAGATGAAGCCGTGATTGATAAATCGGCAAATAAAGCTCAGAGATTTATCCCTGTTGTAAAGTTCTTTGGCCCTTTCAGCCTGGGTGCAGGTAAAACTAATAACCACGCAATAACTCTTCCTCAGTATACCGGCTCGGTAAGAACCATGGTCATTGCCGGAAGCGACAGGTCTTTTGGTATTGCAGAAAAGAGCGTCATCGTCAAGGACCCTCTGATGTTACTTGTTACAGCACCGCGGGTAATCAGCCCGGGTGAAAAGGTGGCTCTTCCGATAACCCTGTTTGTTCAGAAAGATGGTATCAATAACATCTCTCTAAAAGCTGATGCAAATGAGCTTATTACATTTGATCAGAACAGCAGTAATGTATCCGTTACCGGCAAGGGAGAAAAAGATACCGGGTTTTCCTTTACTGCAGGTGAAAAAACCGGGGTGGCTAAAATAAGTGTCACAGCAACTGGGGGCGGCGAGACTGCCACATATAATATGGAGATTGAGATAAGAAGCCCGAATCCTCCTGAAACACGCAGCGAAATAAAGGTAATAAAACAGGGTGAAAAATGGGAAACATCTTTCCAGCCTTTCGGACTGGAGGGCTCAGGGTCTGCTATTGTTGAAGTCTCTTCGCTTCCTTCAGTTAATCTCGATAGAAGTCTGGAATATCTGATCGCCTATCCGCACGGATGTTCTGAACAGATAACCTCGGCAGCCTTCCCTCAGCTCTGGATTAATGATCTTACCGGGAAAGATGCCGCAATAGCCGGAAATGCATCAGCAAATATCACGGAGGCAATTAACAAGCTCATTGCCAGACAGATGGTTAACGGAGGGATTGCATTATGGCCCGGTTCGATTCAGCCCGACAACTGGGTAACATCATATGCCGGCCATTTTATGACTGAAGCTGAAAGAGTGGGTTTCAGTATTCCTTCCGGCTTTAAACAGAAATGGATCAGTTATCAGAAGAAAACAGCTCTGGCCTGGCAGTTCGATAGCCGGTACAAAGAGACCGCAAACGATCAGGCTTACCGGCTATTTACACTGGCACTGGCCGGACAGCCCGAAAAAGGTGCAATGAACAGGCTTAGGGAGTCGTCGGGTATTCCTCAGCTGGCTCGCTGGCTGCTTGCAGCAACGTATGCAACAACAGGCCGCCCGGAGGTGGCAGGCAATCTACTCGATATGAGGAACATGTCAACCGAACCGGAATACAGGAATTCTTACTATGGCAGTGAGATCCGCGATAAAGCAATTGTTTTATACACTCTTTCCCTTTTGAAAAACGAAGAACAGACTCTTCCTCTGCTGAAAGAGATCTGCAATGATCTGAATAACAGCAAGTGGTATAGCACGCAGTCTGTTGCATGGGGACTGTTTTCTTACATGAAATCGGTTAAGACGACACCAGGTGATAACAGCGATCCGGCTAAAATAAAGGTCGCCCTGAATGGTGAAAAATATAATCAGACAATATTGCCGAAACAGATCTGGTCGAAAGATATTAAGCTCACTAAAGGAAATAACACTGTTTCTGTTGAAAACAATTCCGGAAAACCGCTCTTTGTCACCCTTACCCAAAAAGGAACTCCACTCATTTCCGACATTACTGCAGAAGAGAAGGGATTGACCATGAGCACCGATTTTGTTAATATGGCTATGGGCAGGATTGATCAGAAGAACCTGGCACAGGGAACAGATTTCATGATGGTTGTAAAGGTTACCAACAACACTTTTACTCCGGTAGATAATATTGCACTTACGCAGATGGTTCCTTCAGGCTGGGAAATTCAGAATACCCGGCTGTTTGAAGCTAATTCGGGTATTAAAGAGAGCACTTATGATTATCGCGATTTCCGTGATGACAGGGTAAATACATATTTCGCACTGGGAAAAGGCGAAACAAAAACATTCGTTCTGATACTGACTGCTGCTTATAAAGGCGATTTTTATCAGCCATCCATCTGGTGCGAAGCGATGTACACTCCCAACTGTTATTCAAGGTATCCGGGAACCCGTGTAAAAGTAACCGGAGAAAATTGAACCGGACACTGAAAATAATTCTGATAGCAGCCGGGGTTGTTATTACCCCGGTGTTGCTTTCTCCTTTACCCCGTTTTAATGCACCATGCTCAACCGTTGTGGAAGCTAAAGACGGAACACTTCTTGGTGCCCGCATAGCTGATGACGGACAGTGGCGGTTTCCTGCATTCAACAATGTTCCTGATAAATTCGTGAAATCTATTCTTGCATTTGAGGACCGTTGGTTTTTTTATCATCCGGGGATTAATCCTGTCTCAGTGCTGCGGGCACTGGCAGGAAACATTAAAGCCGGTGAGATAGTAAGCGGAGGAAGTACTATCACAATGCAGGTTGCAAGAATTTCAAGAGGAAATAAGCCGCGGACATACAGGGGAAAATTCATAGAAATGTTATCTGCCCTGAAGCTGGAGCTGTTCAGATCAAAAAAAACAATACTCCTGATGTACACAGCCAATGCTCCTTTCGGTGGGAATACCGTAGGCCTCGAAGCTGCCGCATGGCGTTACACCGGAAGATCGTCTGCTGATCTATCCTGGTCCGAAGCTGCAGCACTGGCCATTCTCCCCAACTCTCCCGGTCTGGTCTATCCAGGGAAAAATCAGGATAAACTAAAAGCCCGTCGGAACAGCCTCCTTAAAAAACTCTATGAAAGAGGCTGTTTCGACACCCTTTCCCTGGTGCTGGCTCTCGAGGAACCTCTTCCCGGAGAACCAAAATCACTTCCTTCAAAAGCACCTCATCTTACTGATCATTATTTCATTACAAACAAAGGTGAGATGATAAGGACAACTATTGATCCTGTTCTGCAGGAGAGAGCAAATGAAGTTATCAACTCCCGTCAGAAATCTCTTTCCGAAAATTACATTTTCAATTCAGCCTGCATTATTGTAGAAGTTGAAACCGGAAATGTTCTGGCTTATGTTGGGAACAGTACCCTTCCGGATGCTGCAGCACATGGAGGAGATGTTGATATCATTCGCTCATCCCGAAGCACAGGCAGTATTCTTAAACCTCTTCTTTACGCTGCAATGCAGAAATCGGGCGACATCCTGCCCAATTCCCTCATTGCTGATGTTCCCACAAGGTTCCCCGGATTCTCTCCCAAAAACTTCGATCAGAGCTACAATGGTGCAGTACCTGCCGGTTTTGCTCTTTCACAATCGCTGAACATACCGGCAGTAAGGATGCTGCAAAAGTATAATCCCGAAAAATTCCTCACCATCCTACATAAAACAGGGTTCACAACATTTAATAAACCTGCTGATTATTATGGACTCTCGCTTATTCTTGGAGGAGGTGAAACCTCTTTATGGGATCTTACCGGTGCCTATGCATCTCTTTCAAGAGTTTTAAACAGGTACCTTCATGAAAAAAAATATTTCACAGCCGATTATCATCCACCTGTACTTGTCCTGAAAATAGATTTACGGGAGGAACCAACTGAAGATCCCGATCCTCCGCTTTCTGCCTCATCAATATGGCTGACCTACGAAGCACTTCAGAAAGTAAACAGGCCGGAAAGTGAAACCGGCTGGCAATATTTTGCCTCTTCTCCCGATCTAGCCTGGAAAACCGGAACCAGCTTCGGATTCAGAGACGGATGGGCAGTCGGAACAACTCCCTCGTATGTTATCGGAGTCTGGACCGGGAATGCCGGGGGAGAAGGAAGGCCCGGACTGACAGGCATTTCTGCAGCAGCACCCATTTTGTTTGATATGGTCAGCCTTATGCGATCAGGGGAATGGTTTAGTACTCCGTATGAAGATCTGACAATGGTAAAAGTCTGTAGTAAAAGCGGGTTCAGAGCCGGACCAGACTGCCCCAAAACTATTGAAACAGAGATCTCCGTTAACGGATTAAGAAGTGAAGCATGCCCATATCATCAGGTAATCCATCTTGACAAATCAATGACGATGCAGGTAACTTCCGCCTGTGCGCCGCTCTCTGAAATTATTAACTTACCCTGGTTTATTCTTCCCCCTGCAATGGAATATTACTACCGGCAGAAACACCCCGCCTATAAAATTCTTCCGCCCGTTGCCCCCGGTTGTCCTGTCAGTAAAATCATACCTGCCATGGAATTCATTTACCCCACACCTGAAATCAAAATATTTATCCCGCGCGACCAGAGCGGCCTGTTAACCAGGGTGATATCAGAAGTGGCGCACAGAAACCCGTCTAAAAAAATCTTCTGGCACCTCGATGAAACATATGTTGGAACTACCCGTTTTATCCACCAGATCGAAATACTTGCCGGAACAGGTAACCATCTCCTTACCGTTGTAGATGAAGACGGTAATACAATACGATGCGCGTTTACGATTACCGGGAAAAATAATTAAGCCCGGGAATTGCTTTCGATCTTTGCCGGAATTTTGCAATCTTTACATCAGATTATTTCACACATAAAGTAGATGAAAACCTCCCGTTCTGAAGAGTGGTTTCCTGTTGTTGATGAGGATGGAAACCAGACAGGCCTTGCCCCGCGATCTGTTTGCCACGACGGTATAAGCATGCTTCTTCATCCTGTTGTTCATTTACATCTTTTTAACAGCTCAGGCGATCTGTTTTTACAAAAAAGAGCAATGACAAAAGATATCCAGCCGGGGAAATGGGATACCTCTGTAGGGGGCCATATTGATCCAGGAGAAACTGTTGAAGAAGCTCTTTTCCGTGAAGCAAAAGAAGAACTTAATCTGATTAATTTCACCCCTGAGCCTTTAGTAAAATATATCTGGAAATCAATTCGCGAAAGGGAGCTTGTTAATTCATTTTCAACCACCTCTGAAGAGGTTCCAATAATTAATAAGGAAGAAATTGAGGAAGGAAAATACTGGAGGATAACTGAAATAAAAAAGAATCTGGGTAAAAACATCTTTACTCCGAATTTCGAAAATGAGTTTAAAATGCTCTTTTCTTAAGACTTTCCCTGAGTGAAACTTCTCTTTTTAATAAAGTAATGTTATGATTAATATTCTTTTTGTGAAACAATAAATATGGAAGAATAGCGTATTTTTGCAACGTCTTTGACTTCTAACCAAACACCTCTATATGAAGCTCAATAAACTTTACTTATCATTAAGTCTCCTGCTGATTTTTACCACTGTTTCATGGATTACCTCATGCACACATGATGCCAGGATTAATGATCTTCCGGAGATCTGTTTTCAGGGAGATGTTCTGCCGATCTTTGCCAACAACTGTGCTATTTCCGGTTGTCACGATGGCCGCGGCGGAGAAGGAGGCGGAGCAATGAATAACTACAGTGCCATCAGCCGTTCTGTTTCTCCCGGCAACCCAAACGGAAGCAGGATATATAAAGCAATAACTGCAACCTGGGGCGAAAATAAAATGCCTCCGGATCAACCTCTTTCTCTTGAAAACCGGACAATAATACGATTATGGATTGAACAGGGTGCCAAGGAAACTCTGTGTCCGGAAACTATTTTGCGTGGCAGAAACTCGGAACCCGTAGTCGATAACATTTTTTTGAACAACAAGCAATAGCCTGTATATGAAACGATTAATTTTATCTTTTGCAATTATTGCCATAATCTTATCATTCATGGTATCTTGTTATTACGATAGTGAGGAGGCTCTCTATCCTGAGCTTAATACTACATGCGATACAACCAATGTAACTTTCAGCGGAACAATTGCTCCGATGCTCAGCAGCAACTGCTACTCCTGCCATTCAAACAGCACAGCTGCAGGCAAAGGGAATAATATCCGCCTTCAGGATTATTCTGATGTTACTTCCAGGGCTGTGTCACTGGCCGGATCAGTAAAACATTTCGGGAACTTCTCTCCGATGCCCAAAAACGGTGGTCAGATAAAGAGCTGTTCTATTGCCCAGTTCGATATATGGGTCAGAAATGGAATGGTAAATAATTGAGTTTAAAAATAACCCCGGTTTTATGAAACAATTATATTTTTTATTCCTGCTATCCTTTATCCCGATCGGGATCTTTGGCCAGAATAACCTGATGGACCTTCTGAACGAAAACACACCTGCTGAAACAAACTATACCACAGCCACATTCAAATCGACAAGGATAATGAATGGCCATTCAATAGAAAAAATGCCTGCCGGACAGCTTGACGTTCGAATTTCCCATCGCTTTGGGACAATCAACTCCGGGGCATATGAGTTTTTCGGGCTCGATCAGGCAAACATGCACTTAAGTCTTGAATATGGAATATTTAACTGGCTTATGGTTGGTGTTGGAAGAGGAAACTATGAAAAGACTTTTGATGGATTTGCAAAGTTCACATTATTAAGGCAATCATCAGGTGTAAAAGAGATGCCCGTTTCTCTGTCTGTCTTGTCGTCTGTTGCCGTTAAATCATTAAAATGGCCCGATCCGACCAGAATCAATTATTTTTCTTCCCGCTTATCTTATGTAGGACAGGTGCTTATTGCCCGCAAATTCAATCAATCATTTTCTTTTCAGCTTACACCCTCTTATGTACATCGCAACCTTGTCGCTACGGAAATGGATCCCAATGATCTATTGGCAGTTGGTGCCGGCGGCAGAATGAAACTAACAAAAAGGTTAAGCCTGAATGCTGAATATTTTTACCTGGCAAACCCAAAAAGTTACATGAGTCAGCAGGTATATAATCCATTATCATTAGGCATTGATCTTGAAACAGGGGGACATGTTTTTCAGTTTATCTTCACCAACTCACTGGCAATGATCGAAAAGGGGTTTATCGGAGAAACAACAAGCAGCTGGTTAAAGGGAGGCATTCATTTCGGGTTTAATATTTCAAGGGTCTTTACATTACAGAAGCATTAGAAATACTTAAACTATATTCCTTCATTATTGTTACTTCATAGTATTGAAAACATTGATTAATCTAATAGAGTAATTATGAAACGTTTATCTGTATTGTACTTTCTGCTGAGTGTAGTTGTTGCTGTAAATGGTCAGAAATACATGACCAAAAATGGGTATATCGGCTTCTTATCACATACCACCATGGAGGATATAAAAGGAGATAACAACCAGGTTGCAGGGGTACTTGATATCTCTACGGGAGATCTGGTTTTTCAGGCACTTATCAAATCCTTCCATTTCGACAGAGCCCTCATGGAGGAACATTTCAACGAAAATTATATGGAGTCTGATAAATTTCCCAAATCAAGTTTTAAGGGAAGGATCGTAAATCCCTCACCTGTTGATTTTTCAAAACCGGGAACTTATGAAGTTACTGTTGTAGGAGATCTTACCATTCACGGGGCTACCAATAAAATAAGCACCAAAGGCACTATCGTGATAGCAGCCGGGGAGATAACTGCAACTTCAAAATTCAATATCAATCCTGAAGATTATAAGATAAATATTCCCGGTGTTGTCAGAGAAAAAATCAATAAAAATCTTGAAGTAACAGTTGCGATGAAATACGCTCCTGTCGAAAATAAATAATAACTTTAATGACTTTATTGTACGGCGATTTACGAAGGTTAAACAAAATATCTAAACAGCTATGAAGACTTACATAAAAATCGCATTATTCTTTGTCTCCTTTATTGCCTTATCGGGAATTCTGGCAGCACTCTATTACTATAATCTGAAAGCCACTGATATGTCGAAAGCCAAACCTGATTTTGTCCTTTCTGCTTCTCAGCTTCAGAAAGCTTTTGAGGATAATGAGACCGCTGCATCAGCATTATATATCAATAAAATACTGGAAGTAACAGGCACCATTGCTTCGGTGAAACCTGCTGACAACAATATTCTTAACATCTCTCTGGTTACCGGCAGCGACATCTCATCCGTAATTTGTACTTTCCCTGCAATAGCTGATCCTTCAAAGTTCAGAGCAGGAGATGAGATCACTCTTCGCGGAGAATGCTCAGGTTTTCTTATGGATGTACTTCTGAATAATTGTGCGATAACCAAAAAATAAACAGAGAGGCGATGACCGATCCCATTAAAATTCTGACATTTCAAAACGAGATTGAGGCAATGCTTCTTGATGAAATACTTACCGAAAAAGAGATTCCTCACCTGATTCGGACATATCACGACTCGGCTTACAATGGTTTATGGCAGACACAATCGATCTGGGGTCATATTGAGGCGCCGGAGGAATTCAGGGAAGAAATTGAGCAGACCTATAAAGAGATGTCGCTATAATCGTTCTGAAAAACATCAGTTTTTATTAACTAAAGTTTTTATCTTTGTTTTCTGATTTATAATATCGTCTTTTTGTAACAACAATACCATAAATACTTATTCTTCAAGTAAATGATTTCCAATAATAAAAAGAAAAATACCTTATCTGCCACCCCCGGATTTCTTCATTACATCATTCCTCTGTTTAAAAGCAAGTATTTATATCTTGGGCTGCTTTCTACTTTTGCGGGAATTGAATTGAATATTGCTTCCCAGACTTATCTCCATAATTATATTAGTGAAGGAAAAACACTTCCAATGCTTTCCGACCTTATTCTTGATAACCTGCCTGTTGTTGATGTTTCGCTGATTTATGATATCGTTTCACTTATTCCGATCATACTATCTATTGTTTATATTTTTCACCGGAAAGATTTTAACCGGGTGCCAATGTTTCTATTGCTGATTGGCTTTTTTTATATTGTCAGAGGCGTTTTTATCGTCCTGACCCCCTTTGGGAATCCCCCGATGTTTAACGGATCGGACCCGCTCTTCCATGGATTTGCAAACTATGAACTTGGAGTTTACCCGTCGGGCCATGCAGGAAATGTATTTCTGTTATTACTGCTGGTAAAAGACAGGGTTTATAAATGGATAATCGGTATTTGCCTGATTATTGTAATATTTGCCCTATTCCTGGCACACGGGCACTATAGCATTGATATTCTTTCCGGGCTCTTTTTTTCCTACGCAATCAGGTCATTTGGTGAAAAACATTTTTCGATGTTTGATCTGAATAACAAAAAAGAACTTTAGCTTTCTGATATTTCCTCATCAGCCGTATTCCCTCTTTTTTCAAATCTCCTGATGAGGTAGTAATTCACAACACCAATTAAACACATTCCCAGCAGAAAGAGAGGATAGGAAATCTTCCAGTTTGAAGGCCCTGTGATCATCGACCATTCTGACATACCACCAATACTTGCAATTAGTGTCAAAGGCATAAAAATTGTGGCAATAAGGGTAAGCCTCCTTACTGACGTATTTGTATCATTTGACATTTTAGTCATGAGATTATTCAGAAGGGATGTATATAATTCCATTAAACTGGTCTCAATCTCCCTGTAAGTCTCCGTCAGCTCAAAGAATTTAGCCAGGTGATCATAAATATCGCGGTAATGAACTATGGCTTTTTCAGTAACAAACGGACAGTCGAGCCTGCAGATCTTCACAAAGATCTCCCTTTCGTGGAAGAGACTTTTCCGCAGCATCAGAAGATCTTTTCTCAAACTGAGTAACAGCCGGGGCTGAAACTTTTCAACATTATTCAGTAACGATTCTTCAGCTTCCTCAAGCTTATCTTCCATATCATCGAATGCTCTGTATTTCTGATCAACAAGATAATCCAGTACAATATGCATTACATAATCCGGACCATTTTTTGCATTTAAAATTCCATTCTCAACTATCACTTCAATCCCATTCAATGGCCGTCTCGTTTCTGAATTATGACCACTGACTGTTATCAGAAAATTCTTTCCTAAAAAAAGATTTATTTCATCAATAAAAAGTGAATCATCACCATAGCTGAATGCATTAAAAATGATAAAAGTGTTATTTGTGAAATACTCAATCTTGGGAACCTGTTTGTCGTCAAAACAGTCTTCTACAGACAGTGGATGAATACCCATTGTATCGATAAGGGCAGAGAGCTCCTCTTTTGATGGCTTATAAAAATTAAACCAGACAAAACCACCTTCCCTTAAAGCAGAAATTGCCTCCTCCGTGGTTCCTAAACCATAGAATAATCCTGTTGGTGAAAAATGATAGAATTTTGATTCTGACATAATCCTGGTTTTTATTCTGCACTATTTCTCTCCTGTGAAAACCGACACCAAATTACAACAAAAATTTGAAAGGGACTAAAGTTAAAAACAGGGCTTAGCTGAAAATATTGTCTGCTAACCTGATTAATTCATAAACTTTAAATTAAGCATAATTTTTCACTTTTGTGGGTATCATTATCCTGCATGTTGGATATTTCAGTGATGTTGACCCTCCAAAACGGCTATGGTTTCAAACCATAATACGTAGAATCGTCAAAACAGAGTTAAATGGAAGTTTCC
>CAIJYD010000091.1 GCA_903824785.1 uncultured Bacteroidota bacterium
CCTTCCTTTATTCAATGCAGCTAACAACAAACAACAAGAATCTTTTTATCTTTATCGAGTGATATATTATTTAACTGAAATGGTGGTATATAATTGAATTGAAATTTACATCCCAGAGAATAATCCCGATAACTACAATTAAAAGAGGCAATTTTAAGCCTCATCTGCTTTAAAAATAACATGCTCTCGTCTGAAATAATTTCTACGAGATTGAAAAACGAATAATAAACTGTATGAAAAAAGGCGTAAAAATGCTCCTGAATGGGTGGTTTTAGTAAAACTGAATATCCTGCAAAGAAAAATTAAAAGAAATAAATATAAATATTTTAAAAATGTTCCACGTGGAACATTTTTATCTTCCTATATACATTAGTAAAATATTAACATCAGAAGGAGAAACCCCGCTAATCCTTCCTGCTTGTCCGATATTTGCCGGCCTGATCTTATTCAGCTTCTGACGTCCTTCAGTAGAAATAGAGACCAACTCATCATAAAATATATCGTCCGGGATTTTTAAATTCTCCAATCTCTTTATTTTGTCTGCAACAAGTTTCTCCCTTTGAATATAACCTTCATACTTTATTTTGATTTCTGCAGATTCCGAAATCTCTTTATATCTCGGAGACCTTCCCGAAATTGGCTCCTTGGCTCCTTCCAAAACACTAAGCAATGACGAAAGTTCTATTTGTGGCCTCGACGCAATTGTAATTGCCTTTACCTTTTGAGTGATTCCTGTTGTGCCTGCTTTTTCTAGATATTGATTTATCTCCTCCGGAGTAACACTTCTTTCATTTAAAAAAGAGAGAAGCTCTGAGATTAACATCTCTTTTTCATCAAGTCTGCTAACTCTTTCTTCACTTACCGTTCCAATACCAAACGCCTTTCTTGTCAGCCTTTCATCAGCATTATCCTGCCTAAGCAATATCCTGTATTCAGCCCGAGAGGTAAACATCCTATACGGTTCATCTACTCCTTTGGTAACAAGGTCATCTATAAGAACACCTATATACGATTCGTCTCTCCCTAAAATAAATGGCTCCTGGTTCCTGCTTTTCATAACTGAATTAATTCCTGCCATCAATCCCTGCGCTGCCGCTTCCTCATATCCTGTTGTGCCATTAATCTGGCCTGCGAAATAAAGATTACTGACACGTTTAGTTTCCAGTGTATGTTTTAACTGAGTCGGCTGAAAGAAATCGTACTCAATTGCATATCCCGGGCGAAAAATCACAACATTCTCGAGCCCTTCAACTTTACGGAGAGCCTTTAGCTGAACCTCCATCGGCAGGCTGCTCGAAAAACCGTTTATATAATATTCTACCGTATCTGATCCTTCCGGTTCAATAAACAGCTGATGCGACGTCTTATCCTTAAAAGTTACGATCTTATCTTCCACGCTTGGACAATAACGTGGTCCCCTCCCCTTTATCCTTCCTGTAAAAAGCGGACTGAATTCAAGTCCTTTTCTTAACTCCTCGTGTACTTCTATATTTGTATGTGTTACAAAACAACTCTTTTGTTCAATCAAGTCCGGCTCATCATCAAGATAAGAAAATGTTCTACCCTCCTCATCACCCTTTTGTTCAGTCATACGAGAAAAGTCTATTGACCTTCCATCTATTCTAGCACTCGTTCCGGTTTTCATCCTTTCCACCGTAAACCCAATTTTTTCCAGTTGTTCGCTTAATCCTGTTGATGCTTCATCACCGGATCTACCCCCTTTAATATTTTGAAACCCGATGTGCATTAATCCATTCAGGAATGTACCATTAGTAAGAATTACCGCTTTTGCTGAAAACTTTGTACCGAATGAAGTTTCTACACCAATTACTCTATCATCTTCTATTAATAATGAGGTTGCCTGTTCCTGCCAGATACTTAGATTATTTGTCCTTTCCAGAACTTTTCTCCATTCTGAAGTAAACTTTTGTCTGTCACATTGCGCACGAGGACTCCACATAGCAGGACCTTTTGACCGGTTTAACATCCTGAACTGAATCATACTTCTGTCAGTAACCAGTCCGCTCATTCCTCCCAACGAATCAATTTCCCTTACAATCTGACCTTTTGCTATTCCGCCCATTGCAGGATTACATGACATCTGGGCAAGTTTGGTCATATCCATCGTAACAAGAAGTGTCCTTGCACCCATTACTGAAGCAATGCGAGCAGCTTCACATCCTGCATGCCCTCCTCCAACAACAATAATATCGTATACAAAATCCATTTTATTCCTCCTCAAGCCTCCTCAGCCAGTTATCTTCACTATTTCTCATTACCACTTTTTCCTGTTCTGTTTTATCATCCAGACCTATCAAATGTAAAACCCCATGTAATATTACTCGATTTACTTCATTATTTAAACTAACTTCATAGTTGTTCGCGTTTATCCTTACTGTGTCTATACTGATATATACCTCTCCGTTTATAAGAGTACCATTACTATTATTAAAAGTAATAACATCAGTATAATAATCATGTCCTAAAAAACGGTTATTAATTTCTCTTAAAATCGTATCATTTGTTATAATAAAATTAAGGTCACCTGAAATAAGCTGTTCACTTCCGATGACCTCTTTAATTATTCTTACAGTTTTCCTCCAGCCTTTCAGGCGAAATTCTGTTTCTTCATAAAAAATCCTTATACTCAAGTTTTGACGTTTTTAAATATCATGGTTACTTCATTACCAATTTTATTATATTTGATCTCATCGGCAAGCTTAGACATAAGAAACACACCTCTCCCATTAACTTCTTCTATATTTTCAGGAAAGGTAGGATCAGGTACATTCTCGGGTTTAAAGCCGTTTCCTTCATCTGTTACAATAATCTTCAAAGCATTATTCTCAAAAAATACTTCAATAGAAACAGATTTTTCGGGATTTGAATTGTTCCCATGCAAAATGGCGTTATTTACAGCTTCAAGGGAAGAGACCAGAATTTTCCCATAATTATCTGCTGTTATTCCGATTTCACCGGTAACTTCATCAATTATCTTTTCTACAATTCTAAGATTTGAAAGTCGTGATTCTATATTTAGCTTCTTATGCATAATATCCTGAAATCATTTATACTTAAATAATCCCTTTTTGTTACAAAATTCCGATTAATTTTTTGTAATCCACAATTCCGGATCCTGATACTTTTGGTTAGTTTCAAAAATCATAAATTTTAAAATAGAATTATCATTGTCTGATGGGTCTGAATAAACCTCGCCAATAACTTGTTTTGTAAAAACTTTATCCCCCGGTTTAACCCTTACATTTACAATATTGGCATAAACAGATAAATACTTTCCATGCCTTACTATAATGGTCATATTTGCTCCGGGTATTGCAAACACCTTAACGACTTCTCCCTGAAATACGGTTCTTGCTGAAATTTTTCCCGAACTTGTAATTTCTATCCCAATATTATCTTCTGTGAGATATTTAAGTACAGGATGTTTATGAACACCAAAACGGCTGGTAATAATACCTTTTTCCACAGGCCAAGGTAACTTCCCTTTATTCTCAACAAAATTTTCTCCAATTAACCTCTGCTCCGGGGTGTTGTCTGATTTTATGCTCCGTTTCCTCTCCTCCTCGATAATTCTTGCAATTTCGTTTTCTATTTTCGCTGCAATTCTTTTCTTCTCTTCTAAATCGGCTTTAAGCTGTTTCTCCTTGTTGGTCAAAGACTTAACCATGCTTTGCTTTTTTTCCTGTTCCCTTTGAAGTAACTCTTTCTGCTGTTCTTCTCTGGATTTTAAATCAGAAATTTTAAAAAGATCCCCCTGTAATTTGTCCTTAGTTGTTTGTATCTGACTTTTCAACTCAAGAATTGTTTCTGCTTCTTTCCTTCTGAATTTCGTAACCTGCTTTAAATATTTAAGCCGTTTATAGCCCTGATTAAAATCTTTTGCTGACAAAATGTATATAATATCCGGGCTCCCCTTTTTCGCCCTGTAAGAATTAACCACTGCTCTGGAATAGTCTTCCCGCAAATTAATCAGATCCCTTTCCATCATATTAATTGCAGTAGTATTGAGGTTAATCCGCACAGTTATCAATGAAATTTCCTCTCCCATTCCATTAATAACCATCTCTCTAAGAATAAGTTTATTCCCAATTATCTTTATGGCATTCATACTCTCATTCTTCTTTATTGTTGTGGATTTCAACAGATTATCCACATAGGCTATCTCACTAAGAGTTTTACTCCGCCTTTCCTCAAGCTCCGCTTTGCTTTGCCCGACTGTTCTGTGGCTGAAACCAACTAAAAATAAAACTATGAATAAAAGATATTTCATAATAGTTGAACTCTTTTGTAATCACTTCCCGGAATAAGATTTAGAGCTCCTTTCCAAGGAAGTAAAATTTTTTGAATAGAAATATCCAATATTACATTTTTTTCCTGATCAGAAATCTCAATTCTCTCCGGAAATAACAAACCTGCTTGTGCTAAAAACTTACTAAAAAAAATCTTTATGTCTTGTCCGGAATATCCTTTTAAAACTGTAGAAACTTTAACCTTTTTATTTTGAACATCAATTTCATACAAAACCTGCTTACCGTAAACATTTTTTTGCAATTGTGCTCTGCCTTCTTTTATAGTTGAATCTTTAATAACTTCGGCTTTTTCATCCAGAAAATCACCTAAAAACAATGGTAACAGATAAATACTAACACCATATTTTCTTTCAAAAGCTCCCGGATAACCATAATAATGAACTCTGTTTACTCTGTCATTAATAAGTAAAGTATCCTTCGTAAGCAAAGCACGTACAACTTCAATTCCCGCCCTGGTTTTTAAACTTACTAAAAACTTTTCAGGGGCTTCGAATTTAATACTTCCTATAAGCTTTTCTGATTTACCTTCTTCTATAAAACTGAACTCTGCCTTTTCAATGTAAAAACTACTATTTGTTAGATTTCTGCTTCTTATGTCCGAAATTAATTCCGATTCTGAAATTTCTGAAGAAACCGTCGCTGTTTTAAAGTCGTTCTTAACAACAGAACATCCGTTTAAAAGAATAAGAAGAAAAAATATGAAATTTATCCTCCGCAATTTTCTATTTCTTTTATCAAGTATGCTTTTGAACTATCTAATTCTTTTGCAATATTCCAGTTCTTTATTGCTTCCTCACACCGTTTTTGCTCTTTAAGAATAAACCCATAATGCTCATACCACACAGCATCAGGAGTTTCCCCGCTCCCTATTATTGATTCCATAACTTTTGCCGCCTCACTAAACTTACCCCTTTTAAAAAGTATCCAGCCGTAAGTATCAAGATACGTCGTATTCCCTTTTTCGTTATCTATTACTCTCTTTGCCATCTCTTCGGCTTCCTTAAGGTTCATATTCTGTTCAGCCAGATAGTATGCATAGTTATTCAAAATTGTATAGTCCGAATTATCTGTTTTAATTGCTTCTTCGAATAACTTAAATGCCTTATCATAATCCTTCATCCTGTAATAAATATCTGCACGCATCGTAAGTACCTGCATAATATATTCCTTATTTTCTCCCGCCAATATCTCTGCTTTCTTCAGCTCTCCAAGTGCAATCTCAAATTGTGAATTTTCCGCGGCACCGTTTGCATAAAGAATTTTCACGACAAACGAAGTATTAAAAAGTGATGCACATTCCTCCCCTCTACTTTCAAGCTTCTTATAATCTTTCATTTGCAGATAAATAAAGAGCAATTTCTCCCATGCATAGTAATTCTGGGGTGTAACCTTTACTATTTCTTCAAGCCTTTCTGAAGCATCCTGCATTCTATCCTGCTTAATAAATAAATCCGGCATAAGAAGAGGAATAACCTTATCATCTTTATAAGTGGCTTCCAGAACCATCAAAGTAACAATAAGTTCATCTCCCCTTTCTTTTACGAATGAAGGAATTTCTAATAACCGAACATAGATGGATATCTTCTCTTCTCGTGTAATACCACTATTAAAATTGATTGTATTCAATAGATTAAATAATTCATCATAACTCTTTTCTGTTATTAGAAAATCACAAAGAGATAGCTGGGTTTGAGAATTATCAGGATTTTTCTCCATCAAAGCTTTATAAACCTCAAGTGCCTTATCTTTTTCGCCAAGCGCACTATATATTTCAGCCAGCAATCCGCTATAAACGATCTCCTCAGGATTAATAGCAAGCAGCTCCTTTGTTTTACTCAAAGCTTCTGAAAATCGGCCGGCTGTAATAAGATTTTTAACCGCCGCAAGCTTAATATTTTCATTTACACTTCCTGCCACATCCAACTCACGAAAAACAGAATTTGCTTTTTCATAACTTTTGTTTTCTGAATAAAGATTTCCTAAAGCTAACTTAAGATTCTCCTTCTCAGGATAAGACTTCACAGCATTCTCATAACAAACTATTGCACTATCGATATTTTTCTCCTGGTAATAAATCCCTGCAAGAATCATCAAATACCAGATGTTCGTACTATCTATCGAATGTGCTTTTAATGCATACGATTTCCCGTTTTTCAAATCCCCGTTTATAATAACAATCTGGGCCATCTGATAGTATGAAGCATCACTTTCCGGATTTATTCCAACACATTGCTCAAAATACTTTAATGCATCTCCTCCATTACCCATGAGTTTCTGCTTAATTGCTTCCACATAAACATAATTAAATGCAGCCGCATCGAAATTTTTCCCGATTTTTGAACTAACAAAAGCCGGGGTCGTTTTTCGACTGCATGCACTTATACTTAAAATAGAAATTAAAATGGCTAAGAATAAATACCCTGATGCTTTCATTTTATATACTCCCTGTATGTCCAAATCCTCCTAAACCTCTCTCAGTATCCGTAAGACTTTCAACGTCAACCCACTCTGCTATATCATGTTTAGCGATAACCATCTGACAAATCCTTTCTCCATCTTTTATAACAAACGTTTCTTCTGATAAATTTACAAGGATTATACAAACCTCTCCTCTGTAATCTGCGTCAATAGTACCCGGAGAATTTAAAACAGTAACCCCGCTTTTTATGGCCAGTCCACTTCTTGGACGAATCTGCGCTTCAAAGCCTACAGGAATCTCAAGATAAAGCCCCGTTTTTACAATGGTTCTTGCCCGAGGTAAAAGTATAATATCATCCTCTATATTAGCCCTGATATCCATCCCTGCCGAAGATTTCGTTGAATATGAAGGTAATGGATGTTTCGACCTGTTTACTACTTTTATCTTCATTAATGCTTTATTGAGCCTTTAAAAAATAAACAATCCTTATCTCTGCAAAAACTAAATTCCTGTCAATCAGGATTTATTAGATTATTGTGTTTGTTATAATAAAATCTATTACAGAAGCTTAATACAAAAGACAAAACAACAAATACATATTAATGCCTAAAAAATCCAGAATTAAAAATAAATCATAATTAAGTTAAACAAATAATTTGCAAATATACTTTTATTGAACCAATCAATTAATTCAGGAAGCTGATTAACTTAAAAAAAGTAAATTGAAATGCAATAATATCTTGTATCTTCCAAAGTTAAATATCTTTGCATTCACATTTGCAGAACGTTATTAACTTAAAATAAGTATTCATGAACAGCAATTTCAAAAAATCAATACTCCTTCCTGCTTTTTTACTAATGATTTCCTGCTCCTCCCCCGCAGGCAATGATAATACAACTGTCTTAATAAAAACAACCCTCGGTGAAATCAAGATAAAACTATATGACGAAACGCCTCTTCATCGTGATAACTTCATAAAGCTCATAAATTCTGAAGTTTACGAGGGGATCTCTTTTCACAGAGTAATTAAAGACTTTATGATCCAGGCAGGGGATCCTGCCACAAAAAAAGCTTCTTCAAAAGCACTTCCTGATTCTCTGAATACCTATACGATTCCTGCAGAATTCCGTAAGCAGTATTTTCATAAAAGAGGAGCACTGGCCGCAGCCCGTGAAGGTAATAATGTAAATCCTGAAATGAAATCATCAGGAACACAATTTTATATTGTTCAGGGCGTAAAATACTCAGACAGTGATTTAAACCTGGCCGAGCAACGCATAAACAGTAATATTAAGCAGGGTCTATTCAATAATCTTATTAAGGCAACTTCCGACAGTGTAAAACTATCACCAAAGCCCCTTTCTGACTCGGAAATACAAGAAATTGCGTCAATGAAAATGTTCTCATATCTGACTAACAACCCTGATTACAAGATTTCAGAAGAACAGAGTAATGTCTATAAAACCATCGGAGGTGTTCCACGCCTTGATGGTACCTACACCGTTTTCGGAGAAGTAATTGAAGGTATTGAAATTGTTGATCGTATCGCTTCAGTAAGTACAGACAGCAATGACAAACCTGTAAATGATATTAAAATCCTCAAAATAAAAATCGTCCGTAACTAAAAAAATTGACTTAAAATCTAATTTTAATGCTTCAAAAAATATCCGACTTAATTAAAGAGGTATCTGCCTATTCAGTAAATAACGGTGAAGACCTTGAATTATTCCGCCTAAAATACTTAAGCAAAAAAGGAATTATTTCCGACCTTTTCGAAGATTTCAGAAATGTATCCGTTTCTGAAAAAAAGGAGGTTGGACAGAACCTTAACCAGTTAAAACAGAGTGCTCTTGAAAAGTACAATATCCTAAAATCCGAATTGCTCGATAAAGAAGATATTTCAGATATTCAGGATCTTACCAGACCTTCTGTCTCTTTTGGGTCAGGATCGCGGCATCCAATTTCAATAGTCCGTAATGAGATAATAGATATATTTACCCGGATCGGATTTACTGTTTCCGAGGGACCGGAGATAGAAGATGATGACCATGTTTTTACAAAATTAAACTTCGCTCCGGAGCATCCGGCCAGAGATATGCAGGATACTTTCTATGTCTCGAGAATCTCTTCTGAAGACTCTTCTCCTGAAGATATATTGCTTCGCACACACACATCTTCGGTTCAGGTAAGGGTAATGCAAAACCAAAAACCTCCTATAAGAACAATTTCTCCTGGAAGGGTATTTCGCAATGAAGCAATTTCTGCCAGGGCCCACTGCATATTTCATCAGGTTGAAGGGTTATATATTGATGAAAATGTCTCATTTGCTGATCTTAAACAGACACTTCTTTTTTTCGCAAGAGAGATGTTCGGAAAAGAGACTGAAATAAGGCTAAGACCCTCTTACTTTCCTTTTACAGAACCCTCAGCTGAAGTGGATGTAAGCTGCAAAATATGCAACGGGAAGGGTTGCAACGTCTGTAAACATACCGGGTGGCTTGAGATCCTTGGCTGTGGAATGGTTCATCCCAATGTTCTTGATTCATGCAATATAGACAGTAATAAATATACCGGGTTTGCCTTCGGTATGGGTATTGAGAGGTTAACAATGCTAAAATATCAGGTAAACGATTTGAGACTATATTTTGAAAACGACATTCGTTTTCTGGATCAGTTTAAAACAGCATTTTAACCAATTTGAACAAAATAAATAAGGCTTTTGTTAATCTTTAGAATAATAATCATAAAAGAAAATGAAGCAGCAGGATATTCAGGTACCGCTCTGTGAAAGATGTTCACTCGAATCTGGTTCTATTTTCAAACATCTGAAGCCAGATGAGATAGATTTATTAAATTATGAAAAGGATTTTCGTCAATACAAGCGCGGTGATATTCTTTATCAGGAGGGAAACCGTATCAGTGGCTTCTTTTGTATTAACAGCGGAATAATAAAGGTATTTAAAACCGGGCTCGATGGTAAAGAACAGATAATCCGGTTTGCAAAAAAAGGTGACATAATAGCTTACCGCAGTGTTTTGAGCAATGAACTTGCATGTACTTCAGCAAAAGTAATTGAGGATTGTCAGGTCTGTTTTATTCCGTCCGAAATCCTTATTTCCTTTATCAAAACAAATTCATCTTACGCCCTGGAACTACTAAAGCTGGCCTGTCATGAACTGGGGGAAGCAAATTCCTTTATAACAGATATTGCCCAAAAAACTGTCAGAGAGCGGCTTGCAGAAATTCTTCTCCTTCTTGTAAATGAATTTGGAGTTGATGATCAACAGTTTCTGCAGATATCACTTACCCGGGAAGAGCTTGCTAATATTGTGGGAACTGCAACAGAGTCTGTAATAAGACTATTATCAGAATTCAAATCCGATAAACTTGTTGAGTTAAACGGCAGAAAAATAAAACTTCTAAATAAGAAGGGCCTTGAAAAAATCAGTAACGTATTCAACTAATTGGCGGGTTACATTCTGATCAGGAGGACACATCAGAATAAAATTCCTGATACACTATTTCCAAATTGTTTCCCAAGATGTTTATAGGCATGCTCTGTAGCTTCCCTTCCACGTGGAGTCCTTTTCAGGTAGCCTTCTTTAATCAGAAACGGTTCGTAAACCTCTTCAATCGTCCCACTCTCTTCTCCCACTGCTGTAGCTATTGTGGTTAATCCAACGGGGCCACCACTGAATTTATCAATTATAACCGAAAGAATCCTGTTATCCATTTCATCGAGACCATGCTGATCAATATTAAGAGCTTTGAGCCCGTATTTTGTTATCTCAAGATCAATATCTCCGCTTCCTTTTACCTGTGCAAAATCCCTTACACGCCTTAGCAGGGCATTTGCAATTCTTGGTGTTCCCCTGCTTCTTCGTGCAATTTCCACAGCTGCTACCTCATCTATTTTTACATTCAGGATACCGGCAGATCTTTTGACGATCCCTGTAAGTACTTCATGATCATAGTATTCAAGATGAAACTTGATTCCGAACCTTGCCCGAAGAGGACTGGTAAGAAGTCCTGAGCGGGTTGTAGCTCCGATAAGTGTGAAATTATTCAATGTAAGCTGAACCGATCGTGCGCTCGGTCCTTTGTCAATCATTATGTCTATCTGGAAATCTTCCATTGCCGAATAAAGATACTCTTCGACAACAGGACTAAGCCTGTGAATTTCATCAATAAAAAGAACATCACCTTCCTGAAGATTAGTAAGCAATCCGGCAAGATCGCCAGGTTTATCAAGTACCGGTCCCGAGGTAACACGCAGATTTACCTGTAGTTCATTCGCAATAATTGTGGCCAGAGTAGTTTTTCCCAAACCGGGAGGACCGTGCAACAGAACATGGTCAAGCGACTCGCCTCTCTGTTTTGCAGCAGTTACAAAAACAACAAGATTTTCCATAACCTGCTTTTGACCCTTAAAGTCACCAAAACTTAATGGTCTAAGCTGTTTTTCAAACTCCTTGTCGTTAACCGGATTGTTATCCTTTCGGATGTTAAGATTATCTTCCATAAAGCACAATAACTATTTAATCAGCCTGGTATCGCTTTCAGGAAGCTTTATTCTGACACCGTTAATACTTACCTCCACATCATGTTTATATGCTATGACAATTTCGATCATTCCCTCTTCACTAAATTTTTTCCAAATTTTTTCACGTATTCCCATCTGGAAATACTGCTCTTCTTTTACTTTTCCATTCTCATAAAAATAGGTTTGCTGACCATCCGGATTACCTTGAATAAAATTTCCCTTAAATTTTAATTTTCCGTCGATGTAGTATGCTTTCCACATACCATCTTTTAGTCCGAGAATATACTTTCCTTCTTCATTATAATCACCTGTTTTGGCTTTCCATTCTCCGTTCTTCTCACCATCTGTATAGAGCCCTTGCGTAATAATTTCACCAGAAGGGGAATATTCGGTACATGTTCCGTCGCGCTGACCCTGGAAGTACTCTTCTTCTCTGATTAAATTACCGTTCTCATAATACCATTTCCATACTCCATCGGGACGTCCGTTGTTATAAGAGCCTGTCTGTTCAATCTTTTCCGAGATTTTATAGAACTTCCACAATCCCGAACGCCGGTTATCAGTAAATTGTCCCTGAGATTGAACTTTTCCATTTGAGTAGAGGTCTTTCCATTTCCCGTTACGGTTTCCGGCATCATCAACAACTCCTTCAGAAAGCATCAAACCATTATCGTTATAAATAAATGCATTTATAACTTTTCCGTCTTTTCCGTACTCCCTATGGATTCCAACAGGAACATTATTTCTGAAAGGTCCGCTATAAATCAGCTTACCATCAGTATCATATTTATTACTAATTTCAATATCGGGTTCATCTTCAACTCTGGATTTTACTATTGAACCGTTCTCATAAAGCATTGTAAGTATTAGCTTTCCTCTGTTATCATACTCCTTATAATAGCCGTGTATCAAATCATCTTTAAATGTTTTTTCGCTCTTTATGCTTCCGTTGGGATAAAAATCCTTCCATCCACCCTGTTTTAAACCTTTATTATCTGACCGGTTGATCTTTTCCCTGCTGACAAGGAAATCATTACTGTATTCCAGCAGTGTTATAACATTCCCATCAAAATCGAACTCTTTCGATAGCCCCACTTTTTTCCCGTTATTATAACCGACTGTCTGCTGTATTTTACCTCCCGGAAAATATACGTATCCCGTACCCTCTTTTTTATCACCCGAAAAAAGCTCCTTCGACCAAATATATAGCCCTCTTGATGGATCCTTTTTGTATTTATAATACCATCCGTTCTTTTTACCAAACAGGTAATTAATTTTCTCTGTTGTATCACCAGCCTGATCAAAAAATATCCATATACTATCGAGAAGGAAATTAGTTCTTTTACCTTCTGATTTCTTAACTCCGGTTACATAATAACTCTTCCAGAATCCTTCCGGTTTTCCGCTTTTTATGAGACCTTCACTTGATACTGAACCATTTGGATATCTGAATACCTGATAACCATCTTTAAGATCACCGTTTTCCTGAGACCATGAGTATAAACATATTGAAATAAAGAGAAAAAGGATAACAAGTTTTTTCATAATTCAAAGACCAAGTTTTTCTGATATTTCCATCATCCTTCTGATAGGTTTTTGCGCTTTAAGAAGAATACTTTTATCTACAAAAATCTCCGGCTCCTCGTTTAACAGAGTATAATAAATTTTTTCTATAGTAATAAGCTTCATATAACTACATTCGCTGCATGCACAAGTTGAATCCCGGGGAGGTGCAGGAATATATGTTTTATGAGGGTTTTCCTTTATCATCTGGTGTATTATACCTACCTCTGTTGCAACTATATAGCATTTTGCACTGTCTTTCCCTGTATAACTCAATAAGGCTGAAGTGGAACCGATATAATCTGCAACCATTCTCACTGGTAGTTCACATTCCGGATGTACTATTATTTTTGAATCCGGATTTTCTCTTTTAAGTTTAAGAATTGCTTCGAGTGAAAATTCTTCGTGTACATGACAAGTTCCATTCCAGATAATGATATCTCTACCAGTTTTATTAAGAACATAATTTCCCAGATTACGATCCGGGGCAAAGATTATTTTTTCTTTAGCCGGCAATGATTCTACTATCTGAACAGCATTTGAGGAGGTACAAATAATATCAGATAAAGCCTTTATTTCAGCGGTTGTGTTTACATAAGAGACTACTGTTCTTCCAGGATTATTCTTAATAAATAACTCAAAATCCACAGCTTTACAAGAATCTGCCAGCGAACATCCCGCATTCATATCGGGAAGAAGTACCTTCTTTTCTGGAGCAAGAATTTTTGCTGTTTCAGCCATAAACTTAACTCCGGCAAACAATATTATATCAGCACTGTTGGATGCAGCTTTCTGAGAAAGAGCCAGACTATCTCCAATAAAATCGGCAATATCCTGAATATCACCCGTCTGATAATAATGAGCAAGAATGATAGCATTTTTTTCTGCCTTCAATCGCTTTATCTCACTTAGAAAAAATTCTGTAGATTGCTTTTTCATTATTATTTAAAAATTTCCATTCTGTAAACTTAATCAATAAAGTTTGTTTTGAAATTCCAACTTAAAATGCTTTTGTCAATGTTACTAACATCATAATATTCTTAATAGTTTTAATTTAAATTTATTTATGATGATGATGATATGCTGTTAATAGTGTTGATATATAAAACAGAATTTTGTTGTTTTTTTCATCATAACAAATGGATAAACATCTTTTCAACAACTCAAAAAGCATACCATTTTTGAATATCAGGCAATTAGTAAATCAATTAACAATTGTTAAGAATGAATTGTTGATATTGTCAATTAAGCAAAAGTAAAGTTTTTAAGGTTTATATAAGGTTCATATTTTGACTTTATTTATTTAAAACTTTATTATAACGACTCACTCAGGGTAAAAAACCGGAGAACCTAATGACAAACCAGGAGATTTTAGAACTTATTTATCAATTGTGAGCATGTTATTAACAACTATTGAAGAGAGAATTGTTGAAAAGGATTGCGTTTTAATGTTATGGAAAGGGACCTTGAAAAAGAAGGAATTATTTTTTATTGAGTAAATAAAAGATATTAGAATACTTTTTTCCTTTAATTAGCCAATTATATTAATTTGCGTTATATTAAGAGAAACAAAATTAAAATGTAACACGGTGAAAATGAAAAAAATAGCATTAGTATCAGATCATGCAGGCTATTTCCTTAAGGAAAAAATATTAAAATTTCTTATAAAGGAAAAGTATGATGTGAAGGATTTTGGATGTTCTTCTGAGGAAGCTGTAGATTATCCGGACTTTGGTCATCCTCTGGCAAACGCTGTTTCTGCCGGTGAATATGAGACCGGAATATCTATTTGCGGTACAGGGAACGGAATTAATATGGTTGTTAACAAACATCCCGGAATAAGAAGCGCATTATGCTGGAATGAAGAAATAAGTAGATTGGCACGGGCGCATAATGATGCGAATGTTTGTGCATTGCCGGGAAGATATATTTCAGAGTCTGAAGCTTATCTGATAGTTAAAACATTTCTTGAAACCTCATTTGAAGGTGGCCGTCACGAGAGAAGAATTGACAAAATTTCATTAAAAATGTATTAGGATGCTTTCAAAATCATGCAGATACGGTATCAGAGCTGTAATATATCTGGCCAGCCGGCCGGTTTCAGAAGGAAAAACTGGAATAAAAAAAATAAGCAGCGAACTTGATCTTCCTGCGCCATTTCTTGCGAAGATTCTCCAGCAGCTGGCCAAACAAAAAATTCTCAGTTCCACAAAAGGCCCGAATGGGGGATTTTCCATTTTGAAAGATTCAAGAAAAGTAACTTTATTTGATATTGTAAGGACAATTGACGGGAATGATATTTTTACAGATTGTGTAATGCATAACGGTTCGTGTCAGAATGTTGAAAAAGAAAAAAAACAATGCCCCCTTCATGACGACTACTCAAAAACCCGTACCAATCTTATTACTCTGTTCAGTAATACTACAATTTATGACCTTGTTACAAGAGTAAATAATTCCGAATTAGTTAATATCTGAAAATTTTCTTTATAAGGTTATTACACCAGGGCCATATCAAAATGGAAATAAGAATTCCGGATGAATTGGCAAAAACATCGTAAATATTGCCGGAGCGGGTTTCGGTAAGAGAAAATTGCAAAACTTCCATAAGGATTCCATAAAAAAGAGGAAGAAGAGCAATAAGAAACAGATGTGAGGTGCCTCTCAATGATTTTCTGTTTTCAAAGAGAATAGCAGACATAAGTGTGAAATACATAATGCTGTGAACAATTTTATCGAGGAAAGGGATTTTGAATTCAGGAACCTTATCAAATGCATGAGAGTTTGCAAGACTCAGATACATTATAAGAAGAGAGACAAGAATTGATAATATATTCCGTTTAAACATTATTAATATATGTTGCAAACGTAATTAATCGCAGCTATATAAAAATAGTCTCTTTTTTTCATTTTCACGGATACATTAATATTTTATTGAAGATAATTTTTAGTGAACAGGCAGAATGATTTTTAATTTGTAAATTACAGGATTACAATCTAATAAATGGCAGGCATATATATTCACATACCGTTTTGTAAAAAGCTCTGTTATTACTGTGATTTCTATCATGTGCTTTCAAAAGAAGATAATTCTGAATTTACAGAAGTTTTAATAAAGGAAGCTCTGTTAAGAAAGGATTATCTTCATCAGGAAAGCGTATCGACAATCTATTTTGGCGGAGGGACCCCTTCTGTTTTGACAATTAATGATCTGCAAACCATTATTGATAATATAAAGAAGCACTTCAGGGTAGAAGAATTGTGTGAAACGACAATTGAGTTAAATCCTGATGATGTTACCCCCGGTTATTTAGCAGGTCTGAAAAAGCTTAAAATTAACAGGATTAGTCTGGGAATTCAATCGTGGCGCGATGCCGACCTGAAGAAGCTTCACAGGCGTCACGATGCGGCAAAGGCAGCTATTGCTCTTAAGGAAACGTTTGAAGCCGGATTTGAAAACGTAACAATAGACCTGATTTATGGTATTCCAGGGATGAGTAACAGTGAATGGGCTTCAAATCTTGATTTTTCCTTTTCCTTCGACATTAAACATCTGTCGGCCTACCATCTTACTATTGAAAACGGAACAGTTTTCGGAAAGATGCTGGAGAAGGGGCTTATTAAAGAAATTGAAGAAGAGGAGAGTGCTTCACAGTTTAATCTTCTTATTGAAAAAGCGGAGGCGGCAGGATTTATTCATTATGAGATCTCTAACTTTGGTAAGCCGGGGTTTTTTTCAATTCATAATTCAAACTACTGGAAGCAGGTTAATTATCTGGGACTTGGGCCTTCGGCACACTCATTCAACGGATTTTCCAGGCAGTGGAACGCGCGCAATCTGAAAGGATATATTAAATCGGTTAATGCAGGGAAGCCATTTTTCGAAAGTGAAGAGCTCGATACAAAAACCCGGTTCAATGAATATATTATGACCTCGCTGAGAACAATGTGGGGCATTGATCTTGATTATGTTGAAAAAACATTTGAAAAAGAGGGGTACGATTATGTTGTAAACCTTTCAGGGAAATTCAGAGAATATGGATTAATGAAGCTCGATAAAAAAACCCTGGTTCTGACAAACCAGGGGAAGATGATATCTGATAACATCATTTCTGAATTTATGATGCCGGGAAGCGAATAGTTATTTTTTCGAAAGAAGGAATGCTGTACGACCGATAATATTGTTTTCAAGATAAAGCTCAACGCTGTAATTTCCTATAATGAAATCGCCGGTATTATCCATGAAGATACACATCTCAATATCCTGATTTATATAATCGACAGAGCGGGTTGCCGAATAAATAATTTTTTTCTCTTTAAAATCAAACAGGTTATCGGGGCTGCTGGTAATTACCAGAGAATCAGGTCTTATAACTCTCATATATACTTCTTTCTGACCAGCCTTTGCCAATGGGTTCTCGCGAAGGGTGAAACAAATTCTGAGCTTATCAATGAGATTTATTTTTGTGGTCTCTTTTCTCTTCTTGTTAAGAGGAACAGCTACGATGTCTTTAGCCTGAACCACTGAAGCAATCTCAACTTTTGTGCTTAACTCCTCCTTGACTTTTGATAGCTCGGTATTGGAATTCCGAACCTGGGTTATCTGGTGGCGTATTTCAGTATTTTCGGAAACAAGTATTTTATTTCTGGTATTAAGAGAATCAATCTGAACAATGTAGCTCTTCATAATTTCTCTCATTGTCTTTATCTCACTTTTATATTTTCTGATAAGCTGGCTGTTCGATGCGTTTATTGATAACAAGCTGACAATCTTGCTTTTTTCTTTTTCGAGATTGGCATTCAGGGTGTCGTTGTTTGTTTTTAATTTATCGTAGCCGACGACCATAAGTTTCAGCTCGTTCGCCAGAGAATCTTTTTCCTGTGTGAGGACAGATTCCATTTCGACCATTTTGCTTTTCTGATCGAAGTACATAACAACAAGAAAAATCAATGCACAGCCCAGAATAACAGAAATTGCTATCATATTTACCGGAGAGCCCTTTTTCTTGCCCGGATCAATTGGAGTTTTATTATCGCTGGTTGCCATTTTTTATAATTTTTTATGAGAATTTCGTGTCAAAAATAATAATATCCTGATAATTTCAATAATATCCGATTCAATGATTAAATTTACATAGAGATCTCAGATAGTTAACTAATTAAAATACAGTAATATGGGTGGATTTTTTGGTGTAGTTTCTAAAACCCGTTGTGTTGAGGACGTTTTCTATGGTACGGATTATCATTCCCATCTTGGAACAAAACGGGCAGGAATGGTTTTTATTGTACCTGAAAAAGGATTCAGGCGTTCAATACATAGCCTTGAAAACGCCTATTTCAGAAATAAATTTGAAGATGAACTAAGTGGTTTTTCAGGAAATTCCGGACTCGGAGTAATAAGCGACACAGATCCCCAGCCAATATTATTCAATTCCCATCTTGGACGTTTTGCAATAGTTACGGTTAGCCGTCTCGTTAACCTGTCTGATCTGGAAGATCGGTTTCTGAAGAAGAAAAAACATTTCACAGAGAATTTTGAAGGGAATATTAATCCAACGGAAGTTGTTGCAAACCTGATTTGCGAAAAGGATAGCTTTGTTTCCGGCATTGAGAATGTATTTGAAAACATAAAAGGTTCGTGTTCCATTCTTATACTTACTGATAATGGAATAATAGCTGCCCGCGACAAGCTGGGCAGAACACCTGTTGTTATCGGGAAAAGGGATGATGCATTTGCTGTGGCTTCGGAGTCCTGTTCGTTTCCAAATACCCGCTTCGAACTCAATTATTATCTTGGCCCCGGTGAGATAGTGCATGTTACCAGCGATGGATTTACCCAGCTCAGGAAACCGGGAGAAAAGATGCAGGTCTGTTCTTTCCTCTGGGTTTATTATGGCTATCCCCCGTCATATTACGAGGGAATCAATGTGGATGAATGCCGATACAGGTGTGGGGCGTCACTTGCCTGCAGAGATAATGTTGAGGCTGATTTTGTATGCGGTATTCCCGATTCGGGCGTGGGGCACGCAATTGGTTATAGCAATGAAAAGAAGATTCCTCAAAAAAGAGCATATTCAAAATATACACCAACATGGCCACGCAGTTTTATGCCACAGAATCAGGGTCAGCGTGACCTTGTTGCAAAGATGAAACTCATTCCCAACAAGGCGGTTATTGAAGGGAAAAGCATGGTTTTTCTTGACGACAGCATTGTGCGGGGCACCCAGTTGAAAGACAGTACAATTGATCTGAGGGAGTCGGGCGCTGCAGAAGTTCATATGCGAATCGCCTGCCCACCGCTTCTGTTTGCCTGCAATTTTCTTAACTTTTCAGAATCAAGATCAATATTTGAGCTTGCTGGCCGAAAAGCAATAAGCCAGCTCGGTGGAGATGAAAAGGATCTTAGTGAGTACGCTGATCCGGATTCGGAAAAATATTCAGAAATGGTGGCCCAGATTGCTAAAAATCTTGATCTGGATTCACTTATATATCAACGGCTTGACGATCTGGTGGAAGCAATCGGACTGCCAAAGGAAAGATTATGTACACATTGCTGGGACGGAACAAGTTATTATTAGGCAACAGGAATTATGCAGATTCCGGATGTGTGTGAAACCGGAATCAGAACACTTTTGATATAAACAAATATCTCCTTATTATGAAATATATTGGTGCACATGTTAGTGCTTCCGGAGGTGTTGATAACGCTCCGGTTAACGCAAACGCAATAGGAGCGAGGGCTTTTGCTCTCTTTACAAAAAATCAGAGACAATGGTTTTCCAATCCCCTTACCCTGGCGACCATTTCACTTTTCCGTGGAAACTGTGAGAAGTTTGATTATAAGCCATTTCAGATCCTGCCTCACGACAGTTACCTTATTAATTTAGGCCATCCTGAAGAGGAGCCTCTGGAAAAATCGAGAGCCGCATTTCTTGACGAGATGCAGAGATGTGAGCAACTGGGTCTTGACAGGCTTAATTTTCATCCCGGGAGCCATCTGAATTCGATCGGAATAGAAGAGTGTCTTAAAAGAATTGCAGAATCGATTAACATTGTTCTTGACAAAACAAAGGGCGTTACTGCAGTAATTGAAAACACTGCCGGCCAGGGAACAAATCTTGGTCATACATTTGAGCAGCTTAGAGAGATAATTGATAATGTTGAAGATAAATCAAGAGTAGGTGTTTGTATAGATACCTGCCATGCCTTTACTTCGGGGTATGATGTAAAAACAGCAGAAGGATTTAAAAAGACATTTGAACAATTCAGTGAAGTTGTCGGTTTTGAATACCTGAAAGGAATGCACCTGAATGACTCAAAAAAAGATCTGGGAACCAGGGTAGACAGACATGATAACATTGGAGCCGGCTTTGTCGGAGAAGAGACCTTCAGAATTCTGATGAACGACCCCAGGTTCGATAATATCCCGCTGATACTTGAAACACCGGAAGAATCACTATGGGAGGCAGAGATAAAAAAACTCTATTCCTTTATTGAAAAGTAACCACCCGGAAACAGAGAGGAAAACGGATCCCGATAGATCATGGGTTAAGAAAAAGATGTTTTTCTTTTATCTTTTCTGCTGTTGCTTCATATCCGACAGTAAAAAGTTCATCTGCTTTTTCCGGATCGAGAATACCATAATTCCTTAATACCAGCGGATCAATAAAAAGGTCGAATTTCTTAGCCTTTTCGCTGATCTCTTCCGACATCCTGAGAAGGAATGCCCGTTCTGCAATATTTATAAGGCCACTGACTTTTTCCATATAACCAACAGGATTAACGAACGATCCGATAACAAAACTGCAGCTGTTTTCAATGGGATGAAGAGGCAGATTATCCAGGACACCACCATCGACATAACAGATATTATTTATTATTACAGGTTGAAAAAGTACCGGAATACTTGCCGAGGCAATAACCGGATTAAGCAGCTCACCCGAAGAAAAATAGACTGCCTTTCCATTATTCATATCAGTGGCAGTTACAAATAATGGAATTTTCAACTCTTCAAATGATGAGGCTCTTAAGCTGGCTTTTAAGATCTTAATAATTCCCCCAAGCTGAAGCAGCCCTTCCCGCGGAAGCGCAGGGCGCATAAAGTCGAGCCGGCTGTGGGTATTCAGCAGCTTCATTATCTCATTTGGGGAGTGGCCGTCGGCATATAAAACACCAATCAGGGCTCCTGCGCTGGTCCCGGATATTACATCAGGAAAGATACCGGCATCATTTAGTGCCTGAATCACACCAAGGTGGGCAAATCCTCTGGCACCGCCACCACTCAATACGAGACCGGTTTTATACTTTTTGAGAGACATTATGTTGGTTTTCACAATTAGTTACACGAATAGAGCAATTCACAAATTTAATTAAAACCTTCTGTTCACCACAGGGCTAATAAAAAACTTAATACCCCAGGGAGAGTCATTGATAATATGCGTGTTATGAGAATGACCGGATTGGTTAAACCAATTCAACCAGCAATTTAATATTCAGAAAAGTAACAATAGCGGCAATAACCAACAGAACCACAGTAAGGAAAGGGCCATTGGCATATTTTCCCATAACCCTTTTTGATGATGTGAGATATATCTGGATTGCTACTGTGAACGGAAGTTGTATGCCGAGAAATACTTGTGATAGAATGAGACCTTTAAATGGATTTCCCACAAAGAAAATCAATAATAAAGCGCCAGCGAGGGAGATAATAATGCCAATCCGTGAGTGGTTATCCTTAACATCATAAGGCTCCTTATACATTCCAGACACGATAGACCCGCCAGCCATTCCGGAAGTAATGGATGAAGCGACACCGGCAAGAAGAAGGGCAAACGCAAAAACAACAACAGCATTTTTGCCGAGCAATGGCTCCAATAGTCTTTCTGCCTGTCCGAGCTCACTAACATTAATGCTTTGTTTAAAAAATGTTGCAGCAGCAAGGATGATCATTGCGCTATTGATAGCCCAGCCGATTATCATTGAAAACAGAGTGTCGGCAAATTCAAATTTCAGCTGCTTTTTGATTATATTTTCATTCTGCAGATTCCATTGGCGGCTTTGTATAACTTCTGAATGAAGGAAAAGATTATGGGGCATTACCACAGCACCAAGAACACTCATTATCAGTAACATTGAACCTTCCGGGATAGACGGTTTTACCCAGCATATTCCGGCAGCAACCCAATCAACATCAACCAGAAACAATTCATAAAGAAACGAGAGACCTATTATTGAAACAAAACCAATAATCCACTTCTCTGTTTTTTGGTATGAATTGGTTAATAATATTATTAATACAAAAACAGTTACAAGAATAGCGCCGGCATTAACAGGGATATCAAAAAGCATGTTTAAAGCAATTGCTCCACCAAGGATTTCTGCCAGTGATGTAGAAACTGAGGCAAGAACGGCAAAAGAGAGAATGGTTTTTGAGATCTTAGGATGAATGTATATTGTTGCTGCCTCAGACAGACAAAGACCCGTTGCGATACCTAAATGAGCTACGTTGTGTTGAAGAACGATGAGCATAATTGTAGATAATGTTACAATCCACAGAAGAGTATAACCATATCCGGAACCGGTTGCAATATTTGCAGCCCAGTTGCCCGGATCGATAAACCCCACAGTTACAAGAAGCCCGGGACCAATATATTTAAAAATGTCGAGCGCTCCGTAAGCGGGAGTGTGATCTTTTCGTTTCAGATCTTTTAATAACCCGAATGAGTTAAATAAATTCTTAATATTCAACATACTGGATATCTACAAATCTTATTTGGTTGTTCCTGCATTGATGAAAAAAGCAAGAACAAATATAAACAATGCAATTGAAAATTATTAAGGGCTTTAATTTGCAGCATTTATTATCTATTAGTTTTAAATTTGTTTAAAAGTGTAAACCAAAACATAAAATGAAAAATACAAAAAACAGGTTTTTAGCTCTCGTCCTTGCAACCGCTGTTTTTGCTCAGCTCAACAGCCAGCAGGGTCTGCCATTTAAAATGGAAGAATTAACCTCACCGAAATTTCCCAAAGCAGTAAGCCTCTCAGGAGGTGTATGCGTATTACCGCTAGGGATAATTGAAAAACACGGACCCCATTTGCCAATCGGAACAGATTTATTTGAAGCCAGGGAGATATCATTTACTGCTGCAAAGCAGGAATATGCTGTGGTTTTTCCTCCCTATTTTGTCGGGCAGATTTTTGAGGCGAAGCATCAGCCGGGGACTATTGCCTACAGTACTGAGCTGATGTGGAAAATGCTTGAAGAGACCTGCGGAGAACTGTCAAGAAACGGATTAAAAAAGATTATTCTTGTAAACGGACATGGAGGCAACACCAGTTTCCTTCAGTATTTCTGTCAGGCTCAGCTTGCAAGCCAGCATGATTATGTTGTTGTGCTGTTCCGTCCGGAAAGCGATCCTGCCACAGAAAAGGAGATTAAATCCCTGAAGAAGGCGACACTTGACAGCCATGCCGGAGAGGAGGAGACCTCAATGATGTATTACCTTTATCCGGCTCTTGTTGATCAGGAAGCATTAAAAAATGAATCAGGTCTTGATCAGGACCGGCTGAGTAAGTTACCTTTTGGTTATACCGGCATCTGGTGGTATGCAAAATTCCCGAACCATTTCGCAAGCGACATAAACACACCAAATAAAAGATTAGGAGAATTGCTGGTGAACAGTGATGCCGGCCAGCTTGCACAGCTTATAGCATTTCTGAAAAAAGATAACACCATACAACAACTTCAGGAAGAGTTTATAAAAAAGACGCAAAACCCAATACAGAAATAGATTCCAGAACTGAATGTTTGGTTGAGAATAAAGATAAAGTGAATGAGCTCTTTACGGAGCAAGACGGTCAATAACCCATTGGCCGTTTTTCTTTGTAAAAATCAATCGGTCATGCAGCCTGAATTCTCCTGCCTGCCAGAACTCAAACCAGTCGGGAGAGAGTCTGTATCCGCCCCACTGCTTTGGCCTGTCAACAGGTTTATTGTTAAAAGAGTCTTTGTAGTAAAGATATTTTTTTTCAAGATGCTGCCGGTCCGGGATGACGGAGCTTTGTTCGCTTGCCCAGGCTCCGAGCTGACTCTCGCGAGGTCTTGTTCTGAAATATGAATCAGATTCATTTTCCGGAATTTTAAAGGCAACGCCCTCGATACGGACCTGTCTGTCTGATCCGGGCCAGTAAAACAGTAATGCAGCCCGAGAATTCTCTGATAACTGGGATCCTTTCTTGCTGTTATAATTGGTGAAGAAGACAAAACCGGCTTCATCGAACTCTTTTAACAAAACAGTCCTGACCGAAACCCGGCCGTCTGCAAAGGCGGTTCCAAGGCTTACAGAATCAGCGTTTGCCGTTCCCGATGCAAGATGTTCTTTATACCATAAATCAAACTGAATAAACGGATTCGGATTTATACTCCTGCGGGAAAAGCTTTTATTATCTGGCATCTGGTTTTGTAAAAGATTACCTTGATAAAACAATAGAATAATATCAATGTTCTGTGAAGGACAAAATAAAATATATATCTTAACTGCCCAAAATTTAACGAACCATGATAAACAGAAACCATTCAGGAGCAATCAAAACAGTCATTATCATTGCAATGACAGTATTACAGATGTCGTGTACCACAAAAACGCCATCAGATCTTTCAGAAGAAAGCATTATTCCCAAACCTGTTTCGATTACATCAACATGTGATTATTTTACATTGAATGCAAAAACAGCCATTTATGTGAAGGGAGAGACCGCTGATATTATACGGATTGGCGGATTTCTTTCCGCTATTCTGAAACCGGCAACCGGTTTCCCCTTGAATGTAAAATCAACCATTGAAGCTCCCGGATCGGGCAATATTTTTCTGATGCTGTCAGATTCAGCTGAAACCAGGGGAGATGAAGGATACCTTCTGACTGTCACAAAAAAGCAGCTTAAACTGGTTGCAAAAAGTCCGGCAGGTCTATTCCGGGGCATCCAGACGATAAGGCAGATTCTTCCTTCAGATATTGAACGCGATTCAATAGTTGAAAGGCCATGGGAAATTGCCACAGGAACAATTGTTGATTATCCTGAATATTCCTATCGGGGAGCGATGCTTGATGTAGCCCGCCATTTTTTTGGTGTTGATGATGTTAAGCGGTTTATCGATTTCCTGGCCTGCTATAAGATGAATGTACTTCACCTTCACCTGTCCGATGACCAGGGCTGGAGGATAGAAATCAAATCGTGGCCAAACCTTACAATACATGGCGGCTCCACCGAAGTGGGAGGGGGCACGGGAGGTTTTTATACACAGGAACAATATTCTGATTTTGTGAAATATGCAAGCGACCGTTATATCACACTAGTACCTGAAATTGATATGCCGGGCCACATAAATGCTGCACTTGCCTCATATCCTGAACTGAATTCCAATGGAAAGGCAACAGAACTTTACACAGGAACCGAAGTGGGATTCAGCACACTTAGTACAAAAAAGGAGATCACATATAAATTTGTTGATGATGTTTTCAGAGAGCTGGCAACCCTGACACCGGGGCCGTATATCCATATCGGGGGAGATGAGTCGCACGTTACTAAAAAAGAAGATTATATTCCTTTCGTGGAAAGGGTACAGGATATTGTGATTGCTCACGGGAAGCAGATAATCGGATGGGATGAGATCTCTCTTTCAACCTTAAGACCTAACGCAACAGCACAGTTTTGGGCAAATGCTGCAAATGCAAACAGGGCTGTTAGTCAGGGAGCAAAAATCCTTATGTCGCCCGCAGCAAGGACCTATATCGACATGAAATATGATTCAACGACCGTATTAGGATTAAGCTGGGCAGGTTATGTTGAAATAGATAGTTCATATATCTGGGATCCGGCAAATTATGTTCCGGGAATCGGGCGGGAAAAAATTACCGGCATCGAAGCTCCGTTATGGACAGAGACTATCACCAATATGAAAGAGCTGGAGTATATGGTTTTTCCACGGCTTCCGGGGCTGGCTGAAATCGGATGGACTACCTCCTCAGAAAGAAGCTGGGAGGAGTATAAAGTACGTCTGGGCAAACAAGGTGCCCGCTTAAAAGCGATGGATATTAATTTTTACCGCTCAAAGCAGGTCCCCTGGGTTGAATGAAATTAAAAAATCACTTCACCGGATCCCTTTTCCAGATCAAAACAGAGGATAGAGCCGGTTTTATCTGAATACCAGGTATCAGACTTAAGCTCCTTCAGGGATTTAACTCTTAACAGAGGCTTAAGTTCTTTACTGCCATTTTTTATTCCCGGGTTCCGTACAGAGGAGCTCAGTTTTAGCGTGAATCCGGGAGTGGCAAATGGTGCGTTCAGGACAATTCTCCCCGGATTAACGGTAATCGTTGTCAACTCTTTTGCAGCCCAGTATCTTGCAATTTCGCTCAGCTTCATCCAGACAAGATGGTCGTATTTTCTGTCAAGCCTCGCTTTAACCTCTTTCAGTATATTGAATCCGGTATGTTCGCCATTATAATAAACCCCCGGCCAGTGGCATACAATAATTGCCGGTTCCCCGCTGTCAATTACATCAATCATCCTTCCCGAACCAAGATCTTCAGTAATGAATTTATCTGCGCTTCCTGGTACCATCCCGTCCCATCCGCCAAACCAGTCGCCGGTACAGCCAATGATGGATACAACACATTTCGGATCGGAGCCATTCAGCCCCGACGGATGCAAAACCTTAGGGGATACGCTGACCCCTTTTTCGGTGAAAAGGTCGCGGAAATAATGGGGGATTTCAGCCTTATAAACATCGCGTAAAGCATCCAGGGAGCCAAGGGCTAAATTGTTCTGGTTCTGACCGCCGTAACCACCGGGAGTTGTAAGCCCTTCGCACGGAAGTCCGGCTTCTTTTAAGATATTAAGGGCATATACCTGATATGCAGCAAGTTCATCAGCGCTTTTTTTCTGGCTCCATTCCCAGTTTTCCATATATTCAGGGGTCGGGAAAGGAAAAGGTTTTCCGGTTTTAATATCAATAACCCTGGTGTGGCTCACCATTTCAGGATGAATGTCCCAGTCAGGAACCATTAATTCGCGGACAAGGTTCAGACTATCTTCCAGTTCCCGTTTGGTCCATCCAGGAATAAAACGATTAACCCAGCCGGTACAGGCAGGGTAAGGGACAATACTATATTTTCCTTTTACACCGTTCTCGTGGCACCATTCTCCAAATTCCCTGACGAAGCTGTCGGGTATTTCCCGTGGCAGCTTTCTCCAGTCTTGTTTATACTGATCTGGAAATACCTCTGCAAATTGTGGGATGCCATAGTGGGCCATATTTACAAGACAAGTTGAATCGTCTATAATAAGACTTACAGGAACCCGGTTGTATGGGTTCAATACCTCTGCTTTGAGAGGCATTTCAGACATAAGGTTAACGCCGGGATAAGTGGCAAGTGCCGCTCCTCCGATTCCTGCCGTTTTAACGAATGATCGCCTTGTGTATTTCATGGTTATATTGTTTTGATGGGGAAAGATACTTAAAATATGAATAGTGCAACCCCGGGGAAAAGAGAAAGAATAATAAAGAGGTTGAATAATGGTAGCAAATTCCGATAATGAGAGCTAACTTAGCACATCAAATGCGTGATTTGAAATCATAGCCTTTCCGGACTTTCGCCTGTAAAAAAAGATAGTGAGAACAACAAAATATATATTGTCATTATGTTTTTTTAATATGTTATCTGTGTATTGTTACACACAGGACAGCCTGAGCCTTAAAGGACAACTCTCGGCCTGGATGCTTTATAATGGAGCAAACGATCTTCCTTTTTACGCCGGGGGAAGATACATTCCGCAATTGAACTATAACATGCGGCAAAAAAAGGAAACCCATATTGATTTTGAAGCTTCAGTCAACATTAATGGCAGTGCCGGTTTTCATCCTTTCGATACGATAGTCACCACCGGGCGGATAAAACCTTACAGATTGTGGGCACGATATTCGACACAGCAATTTGAGGTTCGCGTAGGGCTTCAGAAAATAAACTTTGGCTCAGCCTCTCTTTTGAGGCCCCTTATGTGGTTCGATCAGGTTGATTCCCGCGATCCGCTAAGGCTTACTGATGGTGTCTGGGGTGTTCTGGGAAGATATTACTTCCTCAATAATGCAAATATCTGGTTATGGGGTCTTTATGGCAATAAAGATCCAAAAGGGTGGGAACTTTCGGGCACTAACAGCCATTTTCCGGAGGCAGGCGGGAGGATCCAGCTACCGGTACCTGCAGGTGAAGCTGCACTATCATATCATTACCGGATAGCTGATACCAGAAACATGACAGGTATTGTTCCGCAATACAGTGAGGTAAAGGAAAACAGAATAGGATTCGATATTAAATTAGACCTGATTGTCGGATTATGGTTCGAAGCTTCCTGGGTAACAAAAGAGAGGAACCTGGGAATGTTCACTAATCAGGAAACAATTAATGCCGGACTGGACTATACCTTTGATATCGGCAACGGATTATATGCTGTTTATGAACAATTGTTTGCTGCCAATGATGGAAGGGCGTTCACATTTCAGAATACCTCCTCATTTTCTCTCCTCTCCCTTTCTTATCCGGCAGGCCTTTCTGACAATATCAGCGGAATAGTTTATTATGACTGGAAGAATAACTGTTCCTATAATTTTCTGAACTGGCAAAAACAAATCAAAAACATAACATTATATTTTATGGGATACTGGAACCCCGAAGTTTACAATATACCCTCACAGGGCACAGATCAAAACCTGTTTGGAGGAAGGGGAGTTCAGGTTATGGTTGTGCTGAATCATTAATACAGAATAATATGGAAAACGATTCAATTATTAAAATTGAAAAACTTATCAAACGTTTCCCGGTAGGCAAGACCGAATTTACTGCACTTAACGGCATAAGTGCAAGTTTTGGCAGGGGAGAGTTTGCCGGGCTTGCAGGGCCTAGCGGATCAGGAAAAACAACACTCCTGAATATTATCGGTTCTCTTGATTCCCCTTCCGAAGGAGATGTGGATGTGCTCGGCAATTCAGTCAGCTCTCTCACTCATAAACAATCTGCAAAACTCAGGAACCGGCATATCGGGTTCATCTTTCAGACTTACAACCTTCTGCCTGTTTATACTGTTTTTGAGAATGTTGAGTTTGCACTGTTATTGCAAAAGCTTTCCAGGTCAGAAAGAAAAAAGGCAGTTATGGATGCCCTTGAGTGGGTCGGACTGACAGACAAGGTGAAGTCAAGACCTTCAATGCTTTCGGGAGGTGAATGTCAGCGTGTGGCAATTGCACGCGCTATGGTAAAGCGTCCCGACATTGTACTTGCTGACGAGCCAACTGCAAACCTCGACTCAAAAAACTCCCATCATATAATTCAGACTATGAAAAATCTGAGCAGGGAGCTTAAAACGACATTTATTTTTGCCACACACGATGAAAAGGTAATGCAGTATCTTGATCGTATTATCTCACTTGAAGATGGTAAAATAGTTAAGGATGATGTTAAAACTGATTCAAAACCCCAAGATCATGTTAGCATTTAAACTGGCTTTTAAAAACCTGATGGGAGCAGGGTTGAGGACCTGGCTGAATGTATCGGTTCTATCTCTGGCCTTTGTAATTATCCTCTTTTATAATGGGATGATCGACGGATGGAACAGGCAAAGTCGCCGCGACACGATAGAATGGGAAACAGGAAAAGGACAATTCTGGCTTCCTGAGTATGACCGTTATGATGCCTATACTATCAAAGATGCTCACTCACCTCTTTCGGAAGAAATTCAGGCTGAAGTGAAAAAGAAAACCCTGGCACCCGTTCTGATAGCTCAGGCCACCGCATTTCCGCAGGGACGAATGCAGGGAGTCATTCTCAGGGGTGTCGATCCGGAGCAGACAGTCCTTAAACTTCCGGCTTCTGCTTTAGCCGCTTCCGGGGATACTGATTATGCCATTATAGGAAAGAGAATGGCCGAAACGGCTAAGCTTGGCGTTGGCGACAGGTTGCTTATACGGTGGCGCGACAAGAATGGGACCTTTGATGCACGCGAGATTCAGATCGCTTCAATATTCAAATGTGATGTCCCGATGGTTGACAAAGGACAGATCTATCTTCGTCTGGATGTACTTCAGAAAATGATGGGAATGGAAAATGAGGCGACCCTGCTGGTTGCAGGCAGCGGCTTCGGGAACAAAACTTTACAGAACTGGGAATTCAAAGACACAGGATTTCTCCTTTCAGACATTGACAAGATTATCCAGACTAAAAAGGGAGGAGGATCAATAATTGAAGGGCTGTTACTGATTATTGCCCTGATCGCAATTTTCGACACACAGGTTTTATCTATTTTTCGCCGTCAGAAAGAGATTGGAACCTATATTGCTTTAGGTATGACAAGAACAGAGGTTGTAGGGATTTTTACTGTTGAAGGAGCTGCCCACAGTATTCTGGCAACCCTCCTTGGAGCCGTTTATGGGATTCCATTTTTTTTGCTGCTCGGCAATGTTGGCATCTCAATGAAAGCAGCTCAGATGACCGATATTCCCATATCTGAAACTATCTATCCCTACTATAGCTTAAGCCTCATCCTTGTAACAATAATCCTCGTGGTAATATCTGCAACAATTGTCAGTTATCTTCCAGCCAGGAGAATTTCGAAAATGAAACCAACAGATGCACTTAAAGGTAAACTGCAATGATAAAATTTCTGATTAAAGGGATCCTCAGAGACAGAAGCCGGAGCCTGCTACCGGTATTGGTTGTGGCAACCGGAGTGTTTCTTACTGTATTCATGAGTGCTTTTTTGAAAGGTATTTTTAATGATATAACTGATATTAATGCCAGATTTACTACGGGCCATGTTAAAATACTTACCCGGGCTTACGCTGAAAATAAAGATCAGGTACCCAACGACCTGGCTTTGATGGATGTTGGGAAACTGTTAACCAGGCTCCAGGCCGATTATCCTTATATGGAATGGGTTGAGCGGATTCACACAGGCGGACTGATTGATGTTCCCGATTCTCTGGGAGAAACAAGAGGACAGGGTCAGGCAATAGGGACAGCTGTTGACCTTCTCTCTCCCGGCACAATTGAGCCTGACAGGATGAACATAAAGAAATCCAACGTAAAAGGCTCAATGCCGGCAAAACATGGAGAAGCACTTATTAGCGATGATTTTGCTGAAAGATTCAATGTGTCGGCAGGGGATAACGTAACACTGTTTGGCGCTACCATGAATGGGAGTATGATGTTTAAGACATTTACGGTTAGCGGTACCCTGAAATTCGGCAATACAATTCTCGACCGTGGTGCAATTTTTATGGACATACGCGATGCCCGTCAGGCTCTTGATATGGATGATGCAGCAAGTGAAGTTCTGGGATATTTCAAGGATGGGATTTACGATGATATTAAAGCACAGCAACTTCAAGCTTCGTTCGTTTCAAAATATACAGTGGAAGGAGATGATTTTTCCCCTCAGATGTTCAGGCTTGCAGAGCAGGACGGATTGGGAGATTATCTCAAGCTGGCGGAGAGCGCCGGCTCTGTTATGGCCTTTATTTTTGTTATTGCAATGTCGATCGTACTTTGGAATACGGGCCTTCTTGGTGGTTTAAGAAGGTATAGTGAATTTGGAATCCGGCTTGCTTTGGGTGAAGAGAAAAAACATATTTACAAAACAACGATTTATGAAGCAATAGTAATTGGTGTTATCGGTTCCGGTATCGGTACAGGAGTTGGTCTGGGAGCGGCCTTCTATATGCAGAGATATGGGCTGGATATATCGGGCATCACCAATAATATAGGCATGATGCTGCCATCGGTGTACAGGGCTGAAGTAACACCGGCTTTGTTTTATATCGGCTTTTTCCCGGGATTGATTGCAACTGTACTAGGAAGTGCCCTGGCCGGTTTTGCCATCTATAAAAGAAAAACAGCGCAATTGTTTCATGAGCTGGAGGTATAGGGCTATTCCCCGGAAAATAATTATCAACTCAAAGCAGGTAAAAATAAACAGAGAATTATGAAAAAAATATTTTTGATGGTCGCTTCTGCATTATTATTGAGTTTCTCCCTCCCCGATGCAAATATGATCCTCGACAAGGTTGATAAGAACATGTCGTCTAAGAACAGGATTTTTGAATCGGAGATGATTATCCACGGACGCCGGACCAGCCGGACTATAACTTCGATATCTTATTCGGCAGGCAACAAACAATCTTTTACGGAGTACCTCTCTCCTCCCCGCGAACAGGGAACAAAGATGCTTAAGCTGGATAATCAGTTGTGGATCTATTCCCCTTCAACAGACAGGATAATCCAGATCTCGGGGCATATGTTGAGGCAGTCGGTTATGGGTTCTGATTTGTCGTATGAAGATATGATGGACGACCGGAAGCTTACAGAGATCTATTCAGCTAAAGTCACAGGTAATGAGACTATTGATGGTAGAAATACATACATCCTGGAATTAGTAGCCAAAGTAGAGGATGTTGCGTATCATTCCCAGAAGATCTGGGTGGATACAGAACGATTTGTACCGCTGAGGCAGGAGATGTTTGCAAAGAGCGGTCAGTTGCTAAAGCAGACAACACTGTCGGATGTTAAACAGGTGCAGGGGCGCTGGTTCCCGATGAGGATGGTTTACAAAGATGTATTAAAGGAGGGAAGCGGAACTGAATTCCGGATTACAAGTGCCAAATTCGATCAGGTTATCCCCGAATATATCTTTAGCAAGGCTGCTTTAAAACAATAGAGTCAGCCTTATTTACAGGAGACACGAAAAGATCTGTTGTGAACCAAATAACAGATTAACGTGTTGTAATAAAAGATTCTGCCAGCTTATCAATCCATGACAATAATATAAATTTATGACTTAATACTACTTAAAATGAAAGCAATAATAATAGGAGCAACCGGGTTAGTCGGAAACCTGATTTTGAAAGAAGTGCTGAATGACCCCGATTTTTCAGAAGTGAGAATTTTTGTGAGAAAAGAGACAGGAATAACCGATCCCAAGCTGAAAGAAATTGTGAGTCCCATGAATGACATTGTTTCCCTGGCTTCTGAAATTCATGGAGATGTGCTTTTTAATGCCTTGGGAACAACGATAAAAAAAGCCGGTAGCCAGTCAGAACAGCAACGAATAGACAGAGATTTACCTGTGACTTTTGCCAGAATTGCTTCAGAAAACGGCGCTAAAATCATGTTGAATGTTTCAAGTGTAGGTGCAAGTATTAAGGGGGGATTCTATTTAAAAACGAAAGCGGAGATGGAACAAGGAACAGAGAAATTCTTCCCTCAATCCACGTTCCATTTCAGACCGGGATTTTTGATTGGGAAAAGGAAAGAATTCAGATTTGCTGAGAAAATGGCTTTCGGAGTGATGAAAGCCATAGATCCGATTCTGTCGGGATCGTCCAAGAAATACAGAAGCATGCCAGCAGATTTATTGGCAAAAGCAATGGTTGGGCTAAGTAAAAACCCTTCCGGCAAGTCAACTGTTTTATATTATCCGGAAATAATGGAGTGTATCTGATCTGAAACGCCGTTTAATCAATATAGGCAATACAATCAATCTGAACCAGAATACCATCGCGGCCCATCTGATCAGCACCGGCTCCGCTATAGGAACGAACCGGTTTGGGATCAGGAAAAAAAGCGCCATAAACCTCATTAAGGGGTGCAATATTTTTATTCGGGTCAACAAGGGTCATATGCACTTTCAGAACATTTGCCATTGATGTTCCGGCTTTTTCCAGCATATTTTTCATGTCTGTGAGGGCACTGTTAATCTGAATTTTAATATCGCCTGGCTCAGTACGCCGGTTTGCATACCAGCCGCCAATTCCACTTACAAAAACAAGATGTCCCGATCTGATGCATAATGATAAGGGGCTCGTTGTTGGATATGTTCCGGGGATAGCAACTTTTTTCGGAGTCCATTCCTCATCCAGTTTTTCTGCTTTTTTTTCAGGAATAATAGTTCCCATAGCACCTCCTATTGGAAGCACAGCTAAATTTTTCAATATTTCTCGGCGTTTCATATTAATGATTTTAAAAAAATAACAGGTTTAAAAATTTTAATCAACCTCACCAAATCGCCCCCATCCCAACAAGACTTGTCTGCTGGGAGTAGCCTTTCCCGCAAAGTCAATCCCTTGTGGTTCCATCATACCATAAAAATCAAAATTAATCCATGATGAAATTACAAAGAATTAAGATTCGAATTGCATCAACTCTTTTTTTCATGATCATTCCATTATACAGCAAATTAGATTATCTTGTTATGTGAAAAAAGCAACAAGAACAGGAGCATGATATGTTCTTAAATGGCAGGCAGTTAATCATTATAACATCAATATAATTATGAAAACAACCCGGCGCAAATTCATTTCAACTACCATTGCTGGTGGTCTGGCAGCAGCAGTATTACCATTATCATCTTGCGGAGCAGAAGCCCAAACCAAAAGTTCTTTTACAGATCTGAAATCAAGGTATGCAAAGCTTGATGAAATACTTAAAACGCCGGTACTTAAAACGCAGCTGTTTACTGCTCCGGTAATCATAGAGACCCTTGAACTTCTGCGCTTTGAAAACAGTTTTTTATGCAGGGTCCGTTCAAAAGATGGTGCTGTGGGAATCTCGGTTGGTCATAGTGACCTTTCTTCTCTTTTTCCGGTGTTTCTTAAAAAGCTGCAACCTTTTTTTATTGGTCAGGATGCCCGGGAACTTGACCTAATTCTGGAAAAGGTTTATATCTATGGATTCAATTTCAGATATAATGGCATTACACTTGGGTTACCGCTGGCAACAATAGAATTTGCCATTCTCGATATGCTCGGACATATTGCCGATAAACCGGTAGGAGAGTTAATAGGAGAAATACATAATCCTGAAGTTGCTGTATATGTGGCTACTGAGTTCCGTGAAAAACCTCTTGAGGAGCATTTCGACCTGATAAAAAAAGCGGTAGCGGAATATGATACCAATGCACTTAAAATAAAGATAGGTTACCAGTATTCTTCCACGACCGATATCCATTATGGTGGTATTCCCGGGAAGAGTGAAAAACTAATCCCTCTTCTTCGGCAGAACTATGGCGATAAAATGGCACTATATGCTGATTCAAACGGTTACTATAGCGTAAATGAGGCCATACAAATTGGTAAACTTCTTGAAGAATATAAATACAGATATTTTGAAGAGCCTGTTATGTATGACCATTTTGAAGAGATCAAAGAGGTGGCAGATGCTCTTACTATACCTATTGCAAATGGTGAGCAGGATCAGAGTTTTGTCCATTTTCGATGGGCTATCGCAAATGATGGCCTTGACATCGTTCAGCCGGATATTTATTATTTCGGCGGCATGATCCGTGCAATTAAAGTAGCATTAATGGCCGATGCATTCGGGAAAACTATTGTTCCTCATATGTCAGGCGGGGGGCTGGGATTTCTTTACAATTATATACTTGTTTCTGTCCTTCCCAATGCCGGTGAACATCACGAATTTAAGGGACTCGATACTTCAGTAATATTTGAGTGTCCGACATCGCCACTAAAAATTAAAGCAGGAAAGATTAAGGTTCCTACCGGCCCGGGGATGGGTGTTATAATTGACCCTGATTTTATTAAAAAGCACCAAGTTTTAAAAATGTAATACGAACCTGATTAATAAACTTCGTTGAGGGCTTCGTCTTTCAGCCCTGCACTATACGCCCTATGCTCTCTGCCCTGCGCTTTCAGCCCTGAGCTCATACCATCTTCTGCAGGAATAATGACGGATAGAGAGTTATTCAGTTTTATACTTCTGTTTTTCAGCAAAGATTGCATCAACCAGACCGTCCTGTGGTGCATCGGCTCCCAGCTGCCAGAACATAATACCACCAAGGCCCAGCCCGGCTGCATATTTTGTTTTAAGCCGGACCGACATCGTGTCATCATAAGTAATGAAAACACTGTCTTTTGCACTATAGAGATACGGGGCTTTTGCAATGGGATCCCAGTAACGGACATAACCATTTTTGTTCTCAATTTCCTCCCTGATTCTGGAATAACCTGCACGACCTCTCCACCGGCCCCTGTTAAGCTGGTACAGACCGTTGTTTTCAGGAGGCACACCCTGCCATGCTCTGCCGGAAAAGTTTGAACCAATTACAATCTGGGATGGTTTCACTCCTTTATTAATAAGGTATGTTACAATCTTCTCTGTCGAAAAAGGTTTTGTTGAATCGCCTTCCTCAATAATTTTGGCAGCAGCCGGAGTTCCCTGCAGATCTTCCATCTTTATCAGCCCAAGGTTTGTATGATGTGAAGTATAAGGATCATTGCCTCCTGCGAGATCGTACGACATAACATTTACATAATTCAGGCATTGCATCACTTTATCGAGTTCAATATGATCAAAAGCCTTTTCCCATCCGGCTCCGGCGAACGTCAGCACCAGGTTGTCGCAGATGGTATTCATCCCTTGGCGGAGGTCGCACATCAGGGCTGTGAAATTCTCCTTATCCTCAGGGATGTATGGATTGCCCATGCCCGACAGTCCGGGGTATTCCCAATCTATATCAATTCCGTCAATTTTATATTGCTTAATGAACTTAACCACGCTCTCTACAAACTTCTTCCTGGTTTCCGGAGTCCTGGCCATCTCTGAAAAGCCGCCCGATCCGGCCCAGCCACCACATGCTACCATGACCTTAAGATCAGGATTCTTTTTTTTCTGTTTGACAAGTATTTTCAGCATCATGCCCAAAGTATCAACGGGGAATTTCATTTCACCATCAATCACCTCGGTAAAGGAGAAGATAATGTGAGTAAGCTTGTCGTAAGGAAGCGTTTCGGGCTTGAAATTTTGCCAGCGGGTGTAATAATAAGCCATTACCTGAACTCCTTTTTCATCTGGTTTGCGTCTGTGACAAGAGAGGAAAAGAACAGAGATAAGAACAATTGATAAAATGACGGATCTTTTCATTTGGTTAAACGTTTAAATTATTGATTTAAAGATGTTTCAATTAAGGAACCAACAACTTCCATCCTGGATACCTGATCATTATCAAGTGTTACTAAGGCAACGTATGGTTTATTTCTGTCGGTTACTTTCAGTTTAAAAATGGTTTCTGCAGTACTGTTGCCGGAGAGTTCAAATTTCTGGCTTTCATTATTGGTTTTTGCATTAAATGTTCTCAAATCAATTTTGTGGCTGCCGGAACCGGTAATAACTACTTTTAAACTTACTGTTCCATCGTCAGCAATCGATTTTTCAATTTTAAAGACGGCATCTTTAGGTTGCTCATTGCCTCCCGGCTTCATATTGTCGTAATTTGCATAGACAGAGACTGCTCCAAGGAAACGGTTTACCGGTTCTACCCAGATCTCTTTGCTTGTTGCTGTGTTTGTGGCACACCAGTGTGGCATGTCGCCGTTCATACAATCCATTCCAACAGGTAATGAGCCTACAATATCTTTCAGGCAATAAGCAAATTGCGGGGCAAAACCGTAACCGGCACCATACATAAGACTTTGTCCGAATGGATTGGCCCCCAATACCCATTCAAGCTGTTTGCCAACCAATTGCATTCCGGCACTGTCTTGACGGAGGCGGGAGGCTTCGGCCAGGGCCCATGTTGAGGACATATGGATATTTGTATTTCCATGGAACAACCCATCACGGTAAATCGGGAATGTTCTTAAAACATATTCTCCTTTTAGCGGAGTTCCATCTTTGAACTGTCTGAGCATATCTGCACGAACCAGCGTATCTTTTTCAGCCATTATATCAGACTTTTTCCAGACGGAATTTGGAAGATTGAAATAAGGGGCTGCAATAAGACTTCCTTGTTTCATGAAGTATTCTGAATGAAGAACTGCTGCACCATACCATTCCATCCAGTTCTGGTTATCAGGAAGCTCTTTGCAGAGCATGGCAAGGGCGATGAGAGGAGCCTCCTCAAAAGCTGCATGCAGGTTATGAATTACTTTTTCGCGACCGGTATTTTCATAGAAATAGCCGGTGACAGGGATCCCATCCAGAAAACTCTGTTCCTGGCAGCTAATTAGCAGTTTCCCAAAACTAACTGCATATTCCCGGTATTTTTCCTCACCGGTCATCCTGGCCAGAAGCAATGAGGAGGTAACTCCCCACGAAGCTTCTTTGTAATCAGCTTTTTCCCATTTCTTCTGGGAATCAACTGCAGCCTGCCAGTCTTCAATTGCCGCTGTACGCGATTTCGTTGCAAGTTCAGGATGAGATTTTTCAAGCATCATGGCAGCCTTACACTGTACTGCAGCTGCCAGAAAATTCTCCCATGGCACATTGCGGGCCGGAGTTACTATATCATCAATTGTTCCGACTTTGTTATCGGTATACATTCTTGTCACGCTGAAACTCATGTGATAGCCATCTCCGAAACGGGTTTTGAGCAGCCACTCAAGCCCCCAGACAATTTCCTCACGGATACGGGTGGCAAGCACGGTTGCGTCGCTTTTTTCCTGAATAGATTCCAGGTTATTCATCATTGCCAGGGTAGACATTGCTGTACGCCACGAACCCTGTGAAAGATCACCGGCATCATGCCAGCCGCCATTGATAATTTTCTTTTCTTCACCTTTGAATCCCTGCAAGTCCTTATGGCATTCAAGGTGTATACCAGGCACATTATATCCGCAACGTTCGCACCAGAAAAAATTAATTGCTTTGAAAACCGGTTGCAGCCAGATGTTTTCATCAATCCGGAACATGCCTGATCTGATCTCCCCGGTTTGAATAGTGTAAATGCCACTTTTAGTAAGTTCGGAGAAATTGAGCTGTTGAAACACCCCGTTTTTGTTATTTATGATATTGACGTTACCTGAAAAAACAGTATTGCCTGACTTGTCAATAACTTTGAAAGTATTTCCGGCACCTTTTCCGGCCATTGCAACTTTTGGATCTCCAGGCCTGTAACCGGCATGGCTGAATGAGATCTTTCCGGGAATAACATTCCATCCTTCAAAAGGGTCAGTTTCTACTTTCTGAAGTTCAATCTTATCAATATCATATGTTACAACTCCTTTTTCTTCAGGATTGTGTCCGGTCAGCATCTGGTTTATCTTAATAGCAGTAATCCGGTCTCTCTTAATATGAGGAATTTCAAAAAGAACATTATTCCACTCCCCGGGCTTCAGATCCTGTATGAAATGGCCATTACGAGGTGTTGTGGCAGTGTAAACAGTTCCTTCATTATCTAAATTGAGATTAAGGCAATAGGTCATAATATCAGAGGGGTGAACATAGACCCAGAATGATAGTCTGTTGTAATCTGACCAGTTCTGTGGTTCATTGAACTTTAGCTGGACTGAGGCATTTCCTCCCTGTGTTCCTCCAAATGATCCCCATTCTGTCCGGTTCTTTCTGTAATGTTCTTCATCGCGCAGGGAGGTGCGGAAACGAAGTGACTTTTTCCCATCCTTTGAGCGCTCTGAGGTAAAGCTCATCTCTCCGATTCCGGTAACTATCCAGCCTGATTCTTTTTCCATGTTATCAACCAGCCTGGTATCAAGAACAGGTTTCTTTGCCCATTCCGACATAAGTGAATTCTGCTCAGGTACCGCCAGCGGGAAAGGGCTGAAGGTTAGCAGGTTTTCTTCTGCAACCTCTTTGCCTGCCTGACAGGATATCAGAGTCGCTGTTAAAAAAGTGACAAGGAATTTCTTCATAGGTGCAAAGGTTTATGTATAGTTATATTATGATGAAATTTACACAATTTTTTTTTTGGAATTAAGAATCACAATTATAAACCACTTAAAAAAAAAGTTAAAAAACATTAAAATCACCATTTCTACAGTACGTAAGGAAGAATTATCTTAAATTTAATTACTGAACAATATTATAAACCTGAATCCTTGATTATGAAAACCAAACCAGTTCTTTTACTTGTGTGTTTCTTTTTATTTTCATGTTTGTCCTCACTGAGCACTATAAACGGGCAGGACAAATTAACTATTAATGATCAGGGCTATTTTGAAATGCCCGGATTTGATGTGATGGTCTTTGACGATTACTATCCAATGGGTCACCAGAGCGGAGTAACGATAATACAGAACGGAGTAAGGGTGGCTGCTAATGGTGATATTCGTTTCGGATTGGCCGCACCCCCGAAAAATGTTAAAAAGGTTGATAAGAATGCCGGAACAATAGAAGCTGAGGTAAATTATCCGGAGATCTCTTTCAAATATACCATTAAGGTTAAAGCAGCCGGAAAAAAAATAATCATTACTGCCGATCTGGGCAGCGCTCTCCCTTCCGATCTTGCAGGTAAAGCATGGTTTAATCTTGAACTTTTCCCTGCAATTCTTTTTGGAAAGAGCTGGAACATGGATAATAAGACCGGATTTTTTCCAACAGATTCTTACGGACCTGTTTCCGGCCCCGATCTTATTCCTTATGCTGTAGGTAAAGTCCTTACAGTTGCCCCTGAAGTTGAGGCTCAGCGTTTAGTTGTTAAATCTCTTAAAGGAGATATTGAGCTTGTTGATGGCAGGAATAGTGGAAAAGCTGGCTGGTTTATAATCAGAACCTCAATTCCATCAGACGAAACGGCAAATGTTATTGAATTGGAGATTGAAGCAAATACGATTAAAAATTTTGTTTACCAGCCTGTCATTCATATTAGCCAGGTGGGATACCTTCCAGGAGAACCTAAAAAAGCGGTAATTGAATTTGACAAAAAGACATCCATCTCCGGGAAAGTCAATGTGTTAAAGCTCAGCGCTGATGGTTCAATGAAAAGTGTTCTGTCAGTGGCTCCTGTCATGTGGGGCAAGTTCCTGAAATACAATTATGCGGTTTGTGATTTCACAAATCTTAAAGAAGATGGCATATATATAATAAAGTATGGTGATGTTTCTTCAAACCTGTTCAGGATTGACAAAGATATTTATAACAGGTATGTCTGGCAGCCAACACTTGAGTATTTTCTTCCTGTTCAGATGTGTCATATGCGCATTGAACAGGGATCGAGGGTCTGGCACGACTATTGCCATCTCGATGACGCAATAATGGCTCCGACCAATCTTACCCACTTTGATGGCTATTCACAGGGACCTGAAACATTTACATCATTCAAAAACCCCGATCATGTTCCTAATCTTGATCGTGGCGGCTGGCACGACGCAGGTGATTACGACCTTCGCATAGAGTCGCAGGCAGTCACAACATGGAGACTGGCAATGATGTATGAATATTTTGGAATTGATTTCGATGCTACTACTGTCGATCAGCCATCCAGGATTGTAACGATTCACAAACCCGATGGTATTGCTGATGCACTTCAGCAGGTTGAGCACGGTGTCCTGACCATTCTGGGGGGATATAAGGGATTGGGCAGATTGTACGACGGAATGATAAGTCCGACCCGCAAGCAATACAGCCTTATGGGTGATGCAAGCTCTCAGACCGACAACCTTAACTATAGCCGAGACCTTCCGGAAGGAGCCAAAACAACATATCAGTCATCGGTAATGGACGACAACTGGGTTTTTACCGAGGATCATCCGGGCCATGAGATGCTTGGTGCTGCAACACTTGCCTCATCATCGCGTGTTCTGAAAAAATGGAAACCTGAAATGTCATTAGAATGTCTCAATGCTGCGGAAGATATCTACGCAACTGCGGCAAAGAAGAGAATGGTTGGTGAGAGAATTGCTGCAGCGGCAGAACTGTTCATGACAACAGGAAAGAGTCAATATCTGGCAGATATAATATCACAGAAAGAATATATCCTGGCAAATATGGGGAGAACTGCATGGGCAGTTGGAATGGTTTATAGCAAGATAACTGATCAGGTGTTCCGTAAAGATATGGACAAGGCAGTCAGAGATTATGCTGTTCTGCTCGAGAAGGAAGCTGCCTCAACACCGTTCGGGGTACCTTATAAACCCGATGTATGGGGCGATGGCTGGACAATACAATCATCAGGCGTCAGATATTATTTTCTGGTGACAGGTTTTCCCGGGGTATTCACACCCGATAGAATATTTAGCTCTGTACAGTTTGTTTTGGGTTGTCATCCCGGTGAGAATACTGCATCGTTTGCCTCAGGGGTAGGTGTGAAATCATTAACAGCAGCTTATGGCACAAGCCGTGCCGACCTTTCTTATATTCCAGGTGGAGTTGCTTCAGGAACAGCTGTAATAAGACCGGATTTTCCTGAGCTGAAAGATAACTGGCCTTTCCTTTGGCAGCAGACAGAATATGTTATGGGAGGTGGTGAAACAGACTTTATGTTCCTTGTTCTGGCTACAAACAAGTTGCTTGGAAAGTAGCACATAACTTACATTTTATTACCATGTCAATGAAAATCAATCGCAGAAAATTCATTGCCAGCACTTCATTATCAGCAACAGGAATTGTTCTTGGTAGCGCAATTATTCCCGGTTGTTCACAAGGGAAGAGCGACGTCAGAATTTCATACGACATAATGAAGGATGTCATGAAATACAGGAAGATCGATGCTCATGCACATCCCGGTCCGGACCTGGCCAGACAACTTGAAATTGCTGACAGGCTTGGCATAGAGAAGGTGCAGATCTCAAATCCGGTTACCAACTTCTCGGGAAAGGAGTCTGAAGGGCCGGAAGTGGTTCGGAAAAACAATGATGTTATTGTAAATGCAGTAAAGAAATACCCTGACAGGTTCATTGGGTTTTTTACTCTTAATCCGTTGTTTCAGAAGGAATCAATGGAAGAGATTAAAAGATGCGTTGATCTTGGCTTGGTTGGTTATAAGGGATATACCCAGGCGAAAATCAACAACCCGGTTTATTACCCTATTATAGAAAAGCTCATTGAGCAGAAGATGATAGTTTTTATGCACACCTTCTGTCAGCTCGGAATGGGTGGTTATCGGATGAAATACGATACAGGAAGATTTCCGTTTACTACTCTTGCAGAAGATATGGTTGATTCTGCCACAAGATACCCTGAAGCGATCTTCCATTTTGCCCATATCGGAGGTGGTGGCGACTGGGAATATGAGTGCAAGATGCTTAAGCAGTGTCAGAATATCTATGTAGACACAGGGGGCAGCAACAATGAGGAGAATATAGTCGATTTTGCAATCAGTCATCTTGGAGAGGAGAGAATCTTTTTTGGTACTGACGGAGCTTATATTCATGGTGTTGGCAGGGTGCTGTCATCTGGTGCTACTGAAGATCAGAAGAGAAAAATCTTTTATGGCAACTATGCCCGGGTTTTAAAGAAAGGGGGTTACAATGTTGGTTGACATCAATGCATATGTAGGACACTGGCCTTTTAAACAGCTTCAGCATAATAACTGCCTGAAGCTCCTCGCCCGGATGAATAGCTATTCCGTTGATGCATCCGTAGTAAGTAACCTGAACGGGATTTTTTATAATAACACCCAGCCGGCAAATGAGGAACTTTACGAAGAGCTGAAATCAGATAAACGATTTTCCGGGAGGCTCTTTCCATTTGCGGTTATCAATCCTATATATGCAGGATGGCGGGAAGATTTTGATATATGTACAACCAGATTTGGAATGAAGGGAGTAAGGGTATTTCCGCAATATCACGACTACGAAATAACTGATCCTTCGTTTATTGAGCTTGTTAACCTTGCCCGGGAAAGAGGATTGCCAGTGGCGATCGATATCAGGATGGTCGACAGCAGGCAACGTTCATGGATGGATATTCCGGTCTTTGAAAAAAGGGAAGAGAAATCCGATATCATAACAAAAGAGTGGCAGCTGAAGAATGTTGTCCCGATAATTAAAGCGGTGCCGGATGCGAAATTCATAATAGTAAATATTGCCAATGGCTTAAAGTTAAATGATGATGAGTTTGAGGTAATAAGGAAGGCAGATGTGCTCTTTGATACTTCCGGAAGATCAATGTCTGATCTGCCGGAGCTTATTTTAAAATTCGGGAAGGAGAAGTTTGCTTTTGGCTCTCATGCTCCAATACTCGATTACCTTTCCGGCCACCTTCGGATAGAATATATGAATGATTCGGAGGCTGATGAGGCAGTTAAGGAGTTGCTCAGATCGGGAAATGCAAGGCGAATGCTTGGAATCTGAACGGGGAAATGGAATTAAGAAAATAATATTTTAAAACTTCTCAACTATGAAAAACAGAACAGTATCAGCACTTAGTTTAATCGTTGTTCTATTTATCTTTCTGACAGGATGTAATCAGAATCAATCCGGGAAGAAAATGGTAATCAACGATAAGGAATATCTTACTAAACCAGGCCTCTCGGTAATGGCTTTTCACGATTATTATCCATCCGGCCATCAGGGAGGAATTGTTATCATCCAGCATGGCGAAAGGATAGCAACAAATGGGTTTATCAGAATGCAACCGGTTGATGGAAAACGAATTCCCGACCCGTTAGGGGCAAAACGTGAAATAGATTCTGTTAAACAGGTAATTAAATCAGTTGTAGCTTACGATGATTTCGGATTTAAATATGCCGTAAGGGTATGGTCGGAAGGTGATAACATAAAGCTGGCTGTCGACCTCGATAAACCTCTTCCGAAAGAGTGGGAAAAGAAACTGACTTTTGAAATGGAGTTTTATCCACCTCTTTACAGGGGAAAGTCTTATCATATTGGAGAATCATTCGGATATATCCCTCACCAGACGCTTGGTACAAAAATGATGGGGGCGGATAGCACTTACAAGCCTGTTCCAATGGGGCATGGTAATAAATTTATCCTTGCCGCAGAGGATCCCTTGAGGAAAGTAGTTATTGAAAGTCCTAAAACAGAAATGGTTGTGACAGATCAGCGGATCACATCCTATGGAGGCTGGATCATTGTAAAATCTGAGGTTCCTGCCGGAGTAACTGAAAATGCAATTGAATGGACAATAACACCCAATGTGATACCCGGCTGGAAAAGAGAACCGGTTATCGCCATCTCACAGGTGGGCTATGATCCCGATCAGGTAAAAAAAGCTATTCTTGAACTTGATCCGCAGACAAAAAAACTTGAAAAGGCCACTCTTCTTAAGATAACAGGAGATGGCAAAACCACTACTGTATTATCAGATGTACCGGAGAAATGGGGCAGTTTTCTCTGTTATAATTACGCCATTTTTGATTTCTCATCTGTGAAGGATCCGGGAATGTATATGGTTACCTATGGGAAAACAAAGTCATATCCGTTTTCAATTAAGAGTGGAATTTTCAGTGCAGGGGTATGGCAGCCCACTCTTGAGGCCTATTTCCCTGTTCAGATGTGCCATGTAAAAGTGAAAGACAGGTCACAGATCTGGCATGGGGCTTGTCATCTCGATGATGCACTTCAGGCACCACTTGATATTCAGCATATTGATCAGTACCGGCAGTACCCGGCCAAGGAGACCAATTATCCTGTTCAGACAACCATACCATATCTGAATGTTGGCGGCTGGCACGATGCAGGTGATGACGATCTTGCTGCAGGTTCTCAGGCAAGTACAACACACTACCTGGTTCTTGCCTATGAGTTATCGAAGAACCAGTCTGATCAAACCTCTGTAAATTTTGAAGAAAAGTATGTGGAGATGTATAAGCCTGACGGCATTCCTGACTTTCTGCAACAGATTAAACAGGGAGCTTTGAATCTGCTTTCCGGATACCGTGCGGCAGGACATAGTTTCCATGGGATAATTGCAAACCGAGAAGGACGTAACATAACCGGTGACTGGGCTTCTCAGACAGATCAGCTTTTTTATGAATCAAAACTGAAGCCGAACCAAAAAACGATGACCACTTCTGGAGTAAGTGATGACAGATGGGCGTTCACCAACAGGGACACAGGCCTTGAATATAAGGTGGCAGCGGCACTTACTGCTGCAAGCCGCGCTCTTGCCGGGTTTGATGATAAGCTCTCAAAGGAGTGTCTTGAAACAGCAAAAAAGGCTTGGGAATATGAACAGACACATGAACCGGTACGTACTCCTGCCGAATATGTGCCAAGAGACACCAAGGTTCAGGAGATCATTGCCACATCTGAGCTTTTATATACAACAGGAGAAGATAAATATGCTTTCCATCTGAAGGCTCTTCAGCCTGATATTGAAAAAAGTGCAGCCAGAAGCGCATGGAGTGTGGCACGAGTCACTGACAAGCTAAAGGATGAGGCATTCAATACAGGTATCAGGAGAGCTTTGGAAGCTTATAAGCCTAAATTAGATTCAGCATTGGCATCAACCCCTTTTGGTATTCAATGGAGACCCGCAGTATGGGGAGTTGGATGGAGCATTCAGGAATTTGCTTTGCAGCATTATTATCTGGTAAAGAAATATCCTGATCTCTTTAATCGTGAGCCTATCATAAATGTGGTTAACTATGTTCTTGGCTGCCATCCGGCTTCAAATACATCTCTGGTTTCAGGAGTAGGGTCGCATTCCATTACAGTTGCTTTTGGGGTAAACAGGTCGATGGAAGGGTATATCCCGGGAGGAATGGTTTCAGGAACAGCGCTTATCAGGCCGGATTTTCCTGAACTCAAGGAGACAACTCCTTATCTTTACCAGCAGTCAGAATATGTTATGACTGGTGCGGCAACATATATCTTCTGTGTAATGGCCGCAGATTTGTTGCTCGGCAAATAAAACTTTCCTGTGGGGCCTTGCCATGGCTTGGCCCTGCTTTTTTTAAGCTGCTACTGATTATAAGGGAGATCCCGGGTTGTTTCTGTGAGAAGATGGTTTATTTGCCTTTGATATTAAAAGCAAACAGTTTATCGGCTTGTCTCAGATATAGCCTGCCTCCGCAAACAACAGGATGAGCCCAGCAAGGACCTTCACCTCCCTTTGGTATTTTAAATTCACCTGCTTTTTCAAATTTTTCAGGTGAAGATTTTATCAGTTTAACAGAACCTTTTTCATCATAAAGGTACAGCATCCCGTCAGCATAAGTGAGCGACCCGTTTCCCTGGGTTTTCCACATCTGTTTTCCGGTAAGGAAATCAATACAGAACCAGCTTTTTGAGGAAGATCCCGAACCATATACATACCCGTTGTTGAATAATATTCCTCCATGATAGTTATCAAGTAGTTCAGTTTGCCATACCGTTTCAGTTAATATGTTTTTACCTGAAGATTTAAGTCTAACCAGCATACATCCCTTTCCTTCGCCACTTGAAAGAAATACATACTCATTGAAAGTCACAGCATCGGAGCAGTTAACCTTATACTGATTCTCAAAATCGACTTTCCAAAGGAGCTTCCCGGTTTTGGTATCAAGGCTGTAAAAACAGCATGAGCTGGCCCCAATAACCTGATGATATCCACCGAAATCTTTAACTATCAAAGAGTTGTATCCATAGGTTCCCGGAATTTCACTGTTTGTCCAGATGATTTCTCCGGTCATTTTATTCAGACAAACCTGATATCCTTTCTGTCCGGCAGCTCTTACAAACAGGTTGTTTCCATCTATAAGAACCGACTCGGTATAACCGTATTCAGGGATCTCAGCCTTGAAATCCTTTGTCAGTTCCTTAGACCAGATTACATCACCGGTTTTTGCTTTATATGCCGTCAGTTTGCCTGCCTCACTCAGATGATAGACTACTCCATTATCGTATGTTGGTGTACTTCTTGGACCGTTATATGAACTTGCCCAGGATACTTTAACTGTCCAGGCAATACCGTTTGGCTTTTTCCACAGGATATTACCTTTAAGGTCATAGGCAAAGAGATATGTCTGATTTTCAATTTTCCCTGCGGTATATAAGCTACCACCGCCAATAGCTACAGAACAATATCCTTCACCCAGTCCGGAAATTGTCCATAATAATCCGGGCCCGTTAGAAGGCCAGGTATTCAATAATCCGGTTTCATTTGATCTGTTCTGCCGGTCTGATCCATGAAAGCATTGCCATTCAGAATTGTTCTGGGCCTTAACTTCCTGAATACTAAAAGCTAAAATGGTAAAGAGAATAATTAAAAAATAAACGGGACCTGCTTTTTTACAGGCGGCAAAGCATATTACCGACTGAAATGAATCTAATGTGGAATTAAGATTTTTCTTCATAATTGCAGAATTTTCAGGTTTATCTGATTAATAATTCAAATATAGCAAACCATTGGGTCAAAACCATGCGGATTATTGATAATGGATCTTTTAAGCTTATGTTGAAATAGTTCTTATGAAATGCGCATTAATGATTGCAGCAACAAAAGCAGGTTTATTTTATTTTCAATCAAGCAACATAATATTACCAAACTGGTAACTTTTTTCTATCTTTGCTTAAATATTGAGAACACGATGAGAGTAATTGCAAAAAGGATCCTTCGGGAATTCTGGGATATACAGAATGATTCTGCAGAGCAACTCAAAACATGGCATAAAGAGGCATCAAAGGCTAAATGGACTTCTCCAAATGACATAAAATCGGAATATCCAAAAGCAAGTATACTAAAAAACGGGAGGGTTGTTTTTAACATTTGCGGAAATAAATACAGGTTAATTGTTAAGATTAACTATTTAAGAAGCTGGGTTTTTATACGTTTCATTGGGAGTCACAAAGAATATGATAAAATTGATGCAGATAAATTATATGGACATGAAAACCACTTGATTGTGATCAATCATGAGCGGGTTAATCATACCTTTTAAATCAAAATTATATTATCATGAAATTAAAAATTATAAAAACGGAAGAGGATTACACTCAAGCCTTAAAGCGACTTGAATTAATATTTGATTCTCCTGTAAATTCACCTGATGGTGATGAAGCTGATATATTAGGATTGCTTATTGAGAAATATGAAGAAGAACACTATCCGATTGAATCACCGGATCCAATAGAGGCAATTAAATTCAGGATGGAGCAGATGGGTATGGATAATAGTGATTTAGCTGAAGTGATAGGTTACAAGAGCAGGGTGTCAGAGATTTTTAGTCATAAAAGGAAATTAAATCTAAAGATGATAAGGAACCTTCACGAAAAAATGAAGATCCCATATGAATCATTATTATCCGATTATAAATAGAAAAACACTTTTGCCAACACGATGGTACAATGAAAAGAATAGCTGTTGTGTAGTTTTAAATTAATATTCAGGAATTATTTGGCGCTTATCCGGTTAATCCATTATACAACGGACAGAATATCCATTGATTTTTTTATCATATCCATTTCCAAAATCGGTGGACATGTAGAATAAACCGCGATAATTGCAAGATGGACCTCCATTGTATTCTGTCGAACTCCACCAAAAACCATATCCTCCCATGGCACTGAACTTTCCGTTAAATATCCGATATCCTCCGGGGAGAGCAGTAAATCCACTTTCATTTGTTGCACCTGTATTCGTATTTGGGACAACCTGATAGCTCCAGTGTAATGACCCCGATTCTTTCAATTTACTGCCGGCAATTGCATATCCCCCGAGATCAGTTGCAAGCGTTGACCAGTCTGATGAAGAAGGAACACGCCAGCCTTTTGGACAAAGTTTTCCTGTATTTACCGTGTACCAGTTATATAATTTCCCATATACAGTATTATATGAAGATGAATCATTATTGTACCAGCAGGAGCCGGGAGTTGTTAACAGCGACCATTCCGTTTCATTTGTTACCAGGGGAATAGGTGTAAGATCATTATAAGTTCCTGTTTTCAGGTTTTCAGCCATCCAGAGATGTGTTCCGATCAGAATAGTCTTATATCTGTTTCCTTCAATATCAGCAACAGAGCCATAAGAAAGAATAGTATTAAAAGCGATACCACCAGAACTGGTGTAGAATTGCATATCGCTCCCGTAATAGTTCTTTCCGGAACTTGATGATTTTAACCTGAAATGATATAATGTATTTGGCGTTAAGTTGCTCAGGTTTGCAGTTACGGTTGTGTAGGTGTTTCCGACAACCTCATTTGGAGCAGCATTTATTATTTGTCCATAAGATGTTGAAGCGCCATATTCAAAAGATACTTTCGCGATTTCGTTGTTTGCATTTACTGTTCCATTCAGAGTGGTGCTCGTCTCAGTCATTTTTGTTGCGGCATCGGTCATTGTTATAATTGGCGGAGGATAATCCTGCATGCAACGAATGGAATAACCTTCGCTTTTCAGGTCGAAGCGGATATCAACATAAGGGGAGTAACCACCCAGGCCAATTGACCCCGCTGTAAGTTTATCCTCAGTAGCGGACCACCATTTTGCGCCAAACCAGGAATAGTTTCCATAAGTAAGGAATAATCCATCCTTATCCCTGTAGCCACCCGGAAGGGCAGTAAATCCACTCTCATTTGTTGAAGAAGTGTTATTCTCATCCCAATGTGCGGTCCCTGTCTCTTTCAGACCGGGGCCGGCAAAGTACTTTCCTCCAAGCTCGTAGACAAGTTCATTCCATTCGGAATAGGATGGGACATGCCATCCCACAGGACAAAGATTGCCCGTGTTTACTGCATACCAGTTATATAAGGCCCCATAAACAGCTTTATTTTTTGAGGCATCGTTATTGAACCAGCAATAACCATCTGTGGTTAAGGATGACCATTCAGATGGATCCGGCACTAAAGGTATTTTAGTCCCATCGTTATATCTGGTGGTTTTAAGGTTTTCCACCAGCCATACATATTCACCTATCGTAACAGAAGAATAGCCATTACCATCACCATCTCTTATCCCTGAGCTATCATCTTTTTTACAGGAATGAATCAGAATAATCAGAAGAACTATACCTGAAAACTTTATTTTAGATTTTAATAAGTATTTCATGAAGGTAATTTCAATAATCTAAGGCAGATATACTTACAGGATATAAAGGTAATACAATTTTTGATCTGATAAAAAAGAAAGATCTGTTCTGTTTCCTGCCGCTAAACATTCTCACCCCTCATGAAAAAAATAAATTGTCATTATAAAGGCAGGCGGGGAATCCCCTGATCTCATAAGTGAATTTACAGAGAGAAAGATTGCGAAAATGAATCAGATATTAGTTATTTTTATGCTATCTGTTTAATTCTGACCAGAGAAACGTTTATTTCTGTAATCTAAGGTATTAGGATGAGAGTTCTGAAAAGAATGTTAGCATTTTTATTATTAATTGCTGCAGGATCGTGCATTGAGCCATACATACCTAATCTCAGAAACTACAAATCACTTCTGGTTGTCGAGGGTCTTATCTCTAATGAAGAGAGCTCTTACAGAATAAAATTAGGCCGGACATTCTACGAGCAAAAAGCGGGACCGGAAATGGTCACCGATGCTGATGTTTTTATTACTGATGGTGATGGAATAAGGACAGATCTTAGGAATGGCGGCGACGGATATTACAGAACAGACAGCACTTCATTCAGAGGTGTCATTGGTCAGAAGTATACTCTGGAGATTCTTACGAGTGACGGGAAGAAATACCGGTCCGAAGAATGCACAATGTTGCCTGTTGCAGGGATTGATAAACTATATTATGAGAAAGGTGAAAAAATTTCAGGGAACAATGGAGAAACGTTTACCGGATTAAGAATACTGGTGAAATCAGCTGATTCCGAGGGGGAGGATCAGTACTTCCGCTGGACATTTGAAGAAGTATGGAAGACTATTATGCCAGGCTACCAGAAATACACTTATACAAAAATAGACGATTCGACATGTACTTTTCGGGGAGTTCCTTCGGGAAAAGAGATCTGCTGGAAGCGGAACCGGTCGGGAGACATCATAACCAACTCATACACCTCCGGCGAAGGGATTTTTATTCCGGATCAGGAGATTCAGTTTATTAGTCCTGTTTTATCGGACAGGCTGACTCAGGAATACAGTATTCTGGTAAAGCAATATTCCATTTCAAATAATGAATATGATTTCTGGAGGAATCTTAAAAAAGTTGGTGATGCAGGAGGAGATATATTCGCATCTCAGCCCTACACAGTAATAAGCAATATCCATAATGTGAATAATGCGGATGAACTGGTGCTCGGGTATTTTGAAGTTTCAGCCGTAAGTCAGAAAAGGATCTTCATTACAGCAAGCGAACTCGATCCGTTGCTTCTCCCTCATTATAAAACCGATTGTGTTTTAATTGCAATGTCTCCTCTTGATTATCCACCGCCAAGGCCAACATGGGATGGATTATATCATATGTTTATGGATATTGACCGATATACTTTTGTGGGGCCTATAGTCGTAGATGGTACTATCCTTGAAGGTAGTGTTAATATCAGGAATCTTGTTAAGTTTGTTTTTTCGACAAAGGCTTGTGCCTTATGTGATTACGTGGGCTTTACTACAAAGCCAGATTTCTGGTTTGATTCGAAATAAATGCAGCTCAAAGCCTCCCGGTACTTGGAAAAGACATGAAAAGGCTGAGGGCTCTCCTTAAAAATATTGAGGCGATAAGATTTTTGGGTGGCGAACCGTTGTTGCATCCGGAGACTGAAACAATAAATGAAACTGTTTCTACCCAATCCAACACGGGATTTAGGCAGTAAGTTCATGTCTGACAATAGTACCCCAAATAATTTCATTATCAATTTTATCATAACCGTGAATCAGCCTGTTACTCAGACTGATGATTTGATTTTATCAAATAGTCGAAAATCTTCATGGTCCATATTTATAAGTTGTGGTTTTTATAAATCTGTCCTCTTGGTAAAAATCTTTTTAATGTAACCGTTGTCCCATCATATTGTAAGGTAATCCTGTAAAGGCCTCTTCTAATTCGATACATATCCTCTACTCCTTTTAGTTTAGAACAACCATGAATTTCACCTGGCACTTTGGCTGATTGAATCTCTTTTATTACTTCCAGTATAACCAACTTGTTTTTTTGGGGTAACGGTTCGGTATCTTTAACAAATGCTTTAGAAATTTCAAATTTCATATTGATAAAGATTTTAAAAATTCAGTTTTTTCAGTTTGGTTTAAAATTTCATCTGTCCCGGGAGCTTTGGATAATGCAATTAACATTTCATCCTCATTTGCTAATTCTTCTAATACACTTTCAATGTATGATTTTAAATTATGGCCATAGTTAACTGCTATTAATCTTAAATTCTTCTCTGTTTCAGGCCTCAGGTTAATAATTTTACGTTTTGTTTTTATTGGTTGCATAGTTTCTGTTTTAACGTTTTATATTTAATTAAGCAAATATATACAATATACATTATATATACGATATGCATTTGTTTATTTTTCCATTTGATGAAGCACTCAATTGCAAAAGCCGGAGTGATTTTGCCGATAATCTCAAATTCACGCTCAATTGCCCGGCGCAACATTTTATTGGGCTCATAGATACTAAAGTCTCGTTTTTCTTCAGGATATTTCTCTATTGAATCAATCGATTCCTGATTATCAAACAGATACTTCTTAATAACAAGATCCATATAATAATTTTTTTGTCTGATTGAGTCGATAAAAGAGGGGTTTGAAAAAGATTTATTCAACCACTTTCATTTGTTCCTGTCTCTCGGAAACCAATCTGACACCCCAAACCGGAACAAGATAAAGATATCCGGCAATACCGGAAAGAAACCCCGGCGTGGTTTATCTCCCTTTTAAATCTGGCTGAATGCGTCAGCGAAACCGGCTGCATTTATATCGAAATGATATACAGATGATGAATCGCCCAGGATCTCAACATTGATAACCCCTTCACTCTGAAGTATGAAGATCCTGAACTGACTGTAATCATTGTTATTCTGTTCTATTAAGATCCCTCCCGATTTATTCCATCCTCTGGAAGAGGTCATCTCTAATTCTTTTCCTGATGCGTTTTTCATTTTAATCCGGGCCATACCGGTAAATTTCTCTGCAGGATTTGATTTCTTAAACTGGTGCAAAAGTATTCCTGCATTCTCCTTGTTAACAAGGAAGACGGTATGGAGGTAATTGTTTGACACAGTTAAATCTGAAAAGGTACCATCTGCATCGAGGCGCACATATTTTCTTGAGGAGGGCACACCATTGGCGTCAACATACGTCTTTACAACCCAGGGACTAAGTGATGGTTTGGAAGTAACTGCTTTCGGTTTTGACGGCGTTTTGACTTTTGCATTATTTGCCGGCGGTGTGGGTGCATTACAACTGACCAGGATCAATAACAATGGGAATAATAGTTTTCTTATCATACTAATACTTTGTTTTTGCAGACTTTTCAATTTTTTAATAAGTCTTAATGTAAGAGATCGAACCTATCTTTAACTTTTTTAATGTCAGACAAATATTCCTCCGGCTTCACATAATGAACAATGATCTGGATGCATAAAACAGGAGGGCATAAATATACTCTTATTTAAAAAAACTGTAACAATTTACAGGACCGATTTACAGATTTTGCTCAGGAAAGTGCAGTGCATTATTAGCAGTTTCGCTGTATATTATCTGCTTAACCACTTCCCGGTACACACTTATACTCCGGGCCTTTTTAATTTTTTTAAGATATTTCGGAGAGTTGGGAAATGATTGAATAAAGAACTCCCAGAAAGAATACATTTTCATCAGAAGATGTCCCTGACCCGATAAAGCCTCTTCATAGGAAGAGAAGAGGGCATCATGAAAAGAGTTAATTACTTCGTATCTGTTTTCAGGATAGAGAGGATTATCAGCTTTAATCATTGCAGGTAAAAAGGGGTCAGCAATCAGACCTCTCCCTATCATCCAATGGTTGATGGATGGGAAGCGCTCTTTCATTTCCCGAAAGCTCCGGACTGAAGTAATATCGCCATTATAAAAAATTTTATGAGAGGTTTGCCGCAGGCACTCTTCAAAGGCTTTAAGATCAACTTCGCCCCTGTATAGCTGCTTCCCGATCCGAGGGTGTATTGTGATATTTGCCAGACGGTATTTCTCCAGTACAGGCAAGACAGAAAATATCTCCTGCGGACTTTCGTAGCCCAATCGCATTTTTACCGATACCTGAATATTTGTCTCAGCAGATACCCTGGTTAGAATTTCGTCAATCTTCTCAGGCATACTCAGCAAACCGGACCCCATTCCTTTTTTTGCAACCATAGGATATGGACATCCCAGATTCCAGTTCAGCTCAGTGTATCCAAGTTTTTGAATAAACTTAGCAACAAGACAAAATTCATCGGCATCCTTTGTAATTATCTGAGGAATAAGATTAAGCGACCGGTTATTTGCGGGTAATATATCGCGTTCATTGACTGGTTTTATCTCATGTTTTCCATTTAACCGGATATATGGAGCAATATATTTGTCGATCCCTCCAAAAAACTGTTGAAAGGCATTACGAAACCGGAAATCAGTAAACCCCTGCAGCGGCGATGAATAAATGGTACGCATAGTTTTTAAATCCGGTCAGACTTAATTCACGTTATGATCCGGATAGGGGCAAAAATAGTAAATCCGGAGGGATTGACCACTGAAAGGCAGTTAAACTGAGAATTTCAACTTACATATAATTTCATGCATTCTCAGAGAACATGGCGGGTTTTGATGATCGGGCTTTCGCTCTTCTAATGAGGATCATCATTTTGGATAATAGATTGTTTTAGCACTCATTTTTACTAATTTTGCTCAATGTACAAATACACCGCTTTTGGCTTGCAAATAGCCTCCGAACCCGAACTGCCCGGTTTAATGCCCGGCACCGGAAACCCTGATGTAACTATCAGGTTCGGAGTGGTTCCTGTTAACCTCCCCGAACCGATTAAAGGGAAAGGAGTGGCATACGAATTAAACGACAAAAGCTTTCTGTTAAAAGTTCCAGGTATTGCCCGTTTTCTGGTAACCATGGGGAATGAAATTACGATTGAGAGAGATCCAGGTTCAGATGATATAGACCTCAGTTTCTTTACCATCAATACCCCGATAGGCGCACTATTGTACCAACGAGGTTATTTACCCATGCATGCCAGTGCCATTGAAATAAATGGTGGGTGTGTCATATTTACAGGGGTTTCCGGTGTGGGAAAATCAACCATCCTTGCCTCCTTTCATCAGCACGGATATCCTGTTCTTGCTGACGAAATTTGCGCGATCTCCCTATCTGACACGGGTGTACCCTTTGTCAATCCGGGAGCGGCATACACCTATCTGTGGAGGGATGTACTTGACCATTTTAAAAAGGATGCCAGTACATTAAAACACCGGCAAAATAACCCTGAAAAATACAAGGTTCCTATTGATGAAAGGTTTTACAGCATGCCATTGCCATTAAAGAGAATTTATGTACTCGCCACAAAAAACACACCTGGTATCGAGATAGAGGAAATTAAAGGAAAGGAGAAGTTCCTCCCGATTAAATTAAATTCCTACCGACAGCGGATCGGAACTGCCATAAGTAATCCGGCCGCCTCCTTTTTGATGCACGCAAGCATAGGCAAACATACTGTTGTAAAGCAGATTTCGAGACCACATGATATCATCAATATTGATCATTTGCGCGAGATGATCATCAATGACATGAATCCCGAATGAAAAAAATTATCTGGCTGGCATCCTATCCTAAATCTGGCAATACCTGGTTCAGGATTTTTCTATCCAACCTGTTCGATGACAAAGAAGATCCTGCCGATATAAATAAAATTACCAGCACACAAGGCATAGCAAGTGCCCGACATATATTCGATGAGACTACAGGCATTGAGGCCTCCGACCTTTCACATGATGAGGTGGATATTTTGCGCCCTGGGTTATATAACAGTATTTCAGACGAAGCCAAAGAAACCCTTTTTATAAAGGTTCACGATGCCTATACTTTTTTGCCTGATAGAAGTCCGCTGTTCCCTGCTTCAGCAACCAAAGGCATTATTTACATTATCCGTAACCCGCTGGACGTGGCAGTCTCCAATTCCAATCATAACAGATGTACTGTGCAAAAGAGCATTGAAAGGATGGGGGATGGAAGTTATGGTTTATGTGGAAAAAACAAACGGCTGAAAGATCAGCTCCGGCAGAAAATAGGATCCTGGAGCGATCATGTGATGAGCTGGACCAATGCTCCCGATCAAAAGATTCATATCATCCGTTACGAAGACATGAAACAAGCGCCGGCTGAATCTTTTACAGCAGCAATTCAATTTGCAGGGTTGCATTTTGACCCTGAGGCAGTTGAGGCAGCTATCAAAAATAGCAGTTTCGAGGAGATGCAAAAGCAGGAAAAGGAGAAAGGGTTTAAAGAGAGACCGTCCGGAGCACTATCCTTTTTTCGCAAAGGAGAAGCAGGCTCCTGGCGTGAGCAGTTGACCCCGGAGCAGGTGAAGCAAATTTTACATGACCATGGCCGGGTGATGCAGTCATATGGTTATTTAACGCCTGAAGGCGAAATAGTTTATTAACAGAATCATTAACAGTTAAATAGAACCGAAATATGAAAGCAGAAAGTAAGGTGACTTTAAAATCGGCTATCTCCAGGAACCCGGAGATCATTCACAGTGTCATGGACGACGAAATTGTGATGATGAGTGTGGATCAGGGGCTGTTTTTTGGGATAGATAAAATCGGCACTCATATCTGGAACCTGCTGGAAACCCCGATAATAGTTGAAGAGCTGATTGAAAAACTGGTGGCTCACTACACCGTTGAAAGGGAAGTTTGCGAAATTGACACATTGCTTTTTCTCAACGATATGTTGCTGAAAAAGGTCATTATGGTCGAAGAGGCACATTAATTATAAATGAAACGAAACATTGTACGGCTTTATGAGCAAAATACAAGCAATGAACATATTGGATGGCATTTTAAACATTGTAGCAGGTCATCTAATTCGTCGGATGTCTGGATTTTAGGTGAAACAACCGTTCAAGCTTTTCAAACCGCATATTCCCGTTTAAAGAATGTTAAGGATTACAATATAGATATCCACTTACAGCATATTTATATGTCCGGACAAGTGAATGTTTGAAGGTTATTGCAATAGGGTTAACCAAATTATCAGAGATTAGGCTAATCGTTTTACTGGTAATTTCCCAATAACTCAGGAGGTATATAAAGTATCCGGATCTCCTAAAATAAATAAACTTTCCACTTCTTCCGTCCCTAAAATAACAATGCCAGGGCAAATCCACATAGTTTTTAATTCCGAATTAATCCCGTTTTTATTGTCCTGTTGTTCTGTATTATTCATAAATATTTTATTTAATTGTGTAAAATAGATGCACATTCATTAGCAAAAACAGATAAGATAATTTTATATTCAACGATACTGCGAGAGACTTGTTCCTCCATCCCTCAACTGGCATTTTTTGCATCGTCATAAGGATCTACCAATCCATATCCCTGGGCACTGTCATCTGTTAACTCCACCAATTCAGGCCGCACCCATTTAATAACTTCTTGTTCCTGATTCACATCTTCCGAATTTGTTTGCTTGCTAGTCATAATTATCAATTTTTCGTGAAAAATACTTATACGAATCAATTTGGTAATGTAGTAATTTTTCTGAATAAAGGCCAAAACTTTTGCATTTTCTTTAAATTTAATATGATATCATTCCTATGCTCTTTATTATAATTACAGTAAATATAGCCAGAACACAATTGCTAGTAAGAGCTATTGAAATTGAAGTATTGCTATAACCATCATTAAGATCTATAACGTTACTTTTTTGACACTGGGAGTATTTCCCGGGAATCAAGATACTATATCCTGCCCTCGGGCAACTTGTGCAGAGAAGATGTTTTTTGTTCTCTATATTTGCCACTGAGACGAAAGAGACCTGGTAATGCACCGCAAATATGTTCATTGTATACACTATTTGAACTGTTTGCAGTTAGGGTCGAATTTCCATTATCTTTAGCAGAAATTGAAAAACTCAAGAACAGAGAATGCCTTCATTTTATTCAAAAATAAGAAAAGTAAGCGGGAGGGATTGGTGGCTTTTCTTTCGTGCCATATACTGGACCGGAATAGCCCGGATATTAATTGTTTTTGTTCCGTTAAAAAGGTTTTCATTCCTGTTGGGAACTCACATGAAGGTGACACCTGAATCGGATGTCTCTGAAAACATGGTATTGCTAAGAGCTGTTGGGGTTGCCGTAATCAGGGCAAGTCGTTTTGTGCCCTGGCGGTGCAAATGTTATGAACAGGCCATTGCAGCCAAAATGATCCTTCGTGGATACGGTCTTCAAACCACCCTGTATTACGGAGTAGCAAAAGACCATGATAAAAAATTGATTGCCCACGCCTGGGTTCGATGTGGGAATTATATTGTTACTGGACGACCAGGGATGGAACGGTTTACCATTGTTGGTACTTTTGCCTGATTCATTTTCTATAAACATGCAAATCTGCAGGATCATAAAAACCACGATTAATTAGTTCTGGAATAAATATGAGGCATATTGGTGTAGCAAAGATGCCGATCCGATTGTCCAGAATATTCCATGCAAAAAAAAGGATTTTATTCCGAAGGGAGGTCAAAATTCTTTATCTTTTACGAAACAAACAACAGACATTACAAAGAAGCGATACCATTTGAATAATTGATTGTTTTAGCACTCATTTTTACTAATTTTGCTCAATGTACAAATACACCGCTTTTGGTTTGCAAATAGCCTCCGAACCCGAACTCCCAGGTTTGATGCCAGGAACAGGAAACCCTGATGTAATTATCAGGTTCGGAGTGGTCCCTGTTAACCTCCCCGAACCGATTAAAGGGAGAGGAGTGGCATACGAATTAAACGACAACAGCTTTCTGTTAAAAGTTCCAGGTATTGCCCGTTTTTTGGTAACCATGGGGAATGAAATTACGATTGAAAGAGATTCCGGATCAGATGATATAGACCTCAGCTTGTTTACCATTAATACCCCGATAGGCGCACTATTGTATCAGCGAGGTTATTTCCCGATGCATGCCAGCGCCATTGAAATAAATGGCGGTTGTGCTATTTTTACAGGTGTTTCAGGAGTTGGAAAATCAACCATCCTGGCCTCCCTTCATCAGCAGGGCTACCATGTGGTCGCAGACGAAATCTGCGCCATTTCACTTTCAGGTAACGGCGAGCCTCATGTGCATCCGGGAGCGGCATATACCTGGCTGTGGCGCGATGTGCTGGACCATTTCGGAACGGACACTGCAACGTTGACACATCGCCATAATAATCCGGAAAAGTACAAGTTACCTATTGACGCGCGGTTTTTCAACACTAATCTGCCCTTAAAAAGAGTCTATATCCTCGATACCAAGAATACTCCTGGAATAGAAATGGTGGAGATTAAGGGTTCTGAAAAGTTAAAACAGATCATTCCCAATGCATACCGTTACCGTATCGGCAATACCATACACAATCCGATGGTCTTCTTTAACCTGAGTGCGAGTATCAGTAAATATCCCATTGTCAGGAAGATTACCCGCCCTCCTGGTAATCAAAATATTGATTTATTACGGGAGTATATCATCAACGACCTGGAGAGCGAATGAGAAATATCATCTGGCTGGCATCCTATCCTAAATCGGGCAATACCTGGTTAAGGATTTTTTTATCTAACCTGCTTGATGACAAAGAAGATCCTGCCGATATAAATAATATTACCAGCACACAAGGCATCGCCAGTGCCCGCCATATCTTCGATGAGATTACAGGTATTGAGTCTTCTGATCTGTCACACGAAGAGGTCGATATGTTGCGATCCGGATTGTATGACATCATTTCAGAAGAAGCCAAAGATACCCTTTTTATAAAGGTTCATGATGCCTATACTTTTTTGCCGGATAAAAGCCCGCTTTTCCCTGCTTCAGCCACCAAAGGCATTATATACATTATACGTAACCCACTGGATGTAGCAGTCTCTTATTCCAATCACAACAGCTGCACGGTTCAGCATAGTATTGAATTTATGAATGATGGGAGTTATGGATGGGGTACCCGGAACAATAGGCTTAAGGAGCAGCTCCGACAGAAAACAGGAACCTGGAGCAATCATGTGATGAGTTGGGCCAATGCTCCTCAACAAAAGGTTCATATCATCCGCTACGAAGACATGAAACAAGCACCGGTTGAATCTTTTACGGCAGCAATTCAGTTTGCAGGGTTGCATTTTGACCCGAAGTCAGTGGAGGCAGCGATCAAAAAGAGCAGCTTCGAAGAGATGCAAAAGCAGGAAAAGGAGAAAGGTTTTAAAGAGAGACCGATAGGCTCAGCCTCTTTTTTCCGTAAAGGTGAAGCAGGCTCCTGGCGGGAGCAGTTGACCCCGGAACAGGTGAAGCAAATCATAAATGACCATGGTCGGGTGATGCAGGCGTATGGTTATTTAACTCCAGAAGGCGAGATAGTGTATTGAAATAATTATCATAATACAAATCACAACAAATAAATTGTATTATTCCTTCGGATGTAATTGTAAGACACAGTTTGTTTTCCTAATAAAATCAAGTAGGTTTCCTGACCACCTTGTGTTATTCAAAACTGTAGAACGGTCTCTCTTCTAATTCGCTTCAGATCATATTTCAGGTGGTAATTGAGTAAATAAATTTGCCGGATAGTTCTTTTGATATTTCCGGCGAAGGATCTTCTGAAATTTATCCAGATTCCTTGAATACTGTTTTGTGTTCAGAATTGACTGTATGCGTGTGGCTATAATATCTGATGAGTCCTCAAAAGAGGCCTTTTCACCCAATCCATGAAAGACAATTCTGGCAGCATGTCCGTTATAATCGTAATTTGAGGCAGGTGGGAAAACCAGCATGGGTATTTTCAAAAACATGGCTTCATATACCGAACTCCCGCCGTGGGTTATAAAGAGGTGTGCTTTTTTCATGAATGCAAGCTGAGGACAAAAAGGGAAAATGAATACATTCAGCGACAGAGGCTTTACAATATTAATTAATCTACTAGGGATGGAAATGAAGAAAAACCAATCCGGATGCCCGGCGCCAATAGTAATCAGGTTGTTGTAGAAATTGAGTAAAACTTCCTGGCTTAACATTTGTTCTATCACAGTTCCCATGGAAACATAAATACAAACACTCGATTCAGTTCGTTTCGCTAATTTAAGAAATAGTTCATGCAATGGTTCCAGGTTAACTTGTGTATTCAGGTTAAGCATCGGACCGACATATCTTTCCCAGGGTTTTAGTTCTTGTTTTTTAAAATCAAATTCTTCCGGAATCAGGTACCATTTTGATATGTTTGAAAAGGAAGGATGTATTGCATTGTAATTCCAGATAGCGTATTTATCAGGAAGCTTTTGCATGGAGAAGAGTAATTCGATCACTGCCTTTTTTCTTGATTGTGACAGATTCTCTTCCTTAATTCCATCAGGGAAGGATCTTTTTTTCCACAACTCCGCAACATGTTCTCCCGGGAATTCAAATTGATTATGAGGCGGAATCGTCTGGTTTGGGAAGGATGGAATAAATGTTGATAAGACAATTATATTCAATGTATTGAAGTGTTTTTTTAAGTGCAGAATATCAGTAGAACAAAACTCGTCAATAAAAACATATTCCGGCTTATATTTTTCTAGAAGCTGTCGTAACTCCCTTCCTCTTTGTTTGAATTGGGCTTTAATTTCATCCACTTCTATCTCGCTTCCTTTCCTCTTTTTACTAAGGATTGTGGAAAGTGAAAAAGTATTTAATGGCAGAATATTAAATTCTGCAATAAGATGACTCTGAATACCCTTGGGGTTGATACAATAGTGAACATCATAGCCATTTCGCCGGAAATATTTGGCTAACAGTAGAGATTTTACCAGATGACTCGTTAAAGGAGGATAAATAAAGAGGACATTTTTCATTGAAAGTTTATTCTATTGTAAAGGTATAATTTGAATGTTAAGTAAACTCTTTAGAGCTGACCTTATCACATTTGGTAATATTAATAATTTCTAATTAGAGTCGAATGCCCGAAAAGTCAGAAATAAGATTAGAGCAAACACCTGTCTCTCAAGGAATGTTATAGCTGATGATAATAATACTCGATCCAGTTAATTAATGGGAATATTCCACAGCGGTACTGTTAATTGCTTCGAAAAAAGATTATGTCCATCCTTCGTTAATTTGTTCATGTCCTTTCTTTAGGTGATGAAATGATCCGGTACTCCTCGACATTGCACCTGCCGCAAACAAAGTAGTTCCCAACTGTGACCCACGAATGGCCGACAGTTTCTTCAACAGATTTTTTCATACCAATATAGAGGTTGAAAGGGATCTGATAATATTGCAGTAACACGGCTGCCTGCCATGATTGTTGCCGGCAGCTGTTTTGCCATGGGATATATCTTGCGGCAAGTGAAATAGCAAAGTTGATATCTCTGGCGATCGATAATTGTACAGAATTCGGGGTGCCTGAAGCATCAAGATTGCTAAAAGACCATTTTGTATTTTTAATGAAAAACTTCATTTTAGCTGCTGTGTAGTGGTAAAAGGCAAGAATTAAAACGAAACAAAAGAATTTTTTTCTTCTGAATGGGATTCTGGAGAATGAAATGACATTTTGGAAATTTTTTTGCAAAGAAACCATGAAATGTTTATGTTTGATGCGGTTTTGCTTGAAGTCCTTGTGCGATGGAATAAATGACCAGTTCAAGCATTTACATTCAAAGTCCAAAGTTAACAATCCTTCAGACAATGAAAAACACAGCAAATCAAACCTTAGCATTATCTTGAAGTTATTTTTTTTCCTGTAAAACAGAAACCACATTAATTATTTGCCAAAATGAAAGAAGAGCACTATAAAGTAAATACAGAGAGGATCCTTTTTACTAATCTGGATGATGAGGGAGTGATCTTTGATATAGAAAAAAACACCTATTTCAATCTTAATCCGACATTTTGCCTCATTTTTTCGCTGCTAACCGAAGGCCGATCTGTCGAAGAGGTTAAAACCCAGCTTATGGTTGATTATAATGTTAATGAAGAGATCTGCGAATCCTCGCTTACAGAAAGCATTCAGACTTTAATACAGAAAGGTTTTATATCCCCTGTCTGAGAAGGTCAAATTGAATAATTAGTAGGGCAAAAGAATTATCCTAAAAATTGATGAATTCTGATATACAGGCCAATTGGAATTTTCGAAAGATTATGAGGTATAAAACCACAACGACCTTATCTACAGCTTGAAAATCAGTATTGGGTTGATTGAGGATACTCTCAATTGCCTACTTCTGAGGACTAAAATATTCGATTGCAGAATAGACCAGACTTTGCAAACCTGAAAGAAATTGCAACTTTAATAAATTATTACTATTATTGCACTTGTAATGAATTTCATCCCAAAAATAAACAATCATGGAAAACAATACTCAAAAAGAATGGGTAAAACCAGAGATCACGGAATTTGAAGTTTTAGGTGGGAAGACTTTATTGTCTACAGAAGATTTTGCCTATCATTTATCTTAAATCAAAAAAATGATGAGTTTTAAGGATTAGTGGACGGATAATTCATAAGGTCAGCTAATTGTGTTATAATCAAGAGGATAGAGGCTGCCGTATAAATTTATATTTGGCAGTTAATTTATTTGAGATAATAGGTCCTTATATACAATAATATTCACACTAGTAAATCGGGATGACCTATTCCGACCCCTTGCCTGAAAGAATTACCGGGAATCCCGATCAGGTAATCAGGATCAGGGGCAACAGAAAGGAGGGTTTTTATTAACTGGCTCCATTTGTTTAGCTCAGGAAGATCTGCCCGCCGCGTCAGAAATGTTTGTCTTACCTTAGTATATTTTCAGAAAAAAGAAAGCGAGCTGTCAAAGTTCGATAATTGGCAGATATTGTTGTCTCGCAAGATTGTTCTTCATCAACGGTATTATAAACCAGTGCAAATCTACAGGATATTCAAAAACAGACAATTTAATAAAGAAGGAATCATTTTGTTGCATAAAATTGACTTATCATAGAGGGGTTTCTCTATTATTGCAGTTTTATTATTGACTGAGTAATTGGCAGGATAATTAACCGTTGTTTTCGTTTTTTTTTCAACAGAACCAATTATCAGAATAGGGCTAATACATAGAATGCATGCGAGGTTATATTGGAGTTTTTTGTCAGGACGTGGCTCTCCTAAAGCAAACATGGGAAAGACATCTCAAAAGCAGAGATGATTTGATGAAAATGTCTGCTCACAGACCTTTCATAATACCTGGGCTTTGCATGGCAGAATTCAGACCGCTGTCCGATTTGTGGGAAAGAAGTCAGGCTATTTACAAACCTGTCAAAGCCAATTCTGATCTTGACGAAATTATTTGGACAATGGATTCTGAAGTCGCGCTTCTCTTTGTTGGTTGGTGCCGATTAGATAACAAAGAGGCTTTGTGTAACCATTTGCAACTTCCTCCTGATACCGGGGAAACCGAAGTAATTATGCGGGCCTGGCAAACATGGGGATCGCATTGCCCGGAGCATTTTATCGGTGACTTCTCCTTTGCGTTGTGGGATCCAATCAGGCAGCAACTGTTCATGGCGAAAGACCAGCTGGGTATCCGTCCGTTGTTTTATTACCAGCATGATGGCCTTTTCATTTTTGCCACTACGATCGGATTGATCAAATCTGCGTTGGATCATGTTCCGGCCTTGAATGAATACTACATCGCCCGGGAACTGAGAAATTACCCTCCTTCGGTTGAAGAGACCTTTTTCAGGGAGATTCGCCGCCTTAGTCCGGCCCATTATCTCATCTATGGGAAAGACCAACCGATAGAAATTAAAAGGTATTGGGAGCTCACCGAAATGAAGCTGGAACAGCATTTGAGAGATGAAGAATACCTTACGATGCTTCGTAATCAACTGAGTGAATCGATTCTATGCAGGATAAGAGATAAAAAGACGATTGGATGCCAGCTCAGCGGTGGAATGGACTCTTCTGTCATTGCTGTTCTCTTATCGAGGCTCACCGACAGAAATTCGATTCACACCTATTCTTTTGTTCTCAACGAAAAAACCCGGGCATTTTCTGAAAGGGGCATTGATGAAAAAGAGACCCAGCAACTTATTCTGGATTATGCCGGATTAGACCGGTCGAATCATCACGAAATAGAGGAGTTTCATTACAGATCGGTATTTGAACAAATGCACACACAAATCAGAGTGATGGGAGGTTACGCCAGAACTGATTGCATATGGCAGGATACCCTATTTAAAAAAGCGGCGGAGGCCGGGGTAGAAGTTTCATTCAGTGGGTTTCCGGGAGACGAGGGGATTTCGAATCCCGGGGTGATGTATTATTTTGACTATATCTTCCATTTAAATATTTTTGGCATTCTGACACACTTGTGGCATTTCAGGCTTGGTGGAATCAGGCAAATATTAAACTATTTCAGATTCGCATTTTCAGGAACCTATCTTCCCGGCTACAAAGCGATACAGAAAACAAGGGATCGGCTAAACCCAGACTCGACATATACCAAAACGCTCAAAGATGATTCATTCAAATTCTATCCAAGTTTCAAAAAGTGGCTGAAAAATCAGATGTGCCGGCCAAATATATGTCTCCGATCGGAATCGGAGGGGGCATACGCCAACCAGTATGGTATAGAAACCGTTTATCCGCTGGCCGACATTCGACTTCTTCAAATGGTTTATAGTCTGCCGGTAAGGCTTTTCAGGCCAAAGCCCTATACCAGGGCTTTATTTCGAAATCTGTGCAAAGGCATACTTCCCGATAAGGTGCGCTTACAATCCAAATTCAGCGGCGCAATGACGCTGGCCTTTGCAGAATACTGGAAAAAAACAGAGGCACAGGAACTCGGGGATTACAAACTTAAGAATCATACAGGTCTGATGACTGAACCAGAAGAGAATGACAAATTCAATGAAGATTCTGAATCCTTAATAAACGTCTTGATAAATGTAAGAAAAATGGACTATATAATTGAACAGCATTGGCCTGTATCTAAGGCATCATCAGAAAATGTTCCTGAAAAAATGTAATAAATGCCATCCTTATACTCAAAAATAAGAAAAGTAAGCGGCAGGGATTGGTGGCATTTCTTTCATGTCATATATTGTACAGGAATACCCCGGATATTATTTGTGTTTGTGCTGTTGAAAAGGTTTTCAATCCTGCCGTGAGCCCGCATGAATGAGACACCTGAAACAGCTTCTTCTGAAAACAGATTATTGCTTCAAGTTGTAGTGGTTGCCATTTCCGGTCAGGAAGCTGGAATTATATTATTACAGGACGACCTGTGGGAGAACGGGTTACAGTTGTGAAAACTATTTCCCGATTCATTTTCTATAAAAATGCAATCCTCAGGATTTGAAAAAACAAGAAGAAAATTCCGTTACATTTGATCCATGAAAGACAACTCGGAGAATATTTGCATAAAATGCGGTTTTTGTTGCGACGGGACCATGTTTAATTATGCAATTATAACCGAAAATGAGCCACTTGAAACTGGCTATTCCTTTGAAACTTCCCTGAATAAACAACGTTCTTTCAGATTACCATGCAAGTATTTGCAAGATAAGGTCTGTTCTATTTATAATCAGAGGCCATATACTGTTTGTGAATCATTCCGATGCAAACTTCTGAGATCAGTAATATCTGATAATGTTTCATATACTGATGCAATAAAAACTATCAATGAGGTACTTGCTCTTAAAATGAAGATTGAATTACAATTACTTGAACACCACCCTGAAAATGCAGGAGATGCTTTACCCGGAATAATGAAAGAATTTAAAGCTCATTTTGGCTCTACGGTGAGCGATATTGAATTCAGAAAAAAATATGGCAGAATACTTCTGGATTTCTTCCTGCTGAATAAAATATTAAACAAGTCATTTATCACAGGTCATAAGAAAAAGGGATTGTCATAGGAGAAGGCAATATGGAATTGAATGAAAAATTTGCTTATTATCAGCATCGTCACAGGCTTACGATCTCACAAATTGCTGAGCTAAGGGAATTTTCCGGGATAGCCGTTCCACAAATCAGAGACCTTCCCCGAAAGCTTGATACAATGGCCAAAATGGCTGAACTCATCCGGCTGTCGCGGTTGTTCAAGGCAAACAATATTGATTTTATTTCCATTAAAGGGCCTTTATTGTCATGGAGGCTGCATCGCGATTTTACAATTAGATATTCAAATGATCTGGATATTCTGGTGAACCGGACTGACTTGGATTTATGCTTTGAGCTGTTAAAGTCGTACGAGTACTGTTTCGACACCAGTGCACCTGCAGCCGGTGACTTTCCCACGACAAAAAATAAAAAGAAACTGGTAATGGATCTTAAACATCACAAAGTTTTCATTCATCGGAAGACAAAGTTACAACTAGAGGTTCATTGGAATCTGTTCAGCTATCCCATCATTAACCAGAAAAAGTTTGATCAACTTATCAAGGAACAAACAGTCCCATTTACTTTTCAGACAGAACAATTCACCATTTTCAGCAAGGAAATGGATTTTGTTTATTTAATGATACACGGGGCGCTGCATCACTGGTATCGGTTGAAGTGGCTTCACGACATTTATGCCTATTCAATGGATCCCGAAATTAGCTGGCAAAAGGTGAAAGAAATCAGTAAATACTTCAGTGCGGGACATCTCTTATATCAGACTTTGCATCTTGCAGATATATTTTGGCCGGTACCTGAGAGGATCAGGAACATAGCCGATCAAAATAGAAAATCACTTCCCCCTTTTTTGCTTTCCTACCCGGTCAAAACGATTTCAGACCGTAATTTCCATCCGGAGATTGCTCATTGGAGTACGAAAGAGATCTTTGAGCTGACCAAATACACCTTGATGCTTTTCCCAAAAGCTATATTTAAAAGTCGATTTATAAAGGGATTGTTGTTTAATGAAGGAGACCTGAAAATATTGAATCTGCCTGATCGTTTTGCCTTTATGTATTTTTTTCTTAGACCAGTTTTATTGATTTACAGAAAATGCTGCAGAAAATAATTCCCATGAATAATCTCAATAAAATCAGTAACCTCTTTTCCATGTTTTACCGGTTTTCACCTGCCCGGCATATTGGTATTTTCCTTACCACCCTGTTATTTGGGTTAAGCCAGGGAATCAGCATTGTTACCCTGATTCCCTTGCTTCAAATGCTTGAAAAGAATTCCCTGGGGAACAATAAGATATTTGCGGTGTTAAATAAGATGGTCAGCAGCATGGGTATTAACATCAGTATTGAACTGATCGTTGCTCTTTATCTTTCTTTAATCCTGTTTAATTCACTGGTACAATACACAAAAACTATCTGGCAAAGCGATGTTCAACAAGAGTTTACAGCCAGCCTACGGAAAGATATATTCAGCAAACTGATTCGTTCAGACTGGATGTACCTTTCGGGACAAAACAGGAACGAATTCTCCCACATCCTCACCTCCGAAATACCGAGCATCACGGCGCTTAATTTCCATCTGTTCACATTGTTGTCAGCAGGTATCATTTTTATTGTTTATGTCGTTCTGGCCTTCCTGGTCTCCTTCTACTTTACTCTTTTTGTGCTGGTTTGCGGGCTGGTATTATACTCCCTGATGAACAGGTTTATAATCAGGACCTACACGACGGGGAAAGATAATTTTTTCACCAACCGCAACCTCTACAAACAGTTCGATGATTTCTGGGATACGATCAAATTTGCCAAGATACATGGAACAGAGAAATACCATTTCGACCGGTTTGAAGAACAAAATCAACAATTTTCTGAAGAGCGTAAACGGATAATAAAGTTAAGCCTCTCTCCGCAAACCCTGAATACGATTGCGAGCGCAGTTATCCTCAGCATAGTGATTTATATTGGGTACAAGTTTGGAAATATGTCACTTTCATCCTTTCTGATCCTGATTTTGCTATTTGCCCGCATCTTTCCCCAGCTGATGAAGATGCACACAACTTATATGCAGATTGCCAGTCTTTTACCCTCATTTGAGATTTTCATGGCAATGAAAGAAGAGCTGGAGATATTATTGGACGATTCTGAAGTGTTTCGGGATACCTCTTCATCAAAAAACACCCTTGAAAAAGAAATTGCCTTTCATGAGGTTTCATTTGGATACATCACAGAAAAGCCATTGTTTAAGCATTTCAGCACTGTAATTCCTGCAAAGAAAATCACCGGAATCGTAGGGCCATCCGGAACCGGGAAAACAACCCTTATGGACATTATAACAGGCCTGCTTATTCCTACGGAAGGGGAAATTACTATTGATGGAAAGAATCTGACTGAAATTGACAAAGGTGACTGGCACAATTCTATTGCCTATGTTCCGCAGGATTCAGTCTTTACCAATTCATCCCTGCGAGAGAACCTGATTATGGGGAAAGATCATTTATCGGATGATATACTTTGGCAAACGTTAAACCGTGTTAATGCCGGTCAGTTTGTGAGAGAACTCTCTGATGGGCTGGATACCCACATGAGCAACAATGCACAGCAGTTCTCGGGAGGTGAAAGACAGCGACTGGCTATTGCACGGGCTTTATTACGGGAACCTTCCCTTTTGCTTCTCGACGAAATCACCAATTCACTCGATTCCGTAAACGAACAAAATATCATTTCAATCCTGTTGGATTTAAAAAAGGAGATCACCATAGTCTTCATTACGCACAAAAAGGAACTGATTCAGTATTTTGATGAAATCATTGATATTGAATGAGACCTCACAAATTTTGGGGTCAATGCTGTAATTATTATCAACGATATGTTTATTTGGTAACAAATGGAATTGTCTGCAAAAATAACCCCCTTCGTGCTTTAATCTTAACTTATTTGTGCTTCAATATTTAATGCACTCATATTGTCCATCACACAGCAGGAAAGGGATTACTATTACAACAAGTTCTGTACTATTTCTTGCTTTAAGGTTTATTGTTTTCTCTTGGGCTGGAAATAATCGCCAGCAGCTCTTCCTGAGAAATAAATTGCGATGAATAAGAACTTCCTAATGCCACAATCTGACCGGTAAATGAACGCATGTGGTTTCTGCTACCCATCGAAAGATTTTCCCATACAAGGTTAATATCCTGATTATCGGTCTCCAGAATAGCATTTTTCAAATCAAAAATGTCTAAGTCCTCAATAGTGGCACCAATAATGTAAGCATCAAGAATCGTTTTGCTACCTTGTGTCACTAATTCAGTGTATAATTGCTGTAAGTGAAGATCAGTAAATATGCCTACAGGATTATTATTCACAGGGTCCTGCAAGTTATACTTATTGAGTAATGCCAGAACTGAACCAGTATGTGATTGCTCGCTTGAAGAAATATTCAAAAAAACGTTAACTCCCCACTTGCCATACAAAGTTGCATATACATCATAAGCTAACTTCTCCTCTTCCCGCATTAATTGCAAGTAATGTAATTCATTGTCATTTAATGGTTCTAATGGTAAAGCACTAATTTGAGCAGCCAGATCCAGAACAGGCAGGGTCTCAGCTTTTGTGCAACTTGCAAATCCGACAACAGTCATTAATGAAATTAAGATACCACTTCTCAATGAAAACACTCTTTGGTTTAAACTAACATTTAAATTTTTCATGATTTTTTAATTAAGTAAAGAAACTCTTCCCATCCAAACACCCAGATGATCAATAATATGAATTAAAGATAGGTTGAGTAACCTCTTTAAAAAAATGCAATCAATGAAGTGCCTTTTTTGATAAGTAGAAACCCCGATTTATTCTGTGAGCCACAATATGCAAAAGCCATTTTACCTGACTACTTGTAGCCGGAGCTAATTGATTATCAATTAATATATTTCAATATTGACATGGCCAAAGGTGAGATGTGGTTAATATGTCTGGCTTTTGCAACGTAGCATTAAACTCTCTTTCATGGTTCAGCACTTTCTTAACGCATATTTAAAAAACGTTTATTCATTATCGGAATCCCGAAGATTATTTCCCCTGAGCGTAAACTCATTAAATATGCTAATGTATAGAAATTAAGTCTTTTATAAGGTTTGGCATGGACATTGCCTTAAACTTTAGCGATTAGTAAAAAGGATTAAGTAACTTTAAACGAAATTTTTCTCTGAAAATGATATAAATAAACTTAATACTGAACTTGCCCTACATCTCTTCAACCTGCCTCCCTTTTGGAATCCGAAAAGCGAAACTGCATCCAAACTTAAAGAATAATTTATATGAAGATATTCAAACAAATTATTGATTATTTCAAACTTACACCATTAGAAAAAGAGATTGCAAATCATGATATCGGGCAGGAGAATGTTCGCCGAATGTTCTATATTTCGTTTGCTGTAATCCCTTTAAGCCTGATGCATATTATACTATTCTGGCTTAAGCTTGATAGTTCAACAGGCATTGAATACCGGTGGAGTTTTGCAATCATTATATGCCATTCTGTGATTGTATTAACTTTTTCGGTTGTTGCCAGTCTTCTCTATTTCTTTTCGTACCGAACCGGGAAAAACAATAAAATGGGGTTAATATGCACCAATATAATTATGTTTTTTGTACTCATTATTGGCGCTGTTGTGGCTTCTGTTGACCAGATGGTAACCTCGGCAATAACCCCGTATTTACTTACAACCCTTGTTGCCGGGTTGATTCTTTTAATACGCCCATTACATGCTTTATTGTTTTTTATGGTTTCATTCATCTTTTTTTATTTTGCCATCTCCATAGTACAATTAAATCAGGATATAATTATTTCAAATCAGGTAAATGGTTTTACAATATTAGGGCTCGGACTTTTATTGTCCTTCACGCTATGGAAGGCAAAACTTACAACAATCATTCAAAAAAGGGCTATGGTTAAAAGTGCTGCCCGTCTGGTTTTTGCTACTAAAGCAGGTGGAGTTGGTATATGGGATTATGACATTGCCAGCAATACTCTTTTGTGGGATGAGCAGATGTTCCGGCTTTACGGAATCACTCCGGATGTTTTCAAAAGTGCGTTGGAAGCCATGCAGACAATGGTTCACCCTGACGATCGGGCGAAAAACGATGATGAAATCCTTAAGGCAATAAACGGTGAGAAGGAATTTGATACAGAATTTCGGATTATCTGGCGCGATGGATCCATTCATAACATAAGAGCGCTTGCCACCCTTCAGCCCGACGATTCAGAAAAGACACTTCGCTTGCTGGGCACCAACTGGGACATCACTGAGCAAAAAAAATCGGAAGAGGCTCTCTTAAAAGCAAAAGGAGATGCTGAGACCGCCAACAAGTCAAAGAGTACTTTCCTTGCCAACATCTCTCATGAGATCAGAACCCCCCTCAACGCGATCATTGGCTTTTCGCAACTGCTGAACCGGGAAAAATTATTGACTGTTCCTCAACAGGAATATAGCGATTCCATCTATCGCGCCGGAGAGCATTTGCTGCAGCTCATCAACGATATTCTCGAGTTGTCAAAAATAGAAGCAGGCCGATCTGTGTTAATGCCGGCCAATTTTGATATACATGCCCTTTTGAAAGAGATACAGATGTTATTCAGGGAACGGGTTAAGTCCAAACAGCTTCAGTTTATTATTGAAACGGCCAACGACCTGCCGCGGTATATTGTAACAGACGAAAAGAAATTACGGCAGATCCTGATTAACCTGATCGGGAATGCCGTAAAATTCTCAAGCGAGGGAGACATAAGTGTGCGTTGCCGTGTCGATGAAATAAAAGAGGAGACAAAGCTCCTTATAGTTGAAATTGAGGATTCAGGAGTGGGAATAGCTGAAAATGAGATGGGGAAACTTTTTAAACAGTTCGAACAAACCTCTTCGGGAATCAAAAACAGCGATGGTACTGGGCTGGGGCTTGCCCTGAGTCGCGAACTAGCCCGGTTAATGGGTGGAGATATAACTGTTGCAAGCGAAGAGGGAAAAGGTTCAGTGTTTACGGCAAAAGTGGAAATCAGGGAGGGAGAGTTTGAAGTTCACGAAGCTGCCATTACAAAGCGGATAACTGGCATTGAAAATCCTCAGAAGGCTTATCGTGTGCTGGTAGTCGATGATAAAGAAATGAACAGACAGCTCCTGACAAATTTTCTCAGGCTGGCCGGATTCGAAACCAACGAAGCGGTTGACGGAACCGATGCTATCGCGAAGTTTGAGCAGTGGGAACCTCACCTGATCCTGATGGACATTCGCATGCCGGGAATGGATGGCTACGAGGCGACCCGCCAAATCAGATCAACGGAAAAAGGGAAACAGACACCAGTAATAGCGGTTACTGCCGGAACATTTGAAGACGAGAAAAAAGAAGCCTTTGCACTTGAAATACAGGGCTATATTCGAAAACCCTTCCGAGAAAATGAGCTGTTTGAAACCATCGGCAATGTTCTTGGCATTAAGTATATCTACGAAGAAGAAACAACCCCTGATGCCCTTTCCGGATATCTGAGTAATGATGGAATTGTTGAGAAGGACATTTCAAAACTGCCGGATGAACTTATTTTACAAATGAAGGATGCGGCTGACAGGGCAGATTTTATACTGCTTAGAATACTTATCGACTGGATAGCTGACAAGAATTTATCACTTTCAAAACATCTTGCATCCAGATCCGATAATTATGACTACGAATACTTCAAAAAAATATTGAAATAACAGGGAAATAAAGGAAGCCCGGATGTTCAATTGGTAAATCCTGGGGTGTTGGAAAAAGAATCCTAACATCGACGAGGCAGTAAGCCCTCCGATATAGACCGACAATATAGCTTTTTGCTGAACAGAATAAAGAGCTCCCAAATTCCAGATGAGGCCGGTGGGGATATTGAAATAATTAAATAACGCGCGTCCTTATTTAAGATATTGACATTTATCTTAAATAAAGTATATCTTTGCTTAAGATATACGGAATTATGAAACACTTTAAAGCGGGTAATTATATAAGTCAAGGTTCCTACAAGAGCTTTCAGCCTTCGTTGATTAATAGACAATGGGAGTTAGATAGCATGGAAGTCTTAAAGCTACTCAGTCAGGCAGATAGAGAGTTGGGCCGATTGGACATGTATTCAAATTACATCCCAAACATAGAGTTGTTTATAAGTATGCATGTCCTTAAAGAAGCAACTCAAAGCAGCAAGATTGAAGGAGTGCAAACTAAAGTGGATGAGGCCATTCTTGATAAGGAAGATATCCCACTTGACAAACGTGACGATTGGGTAGAGGTACAAAATTACATAAAAGCAATGGAGTCTGCGATCATTGAATTAGAAAAACTACCCTTTTCGTCGAGACTGATTCGTGAAACTCATAAAGTACTCTTGCAGGGTGTTCGTGGAGAAAAAAAACAACCAGGAGAATTTAGAAAGAGTCAAAATTGGATTGGCGGGGCTACGATTAATGACGCACTTTTTATCCCTCCTGTTCATACCTCAGTTCCAGAACTAGTGAGTGACATTGAAAAATTCATCCATAATGAAGAGATATATTTTCCTGAATTATTAAAAATAGCATTAGTTCATTATCAATTTGAGACAGTCCACCCGTTTCTCGACGGAAATGGAAGAGTTGGTCGTTTGCTGATTCCTCTTTACCTTGTTAATGAAGGTATTTTGAAAAAACCAATTTTGTATCTGTCTGATTTCATGGAAAATCACAGAAAATTATATTACGAAAACTTAATGAACGTTAGAGAAAAAAACGACATAAATCAATGGTTCAAGTTTTTTTTAGTCGGAATCATTGAAACAGCAAAAAAAGGAATTTCCACATTCGATGATATTTTACAACTGCAAAAACAAAATGATATTAAAATTCATAGTATTGGAAGCAGGGCAGCGAATGCTCAAAAAATTACAAACTATTTATATCAAAAGCCTGTGATCAATGCCGAAAAAGTGAGTAAGGTATCCGGACTTTCAATGCCCTCGTCCTACAAACTAATTGAGACAATGGAGAAGATGGAAATACTAAAAGAAGTTACAGGTGGACAAAGAGGACGTATGTATGTCTTTGAAGATTACTTAAAACTTTTCAGGTAATGAATAGACAAAACAAAAATTAGCCTGCTACGACTTCCTAACACTAACGGTGCCATGAGGAGCACTGCCTAGACAGGTTCAATGTAAATTTCAATTCAATTATATACCACCATTTCAGTTAAATAATATATCACTCGATAAAGATAAAAAGATTCTTGTTGTTTGTTGTTAGCTGCATTGAATAAAGGAAGGTACCTTC
>CAIJYD010000092.1 GCA_903824785.1 uncultured Bacteroidota bacterium
ATCCCCGGCGTTTAACAGGTAATTGTCATAATACCCTGGCATGCAAATTTGTAAGGGGACTCGTGACGCCACCGGCTGAGTGTGGCACAAAAATAATTTCATCCTGAAGCGCCAGCGGGGGATCTCATTGGGTTATAAAACCAGGTAATTGCAGATGCAACTGACCTGATCCATTATGGTTTATTATTTCTTTGCGGAAATGTTTTTATCTGACAAAAAGTTATAAACGAGCCAGCTCAGATTTGAAACTCCTGTTTCAAGACCCTCTTCGTCAATTCCGAAATCAGCTGTATGCAGCTTTCTCATCTCATCCCCTTTTCTTTTGATGCCAATTCTGAAATAGAGTGAAGGTGCCAGAGCTTTATAAAAAGAAAAGTCGTCGGAGCTCATTCTTATATCGAAGGTCTCAATATTATCTTTTCCGAGAAGCTCTTCACTGAACTTCATAGCCTTAGCGGTAAGATTTTCATCATTAACCAGAACAGGATATCCTTCAGCAATGATAACCTCAATTTTCACTCCGAATTCGCTGGCTGTTTCTGCAGCAATTGCCTTTATCAGACCAATCCCTTCAGCTCTCCAGGTATCATCAAATGTCCTGAAAGTGCCTGCTATCTCCACCTTTTCAGGAATAACATTTGTAGCCCCTTCTCCCGATATTCTGCCAATTCCCAGGACAGTTGGTATATTTCGGGTCATCTGACTTATTGCCATCCGGTCTTTCAGCCTTACCACCAGATTTGAAGCAATATAAATCTGATCGGTTGTCAGTCCGGGTAATGCGGCATGACCTCCTTTTCCGGAAACTGTGATATATATTTCATCGCAGGAGGCCATATACCTGCCTGATTTATATCCGACTTTTCCTGTTTCCAGTTCCGGAAGTATATGTTGTGCAATGAAAATGTCTGGTTTTGGATTATTAAGTTCACCTGTTTCAATCATCAGTTTAGCCCCTCCCGGCGACTTCTCTTCTCCCGGCTGAAAAATCAGAAGGACCGTTCCTCCAAACTGATCGCGGATACTGTTAAGAAGTGTTGCAGTTCCCAGAAGCATTGCCATGTGGGCATCGTGGCCGCAGGCATGCATCTTTCCGGGGAAGAGACTGGCATAATCTGTATTATTTCTCTCAGTAACCGGCAGGGCATCCATCTCAGCCCTTATGGCGATGACATTGCTTCCGGGGCCATTTCCCATTATGGTACCGATGATTCCCGTACCTGCAATTCCTGACCTGATCTCAATGCCATTTTCATTCATCCATTTAATAATGAATAAGGCCGTTTCAGTCTCATTGTAGGATAATTCAGGATATTTGTGAAAATGTCTGCGGAGTTTTATTACTTCCTCTTTAAGGTCAGATGATTTTCTTAAGATTGTCTCTTTAATGCCCGGCATTATTGATGATAATTAGATGAGATGTTAAAAGTCGAGGCTGAATGAAAGGTAGAAAATTTTAGGGAGCAGATAACCGTTTTCTATTCCCCAGGCCCAGTCAGCCCTTACGAAATAGCCAAATACCTGTGCTCTCATACCTGCGCCTAATCCTGTCACGATCGGATTCCTGTTTGCATCCAGATTAACAGAAACAGGTCCGCTTGTAATTTTGTCGGTATCGTAACCATTATTGCCCGACCAGGGAGAACTTCCGGACCATGCGGTACCCAGATCACCGAATCCGACAACCTGCAAACTGTTGAGGAAATTTGAACGGAGAGGGTGCCCTGCAAAATATCTGACTACCGGCCATCTTAATTCGCTGTTAATAAGAGCAAAACTATTACCGTTTCTTACGTTTTGTGTAAAGCCCCTCATATTTGTTGCAAGAGCCTGAAAACCGTAGTTCACATTTGGCGTAACCGGAATTGAGTTGTCGAACATAGGGTATTTATTGAAAAGATACCCCATCCAGTTATCAACTCCGCCGAGATAATAAATCAGTTTTGTTGGTCCGAATGAAGTACTGGCTGCAAACCGGTTTGCCCAGATCAGTTCTCTGTGAATGCGCACATATTTTCTAAAATCAACACCAAGCACAATCATATCTGACTTTTTATAAGTCAGTTCTTTATAGTATTCCCCGAAGACCTTAAACCTGGTGCCAAAGTAGATATTAATACTCCTTTTGCGGGTATTATCATAGATCACTTCCCCTTTCAGGCTGGCCCAGTGCTGCGAAACGCTTTTATAGTTGAGGGAAGCAATATCGGTAGCAAGAAAGATATGCCGGTCGTTTCTGTAGGAGAGGGTACCTTTAAGTGCCAGGACAGGAGTTAGTGGTTTGGCATAAGAGAGATACACATTGTGCGAAAATGTTTTAAAAAGACTGGAATCGTCGGAGCTGAAAAATGCCTGTCTGTGCAGGATGAGCTGCTTGTCGAAAGTTCCTTTAAGATTCTCGATACTTATCAGATATTCGTTGCTGTCGAAATTGCCTGAGAACCGGAATCCTCCGGTAATCCTGTAGTTCTCAAAAAGATCAAGAGTCCCGAAACGTGTAAGTACATTAACCCCCGGATTGAAATATGGCGCACCTCCGCTATAGACCTGGTAAGAATTATTAAGAAAACTGAAATCAACCTGGTTTGCTATATAATTGTTATAGAAGGATGTTTCATAGATCCTGATGAGGGGAAGTTTGAGTTCCCCGGTATCAAGGTCAATATCCATATATTTTTTTCGCCAGAGCTGGTCGTAATAGTTTTGCTTCTCCTTCTCAAAGATGTAATGATTAATGTCGATAGGCTCTTTCTTACTGTAATACTCATAAATGGGTTTTGTAAGAGTGTCTCTCCTTCTCTTGTCTTCAGCAATAATCCATTGCCTTATCTGTTCAATGCTGTCAGTTTTGGTATAAAATTTAGTCTTCTCTTTCCGGAATGTGGTAGTCAGCATATCTGTGCCGGTGACAGGCGATGATTCGCTAAGCAGCCCTTTTCTCAAAATATATTTCCTTTTGCTGAAAAGAACTTCTCCGTAAGAGTCAGTACCGGTTACAACCGATTGGTTCAGAATGTTTCTGTCATAATTGGAGACAGCCCGGGAATTAATAAAATAGCGAAAATGGGTTGTGGTATCAATAAAGCTTATTGAGCTGTCGAAATTTGCGATATATCTGTTCATGATCCCATTCTGATCGCCGATATAAGCAAATTTGTTCCTTGCAATTCCTGTCCCCTGGAATCGGTCAGTATACTTGCCTTCAGCGAGACGGACCAGAATATTGTTCTTTTTCTCAATGTTGTAAGTAAAAAGATCGAATGTGTGTGATAATTTTTCGAACGGGCTGGCAGTATTTGTAAGTGTATCTGACATCCGGTTTGATGAAAAAATGATCTCCCCGGGGGAATCTTTTAGAAATGAAGGATTCAGATCGTCAAAGATATCCCGGGTTATCTGCTCGTTTGTTCCGGAGGCGATAGTGTGAATGTAAACATCAGTTATCCCATCTTTTACAGCGGAAAAAACAAGACGTGATCCTTCCGGGGAATAGGAAAAGTCGAGGACCTTATCAAAATAGAGGAGATTCCTTTTTTCAGTCAGCTTTTCATTTATTCTGTAAAAATACAATACCAGATCAGCTTTTTCATCACTTATGAATGTGAGAATCTTGCCGTTAGGGTGCCAGGCTATTACCGGATAAGTATTATCTGTTACCTGTTCAAAGCGTGGTTCTGCCTTGAAAATTATTTTCTGTTTCCCGGTTGCCTGATCGTAAAGCCAGATCCTTTTTCTGCCCCAGTCGTTGGTTACATAGGCAATGTAGTCACCCCCGGGACTTATTTTAACCTGCTGATAGATCTGTTCCTTTCTTGATTTCTTTATAATTTTGCTGTCATCGGCAGGAAGCTCTTTGTCTTCAGAATACTCGGCAGTATAATACTTTTTCCACTCTTTCAGCACTTCCTTGAGGTTTTGCCCCATGACGTAGAGGAAACCATCGTCGGTGTTTTTATAAACCTTTGTCAAGTATATTATATTCGGGATCAGTGCATCACCATATTCTTTTCCTATATATCGCCAGAAAGACTGGCCTGCATCAATTGCATCTTTATATTCAAGGTGATTAATATTTTTAAATTTGCCGGATCGGAGGCCATCCTTAACCCTGTTTTCTGCCTCATAGTCCCAACCGAATGCCACATAATTTATCAGCCCTTTAAGATACCAGTCGGGTATGTATATGTTTGAAGAGCTTGAAACCCTGTCTTTTACATCGGCATTATATAACATCTCATTGATTATCACTTCAGTAATTGCAGCTGCTATCTGTCGCTGAAATGCCACATGGTCGCCTTCGTAATAAAGCATCACCTTGTTTTTAATAATCCGGCTGAACCCACCTGTATTATAGCTGTCTTCATCAAAGGTTACAAGTCCTATGTTTGATTGCTTATACTCGGCATTTTTATTAAAAATGATGAAGATCAGCCTTTTCTCGAGGGTATAATCGAAATAGTCCTCAATTTCTTTAAGCTTCTTCATTGCGTATTCGGCAGTAAATTGGGCCAGATCGCGTCCGTTTTCATTAAAGTAACAGTCGAAGTCGTCAAAGCGGTAATACGACCAGTAGTAGTCGAAGTACTGGACCTTGTTTTTTCCAAATGACATCTGATGGCCATTATAAAACTGACCACTTGCATTCATGAAAAACGCAAAGGCAATAATGGTAAAAATCAGTTTTTTAATATCTCTCTTTTCCAAAGTCCTAATGGGATAAACCGGGTTTTATATCAACAAATACTGTTCCAAAGGGTCCGGGTCAGGCAACAAAACTAATGATTATCTGTTTTAATGTATATATAAAACTTAAACTTTATTATTTTTGCATGACTTTACAGAGTTCTATTTTGTGGTCTGGTTTTTGCGGGGATTAAACGGGTATTATATCCTGAACAGTTATGACGGAATAAAAGTTGTTTTTACAATGTTATAAATTTGAAAAAAATTAATTCTTCAGAGTATTTAAATTTTTATTTAAGATGAAAAAATTATTATTATTAGTATCACTCCTCTGCTTTGGAGTAGCAGCCAATTCACAGCTGGCAAAAACAACAATGAAGCTTTCTGTTAATGAGCACGATTTTGGATCTTTCAAAGAAGAAGCTGGAAGGCAGACCTTCGATTTTATGGTAACCAACACAGGTGCAAATGCGCTTGTAATCCAAAATGTAGTTGCCTCATGCGGTTGTACAACTCCGGAATGGACGAGACAGCCAATTCCGAGGGGCGGAACCGGCAAGGTTACTGCCATTTATGACCCAAAAGACAGACCGGGGCAGTTTAATAAGACACTCACGGTCTATACCAACTCAACTCCCGAAGTTGTTGTGCTTACAATAAAAGGAGAGGTGGCCCCCCGCGATAAAACAGTTGAAGAGCTGTTTACATTTCCTATTGATTCCATCAGGTTTGAGAGTAATCATCTTGCTTTTACCAACGTGAAAAAGACTGAGAAGAAGATCAGGGTTATGAAGGTGGTAAATACCGGAACCAAACCGGTAAAGGTCGGATTTGATGTTTTGCCTCCACATCTTACAATTAAGTGCAGTCCTGAAACCCTTAAACCGGGTCAGCAAGGGCTTATCGAAGGTACCTACGATGCTACAAAAAACCAGGGCTATGGGAATGTTAACGATATGGTGAAGGTAGTTCTTAACGGTGTCGCTAAGGAGAATGTATATTACTATGTTTCGGCTAATCTTGTTGAAGACTTCTCGTTACTTTCAAAAGCTGATATGGAAAAGGCTCCGGTATTCAAACCTGCTTTAACAACTTATGAATTAGGCAAGATCAAAGGTTCAACACAAAATGAAGTTGAGTTTAAATTTACCAATGAAGGGAAAAGCGACCTGTTGATAAGATATATCAGACCAACCTGCGGATGTACTGTTGTTCAGGCAGGAACTCAGGGTGTTGGAATAAAAGCAGGACAATCAAGTTCAATAAAAGCGACATTCAATTCGGGCGGATATAACGGAAAAGTTACAAAAGCCATCTATGTTTACACTAATGACCCTAAAAATTCTGAAGTTGTTCTTATGCTGAATGCTGAAGTAGAACAACCTCCGGCCCCAAAATAGGTATTTATAGTCTGAGAAATATTATTTCTGATTAAAAGGGTGTTTGGTATTTTATCTTACACCCTTTTGTTATTTTTGCAGTAAGCAGTCCGATTAATGGATAAAGAGAAAACATATAAGAGTTCACTCAGGGTACAGGACGGGGTTCCGCAGCCTGCAAATATTAATCCTGATGTTCTGACAAAAGCAGGAAGAATTCAGCGAAAAAAATATTCCGCAGATGAATATGCTGATGGTATTCTTTCAGGAAACATCACTATCCTTAGTCAGGCTATCACATTAATTGAAAGCTCATTACCTGATCATTATGAAAAGGCACAGGCTATTATCACGAAATGTCTTCCTTATAGTTCAAAGTCGGTAAGAATTGGCATTACCGGTGTTCCGGGTGCAGGGAAAAGCACTTTCATTGAAACATTTGGTCTGCATATTGCCGCTGAGGGAAGAAAACTGGCTGTTTTAACTGTGGACCCCAGCAGTGAGCAGTCTAAGGGAAGTATTCTGGGAGACAAGACAAGGATGGAACAGCTTAGTGTTCATCCGTCGGCATTTATCAGACCATCTCCGGCCGCAGGTGCCCTTGGTGGTGTAGCCAGAAAAACCAGAGAGACCATAATTCTATGTGAAGCAGCAGGTTTTGATACAATTCTGGTGGAAACAGTAGGGGTGGGGCAGTCGGAGACAGCTGTTCATTCAATGGTTGATTTTTTTCTCCTTCTCATGCTGGCAGGAGCAGGTGATGAACTTCAGGGAATAAAAAGGGGAATAACCGAGATGGCAGATATTATCGCCATTACCAAAGCTGATGGTTCAAACAGTCTGGCCGCTGACGGAGCAAGACTTTTATATCAGAATGCACTTAACCTGTTTCCGTCAAAATCATCCGGATGGAAACCTCAGGTTCTTACCTGTTCAGCATTGCAAAACAAGGGAATAGCAGAACTCAGGAAGATCATTCTGGACTATTTTGCATTTACCATGAAATCAGGCTATTTTGAGGAAAGAAGAAAACAGCAGGAAGTCATAAGAATGAACAGCACTATACTTGAATATCTTAATAATGCATTTTATAATCATAAAGATGTTCAGCTTATGAGGATGGAAACTGAACGACAGCTGTACGAAGGAAAGATAACCTCCTATCAGGCAGCTGCAAATTTGCTTGACAAATATTTTAAAAGGTGAAGCGCCTGAACAATATTTTTTATCTTTGCGCGAATCAAATCAATTTTAAACAGTTACAAATTCAAAACTTCCAGATATGAAAAAGATCGTTATTCTGCTTTTTATTGCTGCAATGGTTACAGCCTGTTCTTCAGGTCCGGGTTTTGTTGTGAAAGGAAAGATCAGCGGTTCAGACAGCATAATTTTTTATCTTCAGAAAAGAGATGCAGGTAAGACCATTACCCTTGATTCGGCCGTTTCTAAAAAAGGCTACTTTACAATGAAAGGTGGTCCGGTTGCCTATCCGCAACTAATTCAGCTGGTTGCCGGGAATACCAGGAAAAGGACCTCTTTCTATCTTGAAAACTCAAAGATAAATATAACAGGAAGTCTGGATTCACTCATTAAAGCCGTTATAACCGGATCGAAAACGCAGGATGAATACAAGTTATTCATCGATTCAAACAAGCCACTTAGCGATAAGTATTCGAAAACTTATATTGAATATCAGGCTGCAAGCCAGGCCGGAAATAGTGCCAGGGTCGCAGAACTTGAAAAACAGGCCGATTCAATTCAAAAAGAGATGACGAGCCTCCAGAGAAATTTCGTTATAAACAATCCTGCTTCTTATGTTACCCCCTCAATTCTGGGAAGCCTCAGTTATGAGATGGAAGCCGGCGAGATCGAAGCGATGATAGCCAAACTTGATACTGCAATTGCAGAAACTCCTCAGATATTGGGACTTATTGAGCGTGTATCAGTTATGAAAGCGGTGGCAGTAGGTCAGAAAGCACCCGATTTTACTATGAGCGATCCGGAAGGGAATCCTGTTGCTCTTTCATCAAAAATTGGCTCAAAACTTCTGTTAATAGACTTCTGGGCAGCCTGGTGCGGTCCCTGCCGTCAGGAAAACCCTAATGTTGTTAAGGTGTATACCGAATTTCATAAAGAGGGATTTGATGTATTCGCTGTTTCCCTTGATCAGAAAAAAGAAGACTGGGTTAAAGCAATTGCCGATGACAAGCTTTCATGGACTCATGTTTCTGATCTTAATTACTGGGGAAATGCAGCTGCAAAGACATACGCAGTGAATTCTATACCTGCCAACTTTCTTCTTGATGAATCGGGAACAATCATCGGAAGAAACCTGAGAGGAGAAGATCTGTATAATAAGGTAAAAGAGCTACTCGCGGTAAAGAAATAATCTGGGATTAATCTGCCTTATTAAGTTCTTCAAGTATAAAACCTGTGCCACGGACGGTACGGATATCAATATTTTTATCCTCAGACACATATTTTCTTAAGCGACTGATAAATACATCCATGCTTCTGCCAAGAAAATAGTCATCCTCACCCCAGATCTCAGTGAGTATATCTTCTCTTGCAAGAACCTTGTTTTTATTGATTATGAAATACTTTAACAGTTGAGCCTCTTTCAGGGTAAGTTTTTCCTTTTCTTTTCCGCAAATAAGCTCAAGGCTATTATATTTAAGTACAGTCTCTGATATCTTAAATTCATCATTTGAAGAGGAGTAGACCCGTTTCAGGATATTGTTGATACGAAGAATAAGCACTTCGGGGTCGAACGGTTTTGTTATATAATCATCAGCACCGATCTTCAGTCCCCTGACAATATCTTCCTTCAGGCTTTTTGCAGTAAGAAATATGATCGGTACCTCGGGAGAAGTCTCTTTCATCTTTTCAGCAAGAGTGAAACCGTCCATTTCAGGCATCATTACATCCAGAACGCAAATATCAGGCTTGTCACTTTTAAAAAGTTCCCAGGCCTCCAATCCATCACGGCCAAGCCTCACATCAAAGCCACTTATTGTTACATATTGTGATAGTATATTTCCAAAATCTCTGTCGTCTTCCGCAATTAAAACTTTCATCCTGATTCTATTTTAGTTTGTATGGTATTGTAATTGTAAAGGTACTTCCTTTTGCCGGTTTACTGCTGACAGAGACATCTCCTCCGTGGGCTTCAGCAATTCTTTTAACATAATAGAGACCAAGCCCTAATCCCTTGAATTTATGGATATTTCCTGTTGATGCCCTGTAAAACTTATCAAAAATATGTTTCTGGTCGCTTCTGTTTATGCCTATACCGTTATCTGCCACCTTTATACATAGGCTATTATCTGAAGTGAATCCTTCAATATCAATAACAGGTTCTTTATCAGAATATTTCACTGCATTGGAGAGCAGGTTGTTGATCATTGCAGTAAAATAAACAACATCAATATCAATCTTTTCTCCGCTGAGATTGTATTTCTGGTTTATTGAAGCACCATTGCCTCCACCCGATTTAAAACTTTCCACGATATCGTGCATGAACTCCTCAATTTCAATAGTTTTTTTATCAAGCTGGAATTGAGTTCTCTCCCACATACTTATCTCAAGTATCATATTAATAAGCTGATTCAGATGAATACTCTGCTTGCCTATTAATTTTGCCGTTTCGAGTATTTTTTCTTCGTTGGTACGAATCTGTACCATCTCAAGAGTCTTTCCTGCAACTGTTATGGTCGACAACGGTGTTTTTAACTCGTGAGTCATATTATTAATGAAGTCAGTTTTAAGATTTGATAATCTTTTCTCTTCCATAAGGTTCCTGTAGGTTATCATAAACAGAATAACCACCACCATAATACTGAAGATACTCATCAGAAGTGAGACTGAGGTCTCCTTTAAAATCAGTTTCTGTTTATCGGAGAAATCAATAAAGTATTCAAAAAAGAACCTGTAGTTATTATCCTCCATTCTGAACCAGTTGACCAGTATCTTCGATCTGGAAATCTCTGAGGCAGAAGTTCTTCCACTACGCATGGTTGACTGGCGGTTCGAAAATTCTTTACTCTGGTAAACATCAATGGTGTCATTCCCTATCATCTCCAGGTTGTTGATAACTATCGAATAGTTGAAGTTTTTTTCAAACCCTCTCCTTTCAAAATAGGCTGAAAGCATTCCTGAGAAATCCTGTTCCTTATTTACAACCCCTGTGAAATAATCCAGGATCTCCTTTTTCCTGGCTTCAAGTTCATTAGAGTCTTTAATTGCATGTATCTCGCTATTCACCTTTTCGGAGTAGTCTTTCAAGAGCAGCCTTACAGTGTCAAAGCCGTCTGTAGGCATTCTTCTGTTAATGAAACTGATGGCCTCCTGCGAACGCATGGTGTACCTGAGCCCGAACATCTCGTCTTTCTGTTTCCAGATGCCTCTGATAATAAAAACCTGGACCGAAACCAGAATTATTATTGAAATAATACCAAGAAGCTGAACAGTATTTCTTTTTTTCATTTGTTCTGTTTTGCTTCTTCAAAAGTATTCAATTTTTGTTACTTAACGGCAGTTATCAAAACATTAACCCTGCGTTAACCGGGTGTTAACAAAGCAACCGCAAAAAGTAGCCTACCTTTACATCATAATACTTAAAGAAAGGCAATCATGAAAAAATTCAGTTTATTTCTATTAACAGGTTTATTTGTCGCGGCAGCTTTCTCTTTTCAGCAGACAGCAGCTCAGGAGAAGACAAAAGAAGAGCAGGAAAAAGAGGTTAAGATCCTTCAGGCTATTGAACAACAAAAGAGAGAGATGGCCAGCCAGAAAAAACGCACACAGGAAGAGAGAGTTCTTATTCTCAAAGAAAAAGATGAACTTGATGAGGCTCTTCAGAATATCAGGGTTGAAGTTGAAACTTCAGGCAGGCCTGAAGAAAGCTTCAGCTTTCGCACCCCAAGAGGTGACAGGAATTTTCCGTTTCATGAACCTTTTATTATATCCTCGGGGGTTGATCCTGTATTTGGCCATTCATCAGGTGGTGATTCTGAAAAGACCACCTGGGAATTTTCCAGAGCGATAAAAGAAAACACATTCTCGCGAAATTATTCTTTTGATGTTGAAAAGACAGCCAATACTGTTGTAATGTCAGTTATGGGCGACAGTAAGGCCGGTGAAATCAGGATAAAGATTGTAATGCCAAACGGTAAAATCTATTCTGATATCGTAATAGATGAATTTGGAAATCTCAACTGGAGAAAGTCATTCTCCATCTCTGAGACCGAGAATCAGGATAAGTCGGGCGAATGGCAGTTTCAGATCGAATCAAAAAAAGCAACAGGTTTTTTTAAGATATCACTTCAGATTTATTAGTTTCCATTCCGGGTTAAAAGGGGACTGACACATTTTGCCGGTCTCCTTTTTTTTATTCCGCTGCGGCAGTGGTTCTGCCTCCTTTCATGCTTTCTACCCTAACCGTGAATTTGCTCCCCTCTTTTACTATCCATTTCAGGTCAATCCTCTGGTATCCTGCAATATTGTTGATTTCCATCCTTTGAGGGTTTTTCTTCTGTTCCTGATTTATTTTCATGTCTTTATCGAGAACAACCATCCCGGCAATTACCGTTCCTCCATCAAGGTAAACATAATCAGGCGGGTCAATTTTAAATTTGATATTGCTGGCTGAATGGGTCGGAAGCATTCTTTTGTTTTCAACGGTGGCGGTTACCTCCTTCAGTCCCCCCGGAAGTTTTTTCACCTCAATACCGGTAATTTCCAGTTTTGGAGACTGGAAAGAGTTGTAAATGCAGAAAGCTGCATTACGGTGAGCATCAGTTTCAAGAAGGAAGCCGGGGTGGAGCCTCCCGAAGTTTTTACTGAATCCGCCAACTTCTATTTCGCCATACACAGGATGATTAACCTTTTGCCAAGGAATGAATGCATCTTCGAAAAGCAGCAGCCGGTCAAATTCATAGGCGTCGTTGTTTGTGGAATCGTAGAACATGAGATAGCTGTTCCAGAGCTCATTGCTGTAAACAAAACATCCCATTGCTCCATACCACCAGTCGACCTCACCACCATAAACCGGGTACAGGTCTTTCCATATTGTGAGAAGCTTATATCCGGGAATCATAATTTCCCCCTTTTTTCCAATAGTATTTATTACGGCATCGTCTTCATTGCTGTAGGTTTCTGCACCTCCGTTTTTTATTGAGGGGCCTCTGAGGATCATTCCTCCGTTGTTGTGGAAAGATTGTGCGCCGGTAATATTCCGGTGTTTAAGAGTAAAATCGCGTACTGCCTGATTTTCCGGGAATGAGAATGGATACTTATCCGCCCCTCCCTGAATGTAGTTTGGTTCCCAGTTGAAACCCCAGTCACGGTTTCCATCGTACCCGCCGGGACCATCCTCATTGATAAGTCCGTCGCCATCGTTGTCAATGCCTTCGGCTCCAAGGAGTTCATATTCTCCTTTTTCTCCTGCAGGGACACGCATCATCCGGCGCGGGTCCTTTGGGTCGGATTTAAATTTCCCATCAGGATTTTTCCTTCTCATCTGACTGATTTCCTTATCGTTGTTAAGGTCATCGTATCCATCTTCATCCAGCAATCCATCGCGGTCATTGTCTCTTGGAACAAGTCCTGATCTCGGAGGCACGCCGATTGAAGTAAAATATTCCCTTGCATCAGGGTTTATTGTGGGAGAAATATAAAAAGTTTTATCCTTTAGTAATTGTCTGATAAAAGCATTATCGTTGTACATCTCGCAAAGATACCATGCAGTATAAAGTGCCATTTCAGTTCCCTGAAGTTCGATTGAATGAATATTCCCGTCTATCCAGAGCGCAGGTTTAAAGTCAGGATTCTGAGCTTTTTTATCCGAAATTGTAAGGACAATTATATCGCGGCCCTGATATGATTTTCCTGCCGATTCAATGGTTACCAGATCGGGATATGCTTTGGAGAGCTTTGTACAAAGGTCAACAACACCCTGATATGTGTAATACTTATTCCAGGAAGCCTGTACTCTGGGATTAGCCGGAGAGCCGGCTGCTCTGAAAAAGAGCTCTTCATTTTGCGCTATAGCCGGGATTGCTGAGAGAAGCAGAAAAGAGACAAGGAAAGCGAGTGAAAATATTTTATTCATGATCTGAGGTTTCAATTAGTTATTATCTGAGTTCAACTTCTGCTGATACCGATCCTGTATTCAATGCTCCGGCAGTAATTTTCAGTGACCCTTTTCCGGAGATAAGCCAGCTGAATTCAGCCGATTGGTTGCCTTCGAGTCTTTCAACCTGTTGAACTTTTTTTCCGCTGAGGATAGTCTGACCATTAGCGGGTTCCACGGTTATTCTCATAATGCGTGTCCATATGTTATTTTCTCCTATTCCGGCACAAGTGGCGAAAATCCCTTTGTTATGCAGTTTCAGGGAGATTCTGAAAATATTTTCTCCTGCATTTTCACTTTTCAGATCCAGAAATTCGAGTTCGGGATGCATGGCTGCAATTTCAGTAATGAATTTGTAGTTTCTGGCAATAAGCAGGCTGAGACTATCAGCAGGAGGATTTATCATTACAAATGGTTTAATTCCTCCGGTTTCAGCTGTTTTACCGGGGAAATCGGGATGCTTTATCTCTCTCCAGGGAATAAAAACATCATTTTTCTTATTCATTTCTGCATATTTCAGAAATGCAGCAGAGCTGTTTTTTCCTTTTTCTACCGGAAACCACCAGGCCGGAGTACCGAAGCTGTATCTTCCGTAGTGAAAATAGGCCCACTCCATAAAATTTCCGGAAGTTGTTTCTGTTACAGGCGCTCCATTTACTACGGTTATTTCATGATATTTATCTGAAACAACTTTATTGATTATCTCATCGGTTTTCAGGATGGAGGTTATCCTGTCATCTTTTTCAGGCTGATCGGAAGATTTCATAGGTTTTCCTAAGTTATCCTGAGGGCCGAAGGTAAAAACAGCATAAATATTGAATCTGGCATAAAGAAAGTCGGCAACAGCTTTTGTTTCCGGTTCAGAGACCGGATACAACCCTGCGTTCAAACCAAACTCTTCATAATTGAAAGTAAAATTGCGGTTGAAATTCACACCTCCGGCACCATCTTCATTGAAACTCCCATCGTGGTCATTATCAATACCTTCAGAATAGACCAGGTAGCTTCCTGTTTCTCCTTCCGAAAGATCTGCCGGAACCATTATCCTTTTATCTTCTTTACTTTCCGTATATTTTCCTGAAGGATCCTTAATTCGAATAAGAGTAATGAAACCATCTTTATTGAGATCTTCAGCCGGGTCTTCATCAAAGATAAAATCCCTGTCATCATCAGTTGACCGGCCGTTTACGGTCCGTTCGTATTTTATTTCCGCGAAATACTGTTCTGTTGCATCAGGACTGACATCAGGAAAGACATAGAAAGTTATTTTTCCGAGTAGCTTTTTTATCTCAGGGGCATATGACTCCTGAAGCAGGGAACCTGCGAATCCGAGAGCCAGTTCTGTTCCAAGCAGGTGATTTCCCTCAACACCTCCGAAGAGGGCTATTCCGGGTTTGTTATCCTTCTCGCCGGTCCCTATTGTTATAACCCGGATCTCTTTTCCGCCGGCTGTCTTAGCAAGTGATTTCACAGAGCACAACAGAGGATATTCGTGGCTCAGAAGATCAATTTTCTGCGACATTGTTTTGAAATTGCTGTATTGCGCCTGAGCTGGAAGCCGAAGAATGACAGCGCAGAATGCTACTGTCATAATTAATAATCTAAAAGGTATTCTCATTATGTTATTATTGATTTAGAAATAATGCCGGTACGCTTATGTAACTTCTTTTGTTTATCAATTTCTCTAATCTTCTCAATCTTCATGAACTCACCCCCTTCTTTTCCCCCTCTCTGCTCCGCAAAGAGGGGGAATGCACAGATATACAAAATGTTACTCTCCCTCTTTGCAAAGCAGAGAGGGGGATGCTGAGCAAAGCGAAGCAAGGGGTGAGTTAATGGGAAGATTTAATCTTTCCGGGGCCATATTTTAATATATTGATGTACTATGCAACCTATTCCGGACTCTTTTTTTATTTACCGGCAGTATTGAATCGTTTTTTACCTGAAGATCTGGCCCTGGCATTATTGAAAAATGGATCCCAGTTCCTGTTCTGAAAAAATTCACAGGTTTTGATGTTAAAGTAACCAAGGATGTGTTTTGGAGAAATGGTATAGATAAGTTCGTCGTTATCGCCATAATAAGGTTCGGTAATTGTCAGGATCTCTTCAATACCGGTATCCTGTTTATTGGAAATGGCCGAATAATTCTCATAGGTACTCCTTGGAATGGCAATGATAATGGTAAAGCTGCCATAATCTTTTCTCTGGAACATAAAATATGTAACCTCAATTGGTTCATTAGGGTTGACACGGTCAGAAGAATGCGGAAGCTGACTTTCGAATACAAATCCTTCATTCATAATCTCTTCTGCAACATCTGGCTCCTTCGTATTGTGAAGGAAGAAATAACAATCTTCAAATTTTGTCAATATTTCTGCAAGTATCTCTCCTTTATTCTTCATTCCAGAGCAAATGGATTTTTGTAAACCTTTCTCAAAAATACTTATATTATTTTATTTACAACACATAAACCATTTGTTCTGTTATATGTTAAATTTGTAGCTGGCAATGAAAAATTGTTTTATGAGAAATATTTTCCCTCTTCTTGCAATGGTATATCTTTTTTCGTGCGGATGTAAGGTTACTGACTCCGGAGAAAAAATAATTACGGTGAGTATAGCTCCCTTTAAATATTTTGCAGAGGAGATTGCCGGGGATGATTTTAAGATTAACGTTATGGTTCCTCCGGGGGCAAATCCTCATATCTACGAACCTTTTCCGGAACAGATAAATCAGCTCAGGCGATCTACAGCATATATCAGTAATGGATATCTTGGTTTTGAAATGACCTGGCTTGACCGTTTCTATGAGACAAACAAGACAATGAAAAGATTATCGCTGGGCGATAAGATTGAACCTCTGGTATCGGAACGCAAACATGAAGGTGATCATGTTGAGGGAGCTGACCCTCACTACTGGGTTTCACCAAAGTGCGCAATGATAATGGCTTTATCTGTAAAAGATTTTTTATGTGAGCTTAATCCGCTCCATAAGCAGAAATATGAAACCAATTATCAGAATCTGGTTATAAAAATCAGTGAACTTGACAACCTGGCCCAGCAGCTTTTTTCGGATGTTCAGAACAGATCCTTTTTAATATATCATCCAAATCTGGGATATCTGGCGCGCGATTACGGTCTTGAAGAGATCTCTGTTGAATTTGAGGGGAAGGAACCACCGCCGTCAAGGATTAAAGAGCTTATTGACCGTTCCAGGAAGGATGGCCTGAAGATAATTTTTGTTCAGCGCGAATATGACCCCAAGAATGCCAGAGCAATCGGTAATGAGATAGGTGCAGAAGTGAAAATAGTTGATCCTTTGTCGGGCGACTGGCTTAGGACAACATCCGATATCATTAATGACCTTTATGCAAGTTTAACAGTAAGCCAAAAAAAATAAAAGGATGGCATTATTATTTGAAATACATTCTTTATCAGCATCATACGGTACAAATGTAGTGTTGGAGGATGTAAATTTCAGTGTTGGGGAGAATGATTTTATAGGTGTAATAGGTCCAAATGGAGGAGGGAAAACAACCCTTCTTAAAATAATCCTTGGGTTGCTTAAACCGGTAAGCGGGAATATTGTTTTTAATGCAGACCTTTTGGATGGCAAAAGCATTGGATACCTTCCACAGATGTCGACAGGCGATATTAATTATCCGGTTACGGTCACTGATATTGTTCTCTCAGGCCTTATGATCCGAAAGGGAATATTATCAGGAATGACCTCCGCTGACAAAAAAAAGGCAGTTATGATAATTGATGAACTGGGTTTGACGGAAATGGCCGGATCAAATATCAACGAATTGTCGGGAGGGCAGATGCAGAGGGTTTTTCTTGGGCGGGCTATAATAGGAGATCCCAAATTACTTCTGCTTGATGAACCAGGAAATTTTGTTGATTCAACTTTTGAAAGTGATTTTTACGAAAAACTGAAAGAGCTGAACAGCCGTATGGCAATCCTTATGGTTTCTCACGATGTGGGAACCATATCATCACATATTAAATCATTTGCCTGCGTTAACAGGAGTCTGCATTATCACGATTCGCGAGCTATCACAAACGAAGATCTGCTGGCTTACGGATGTCCGATTCAGCTCGTTACCCATGGAGATATTCCTCATACAGTACTGAAATATCATGAATAGTGGATACAACTCTTTTTCAATATGATTTCATAGTCAAGGGGCTTCTCGGAGCGATCTTTGCAAGTATTACTGCCGGATTAGCAGGTACTTATATCGTTTCAAAGAGGATGGTTTTCCTCAGCGGTGGTATAACACATGCCTCATTCGGAGGTATTGGTATCGGATATTTTTTAGGAATAAACCCGGTTGTGGGAGCTGCTGTCTTTGGTATTATGTCAGCGTTGGGTGTTGAATATCTGTCAGTTAAGCAAAAAATAAGAGAAGATTCAGCAATCGGTATCTTATGGGCCTTTGGCATGGCGACAGGAATAATTTTCATCTACCTGACCCCCGGATATTCTCCTAACCTTATGAGTTACCTGTTCGGAAGTATCCTTACTGTAACAAATGCCGATATCACAGCACTTGGAATAATGTCGGTTATACTTATACTTTATTTTGGAGTATTCTACAGGACAATACTTTATATCTCTTTCGATGAAGTGTTCGCAAGAACTTATTCTTCCTATGTCGATATTTTTAAATATATAACAACATCACTTATTGCCCTCACCATTGTACTTAATATCAGGATGGCCGGTGTGGTTCTGGTCATCTCATTACTTACAATCCCGCCCAATATTGCGATGCTTTTCACAAAAGTATACTTTAAGATAGTTATCCTATCGGTTTTTGCAGGGTTTGCCGGTACGGCAACAGGATATGCAATATCATATTTCGCCGGGATCCCTGTTGGAGCAACAATTATCTTTACTCTGGTGATAATATGGGTAATGGCGAAAGGTATCAGTCTGCTGGCAGGGAAACTTCCAAAATTGAAGTCTGTGAACTCCTCACCTAAGAAACATGTTGAATAACATAAATAATAAAACTATAGTATTTATAATAAAAGTACGGAATAAATGGATTATGATCTGATAATAATAGGTAGTGGCCCGGGTGGGTACGTTGCAGCCATAAGAGCTTCGCAATTAAAAATGAAGGTAGCCGTTGTAGAAAGAGCTGAGCTGGGCGGGATCTGTCTTAACTGGGGTTGTATTCCCACAAAATCTCTGTTAAAAAGTTCACAGGTATTTGAATATCTTACACATGCATCGGAATATGGGATTACAATCTCAGGTGAGGTAAAGGCTGATTTCAGTGCCATCATTGCCAGAAGCCGGAACGTGGCTGATGGAATGAGCAAAGGGATTCAGTTTCTTTTTAAAAAAAACAATATTACACATATCAGAGGTTACGCTCGGCTTGCCGGAAACAAGGGTGTTGAGGTTACCGATTCTGAAGGAGATCGTAAAACCTATACAGCAGAAAATATTATTCTTGCCACCGGGGCGAGGTCAAAAGAGCTTCCGAATCTGAAGCAGGACGGGAAAAAGATAATTGGTTACCGTGAAGCGATGACACTTGGAAAGCAGCCCGGATCGATGGTCGTTGTAGGCTCCGGAGCTATTGGGAGCGAATTTGCAAACTTTTACCAGTCAATAGGAACAAGTGTTACTCTTGTAGAATTTCTGCCGAGGATAGTACCAAATGAAGACGAAGAGGTTTCCCGGCAGCTGGAAAGGTCTTTTAAGAAGATGAAGATGAAGATAATGACTGATTCGTCGGTTGAGTCAGTCGATACATCAAAGGAGAAATGTATGGTTTCGGTTAAAACGCCAAAAGGCATAGAGGTTATTGAAACAGATGTTGTCTTTTCAGCTGTTGGAGTAACTACTAATATTGAAGATATTGGTCTTGAGAGTGCGGGAGTTAAAACCGAAAAAGGCAAAGTTACGGTTGATGATTTCTACAGAACATCAGTTCCGGGGATCTTTGCCATTGGAGACATTGTTCATGGTCCGGCTCTGGCACATGTTGCTTCGGCAGAAGGAATAATTTGTGTTGAAAAGATGGCAGGAGAGAATCCTGACCCACTCGATTACAAAAATATACCAGCCTGTACCTATACCAGTCCCGAAATTGCGTCCTGCGGTCTTACTGAGGCTGCTGCCAGAGAAGCAGGATATGATATCAAGGTTGGAAAATTCCCGTTTACTGCTTCGGGAAAAGCAAGTGCATCAGGCTCACGAGACGGGTTTGTAAAACTTATCTTCGATTCAGCGTATGGGGAACTGCTTGGAGCACATATGATTGGCGCAAATGTAACAGAGATGATCGCAGAAATAGTTGTCGCACGAAAACTTGAGACCACAGCCCACGAAATAATAAAATCCATTCATCCTCATCCGACAATGTCAGAAGCTGTTATGGAGGCAGCTGCAGCAGCTTATGGCGAGGTAATACATCTTTAAAATAAAGCTACGCAACCTTTATTTTAAAAAATCCATCAATCTTTTATAGAATTGTTGGCGTTTCAGACAATTATTATCTATTTTTATATTCTCAAAAAGGTAAAAATCCTTGTCAGAGATAAAAGAAATAATTAAAGGTTGTCTGGCCGGCAGCAGAAGAGATCAGGAACTTCTCTACAGACGGCATTCGGCAAAATTATATGCCGTGTGTCTGCAGTATTCAGGTAATGATGAGGAGGCCAGGGATATTTTGCAGGAAGGATTTATTAAGATCTTTGAAAATCTTGACAGCTATAAGCATGAGGGTTCTTTTGAAGGATGGATGCGCAGGATAACAGTTAATACTGCCCTCGAAAAATTCAGAAGCAGGCATAACCTCTATCGTGTTGATGATATAGATAAGATTCAGGAAACTGATGCTGAATCTGAAAATCAGGATTATGCAGGACTTGAGGCAGAGGATCTGCTTGGAATAATACGTGAGCTGCCTCCAAAGTACAGAATAGTATTTAACCTTTATGCAATTGAAGGGTATTCACATAAAGAGATCAGCAAAATGGTCAATATTTCAGAGGGGACATCAAAATCGAACCTCTCCAGGGCCAGGGTTATCCTTCAGAGAAGAGTAGGGTCATATACAGGAATTAAGAAGAGAATAGCAAATGGTTGAACGTGGGGCAAATATAGATATTGTCTTCAGAAACGGACTCAAAGATTTCGAAGCACTTCCGCCCCCGGAGGTATGGGACAATATTCACCCTGTAATAAAGAGGAAACAAAGATCGTTAGTATACCTCAGAGCTGCAGCTTTAGTTACTGTAGTTCTCTCAATGAGCTTTCTTGCATACAGGCTGAGCAAAGTATCAACCGAATCTGAAAGTGCTGTTATTGCCTTTAATATTGACGCGGCTTCTCCTCTCAGAAGTTCTGAAATCATAAGGGATTTAACCGACGCTTCCGCCGCGAGTGAATATATAAAGATACCTCAGGAGCAATCAGTTGAAAATATTCCTGTTGTGCCGGTAACTACTGATGGCAGGAGTTTCGCCTCTCCGGTCGCTAAGTTCAAAGGAAGGAACGGTCTGATTGAGTATAGATCGAAGTCATTAAAGGGTCCTTCTTTGGCAACTCTTAACAATCCTTTGAATACTTCATTTCAGTTTACAGAACCGGAGAAACAGTCAATCTCATTAAGTACTATTAAAAAAGGAAATGAGAGATGGTCAATGGCTGCAATGGCATCTCCAACCTATTATGCAAAGTTCAATTCAGCTTCAGATCAGCTGTCAAATGAGCTTATTGCATCAGAAAAACCCCTTATGTCATATACAGGGGGAATTGGGTTTGCCTATAAAATAAACAGACGGCTTAGCATCCAGTCAGGTCTTTACTATTCTTCATTAGGGCAGGAGGTTGGCGGAATTACTTCATACAGCGGATTTCAGATCTATGATAATACGAAAGGCGATCATAACTTTGAAGTGCTGACTTCCAATGGTACCGTTTTTACTCGTAATTCGGATGTTTTCCTTATGTCAAACGGGTCGGAAGAAAGAATAATGACAAGTTTCACCAAAGATGTTTTTGATCCTGAGAAAGCAAATCTTCAGTATGTTAGCAGTACTATGCGGCAGAGTTTCAGCTATCTGGAACTACCCGTCAGTCTGAAATATAAAGTGATTGATAAAATAATCGGAATTAATGTTATAGGCGGAATATCCTATAACCTGCTGGTAAATAATTCCGCATATACTGTGGTTGAAGGCAGCAAATATTTAATAGGAGAGACGGAAGGTTTAAATCCGGTCTCTGTTAGCAGTTCATTGGGAATGGGAATGGAATATAAGGTATCGGAAAACTTTTCTTTAAACCTTGAGCCAACTTTCAGATATTACCTGAATCCGTTTAATTCAACGGTAAGTTCAGGAATTCATCCGTATTCATTTGGTCTCTTTTCGGGTTTATCCTATAAATTCTGAGGCATAACTGCTTCACTATCTGACTCAGATATTTAATTTTTTCTGATCACCTGTTATTTCAAAACAGAGTAATTTAACATATACTGTAATAATATTCAAGGTGTAAAAATGTTACATTTGTACCTGTTTAAAAACGTTGGAATTATATGACATATCCTGGCAGAAATACGGTACTAACAGCTTTTGTTCTGGTAAGTGCTGTTCTTGTAATACTGATAGTAGCCCAAAGCTTTAAAGGATCAGGGATAAGCTATCGCAGCGGGATGCAGATATCAGATACCGTTTATAACATTAAATCGTTCAGATTACCTGAAGATGTGTCATTTGCAGGAGAAACAATGCCGCTTGACAACTTTGATACAAGGGAAAGCCTGGAGCGGGAAATCCTCACCAGCGCCTACAGGCACTCCTCAACCATTCTTATTATTATGAGAGCTAACAGATATTTTCCTGTTATTGAAGAGATTCTGAAAAAAAACAGTATTCCTGAGGATTTTAAATATCTGGTTGCTGCTGAGAGCGAATATACCAATATGATTTCCCCTGTCGGAGCTACCGGCTTCTGGCAGATAATGGCTGAAACAGGGAGGGAGGAAGGTATGGAGATAAACTCAATTGTTGATGAGCGGTATGATGTTGAAAAATCAACTCAGTTTGCCTGCGATTATTTTCGGAAATCATACGAAAAATATGGCAGCTGGACACTGACAGCAGCCTCTTACAACGGAGGAAGAGGCAGAATTGATGAACAATTAAAGGTTCAGAATCAGAACAATTATTACGATCTGATGTTTAATGATGAGACAGCCCGATATATTTTCCGGGCAGTTGCATATAAACTTGTTATTTCAGATCCGGAACGATATGGATTTAACATTAAAAAAGAGGATTTATACCCTCCAATAAAATACATTGAGGTAAAAGTGGATAGTTCAATAGCAGATTTTTCGAATTTTGCTGAGAAGTTCGGAACCAATTATAAAATGTTAAAACTTCTGAATCCGTGGCTCAGAAAGTCATTTCTGACACCAAAATCAGGCAAAGAATATCTGATAAAAATCCCTGCCAGGGGGGTACGGAATACAGAAAATACGGAAGCTGTGAACTGATCTTATGTTACAGGAGAGTCAAGATGAATGAGGAGATAAAAGTCCTTGGTGCCAGAGTACATAATTTGCAAAATATCGATGTTACTATACCGCGAAATAAGCTTGTAGTTATTACCGGTTTAAGTGGCAGCGGCAAATCATCTCTTGCATTCGATACCATTTATGCCGAGGGGCAGAGGCGCTATATGGAGACTCTTTCAGCTTATGCCCGTCAGTTTCTGGGTGGGATGGAACGACCAGATGTTGACAAGATTACCGGATTGAGCCCGGTTATTTCGATCGAACAAAAGACAACCAATAAAAACCCCCGTTCAACAGTTGGAACAATTACCGAAATTTATGATTTTCTCAGACTCTTATATGCCCGGGCAGGTGAAGCATTTTCATATGAGTCGGGTGAAAAAATGGTTAAATATACCGATGAACAGATCCTTGAACTTGTAAAGAGCCGCTTTACCGGAGAAAAAGTGTACTTTCTTTCCCCTTTGGTAAAAGGGAGGAAAGGACATTATAAAGAGCTTTTTGAACTGCTGAGAAGAAAAGGATTTCTTACTGTCCGTATAAATAATGAGATCCGTGAGCTCACTCCCGGCATGAAACTCGATCGTTATAAAACGCATTATATTGAACTTGTAATTGATAAGTTCAAGGTAGGGGAGACTACCGATAAAAGACTTCACGATTCAATTATCATGTCGCTCGATCAGGGTGATGGGGTAATGATGGCTCTTGATGTAACTAACAATGAGCCACGCTATTTCAGCAGGCACCTGATGTGCCCTGTTACAGGTTTGTCATATAACGACCCGGCCCCTCATACATTTTCATTCAACTCTCCTCAGGGAGCATGCCCCCATTGCAACGGACTGGGTGAGGTGTCAAGCATTGATGAGAAAAAGCTTATTCCCGACCGGGAACTAAGCATTAGAAAAGGAGGTATTGAACCTCTGGGCAAATACAGAAATATATGGATCTTCTGGCAGATAGAAGCTATTGCCGAAAAAAACGGTTTTACTCTCGACACGCCGATTAAAGATATTCCTGAAGATGCTTTGAATAAGGTTCTATATGGTTCCGATGAAGTTCTTAAATTGTCAAACACTCCTTTGGGAATGACTTCAAACTATTTTCTGACATTTGAAGGTGTTGTCAATTTTGTCGGCAATATTGAAACTTTAAGCGGCAGGAAGAGCGAGACAAAAATCAAGGAGCAGTATGTGCAATACGATGTGTGTCCGGTCTGCAACGGAACACGACTGAAGAAAGAGTCTCTGTTTTTCAGGATAGCCGGTAAAAATATTGGAGAGATATCATCAATGGATATCAAAGAGTTATCACTGTTTCTTACCGGTGTTGAGGATAAAATGAGTAATAAGCAGAAGTTAATTGCTGCTGAGATATTAAAAGAGATAAGAGCCAGACTTGGTTTTCTTCTTGAGGTGGGGCTTGAATATCTTTCACTCAACAGGGGTGCAAGGACTCTCTCAGGTGGTGAAAGTCAGAGAATCAGACTTGCTACTCAGATTGGATCAAGACTTGTAAATGTTCTTTATATTCTCGATGAGCCGAGTATTGGTCTTCATCAGAGGGACAACAGGCGACTGATAACAGCCTTAAAGCAGTTAAGGGACGCAGGGAATTCTGTGATAGTGGTTGAGCACGATAAAGAGATGATTCTTTCAGCTGATTATGTTATCGATATGGGACCCGGTGCAGGGCGTCATGGCGGACTTGTTGTTGCACACGGGAATCCTGAAGAGATAATGAAACTGGATACATTGACCTCTTCATACCTTAATAATAAAAAGAAGTTTCATATTCCTGAGGAGCGCAGAACAGGGAACGGGAAATATCTTATGATGAAAGGTGCTTCAGGCCATAATCTTAAAAATGTGGATGTCATATTGCCTTTGGGTACTTTTATCTGTGTTACTGGTGTCTCGGGAAGCGGGAAGTCATCGCTTATTAATCAGACCCTTCATCCTGCTCTTGCAAAGAAATTTCATAATTCAGGTAAATCGCCATTGCCTTACAAAGATATTACCGGGCTTGAATATCTCGACAAAGTGATTGAGGTAAGCCAGTCTCCAATTGGAAAAACTCCCCGCTCAAACCCTGCAACCTATACAGGTGTTTTTACAGATATAAGAAAACTATTTGAGCAGACAACCGAAGCAAAGATACGGGGCTTTGGTGCCGGCCGGTTCTCCTTCAATGTAAAAGGAGGCCGCTGCGAGGGATGTGAAGGTGCCGGTATGAAAACCATTGAAATGAATTTCTTACCTGATGTATATGTTCATTGCACGGAATGTAACGGGAAACGTTATAACCGCGAAACACTTGAGGTGAAATATAAAGGGCAATCGATAAGCGATGTGCTTGAAATGACTGTTAATATGGCAGTGGAGTATTTTGTCAACCTGCCTTCAATTTACCATAAGATAAAAACACTTCAGGATGTCGGGCTTGGATACATCAGACTGGGGCAACAGTCAACAACTCTCTCGGGAGGCGAAGCTCAACGCGTTAAACTCGCTACCGAACTGGCAAGGAGAGACACCGGAAAAACACTCTATATCCTTGATGAACCAACAACAGGATTACATTTCGAGGATGTAAGAGTCTTGCTTGATGTGCTCAATAAACTCGTTGAGAGAGGAAACACAGTAATTGTTATCGAACATAATCTTGATGTTGTAAAAATGGCTGATTATGTGGTTGATCTGGGGAAAGAAGGAGGGAAAGCCGGAGGAAACATTATCTTTTCAGGCACTCCCGAGAGACTTATCCAATGTAGCGGAAGTTATACAGGAAAATATCTTAAGGCAGAACTTAAGCTTTAAGAAATTACTATATTTGAGATAATTAATATTCTGATACCAAAATGGAGAAACCGGCTGATCTTATTAAAGATGCTTTTGAACAGAAGACCTGGAACGAGATTCACATAACAGATTCATGGAGGGTATTCAAAATTCTTTCTGAAATTGTAGAGGGTTTTGAAAAACTTGCACGTATTGGACCGTGCGTTTCAATTTTTGGATCAGCACGAACCCGTCCGAACGATAAGTATTATTTACTGGCTGAAGAGATTGCTTTCAAGCTGACTCAGAACGGATATGGTGTTATTACCGGTGGTGGTCCGGGAATTATGGAAGCGGCCAATAAAGGAGCAATGCGCGGAAAGGGTAAATCGGTTGGAATAAATATTGATCTTCCTTTTGAACAGCATGCCAATCCTTTCATCGATGCAGATAAACTTATCACTTTCGATTATTTCTTTGTCAGAAAACTAATGTTCATGAAGTATGCTCAGGGGTTTATTGTTCTCCCGGGCGGGTTCGGTACATTCGATGAACTCTTTGAGGCAATTACACTTATCCAGACCAAAAAAATAGGTAAGTTCCCGATAATACTTGTTGGAAAGAAATACTGGAGCGGACTTATCGACTGGATCAAAGAGGAGATGGTTGCTGAAGAACATACAGTATCTCCCGATGATATGAATCTGTTTACTCTTGTAGACACCTCTGAGGAGGCTGTAGATTTTATTGTTCAGTTCTATTCAAGATACTTGCTTAGTCCTAATTTTTAACTTTATATTTTTGGTTAATAGGAATTAATCCAGCTGTATCTTCTGGCACTCGCACCAAATTTCAGAGCTAGTGTGAATTCATGAGTTCCCATACTCTGCTTTTTTATGTCCGTTAGAGTTACATCAAACGCATAAGCGAAATAAAATATATCATATTTAATACCGGTCATTACTATCAGGGCATCATTGGTTCTGTATGACAATCCTGCCCAATAATCGTTCCTGTAATAGATTCTTGAAGTCAGATCAGCCTGCAGGGTCTTAAACGAAATATCTGATGATTTAATGAATGCAGATGGCTCAATAGTCCACTCCTTGGACATATCGAATTTGACACCTCCGGTGAGGAAATAATTCCCTTGTTCAACTCTTTTTGTGTTGGAGCTGTTTTTAAATAAAAGAGAGCCTCTGAACAGATTAGTCATAGCAAATCCGACATAATAATCAGATTTGGTGAAACTTGCGCCAAAATTGAAATCGGGGATAAAGACTGATTTGTCGTATGTATTAAGATAAAGATCATCATCGTAAGAGTAAAGAAAACCGTCTGTATTAACAGCATACTGGTATGCATTTATTGCAAGCCCGAATGCCAGGTCCCCCGGAGATTCAAGATTGGATCTGCCGGTTGAGACATGGTATGCATAGGTCGCCTGGATTCCTGTTCGTCGCATGATACCATTATTGACATTGAAAACATATCCGCCAATTCCTACTTTGCCAGTTTTTGTTGCCATGGATGACTTAATCCTTGCCGAGACAGATTTATCAATGTAACTTCTCTTCACGAGTCGTGTCTGAAAGCTGGCGGCGAAAGTGCTGGGAGCACCTTTCATTCCAACCCACTGTTCCCTTACTGTAAGGTTTACCGTAGTATATCCATCGCGCCCTGTTAATGACGGGTTAAGGAGAAACCCGTTCATTATATACTGGCTGTATGTTGGTGCCTGTTGCCCGACAGAAGGCATAAATGTGAAAATGAGAATAACTAACGATACTGTAATTCCCGGATATCTCATATTCTTATTTTTTATAAACTGATTCAATTTGCAAAACTGCCATTTTTTCTTCTTCTGTTTTTGTCTTATCCCCAATCCCCCTTTCCCAACAGGATAAGGGGGAACCACGGGATACATCACAATAGCCCATTCCTTTTAGCACGATTTAGCCTTCCGTTTCTGACCAACCTTCATTACTCCGGTTGTCAGGATCTGCGATTTTTATCTTAACCATTTTTCTATAACTATCTGATAATACTTATTACTCCTGATATTGGTTCTGATCCATCATTTAAATAAAGAATATAATGATATGAATCTGTGGGCAGTAACTCACCTTTATAGGTTCCATCCCATGGGTTTGAAGAGATGTTCTTTGTGCTGAATACACGCTTCCCCCACATATTGAAGATCTGTACCTCAGCATCAGGGAACATTTCAATATTCTTTATTATCCATGTATCATAGGTTCCGTCATTATTAGGAGTTATAATCTCCTGTATCTTAAGGCAATTTGCTGATCCTAGGGTTCCAACAACTACATCAATTGATATTGAACACCCCCTGATGTCATACACAACTGCATTATAAGTACCTGCCGGAATATTAGTTAAGTAGGATGTTGTTGTCCCGTCTGACCAGATATAATTGTATGGCATGGTTCCTCCGGTTGTAGTAAGTTCTATTCTGCCGTCAGATGAATTTATGCATGTTGCATCCTCTTTATTGGCAGTGAGAGCCAGTTCGGTGGGTTCTGTAATTAAACCATGGACAATTGTGGTACAGAGATTGGTATCGATTACGGTTATTGAATATGATCCAGCTTTAAGATTGTTAAATGTTCCCTCTGACCGGAATGTTCCGCCATCTATGCTGAACCTGTATGGGGATACCCCTCCCGAAGCCGAAATACTAACTGATCCGTCGGCCGATCCAAAACATGAAGCATCTGCAAGTGTAGTAATACTTCCTTCCAGAATTGCCGGAGCAGCCTTGATTACAATATCAGCTGATGAGGCTGAAGTGCATCCTGCAGCATTGGTAACGGTATAAGTGTATGTCCCCGGGGTGAGTCCTGTTATAGATGAGGTTGTGCCGGTTCCTGTAAATGTTGTTCCCCCGGGAGATCTTGTCAGGGTCCATAATCCGGTTGATGGTAAGCCGGTTAAAACAACACTTCCAGTTGCAATTGTGCAGGATGGATGTGTTATTGCCCCTGCTGCCGGTGCTGCCGGTAATGGAATAACTGTTGCTGTAACTGATACACGGGCAGCAGAAACACAACCTTCAGGGCTTGTCGCCTCTGCGTAATAAGTAGTTGTTGTACTGATTACCGGATCAGTAACAGTGACCTCTGTTCCTCCGGTGGAGGCTGTGTACCATTTTATTGTTCCTGTACTGGCTGTGGCTGACAATGCAACCTGTCCTGAACCACAGACCGAAGCTGGGCTGGCGGTTGCAGATATAACAGTTGGTGAGGCATTTACAATTGCAGTCACAGTTGTGCGTGAGTCAGAAACGCATCCCTGAAGATTAATGGCTTCAGCATAATAAGTGGTTGTTGTACTTATTACCGGATTGAGTACTGTTACTTCGGATCCTCCGGTTAATGATGTGTACCATCTTATTGTTCCGGCAGATGCCGTTGCTGTAAATTCAACCTGCCCTGACGCACAAACTGATTCCGGAGTTACTTTTGCAGTACTGACAACCGGCGATGATTTTATTGTCATTGTTATGGGTGCCGATGTTGCCTGTGTTCCAGTCTGGCAGTTTTCGTTGGATGTTAGGGTGACAGTTACGGCGTCATTATTGGCAGGTTTATATGATAATGTATTATTGTTTGTTCCGGCATCCGTGCCATTTACTTTCCACTGATATCCCGGGTTTGTGCCTCCGTTTGTCGGTACAGCAGTAAATGTGACTGATGTTCCGGCACATACAGGGTTGGAAGATGCAGTTACATCAACACTTACCGGAAGCGACGGACTTATGGTTATGGTAGCAGACGAACCTGTAAAACCAAGGGTTCTCTGACAGCTGAAATCTGCTACTGACACCAGAGTATAAGTTGTAGAAGACGAGCCGGGAACAGCTGATATGGTAAACGGGATTCCGCTTGTAACTGAATTAGCTGTCCTGTCTGCTGTCCCGTCATTATATACAATTGTGAATGGTCCGGTTCCTGCGGTTGCAGTCCACGTAAGTTCCCTGGTGCCGGAGACACATAACGGACCATTTCCGGATAAACTTCCCTGAGGCAGATCTTTAACCGTAGTGGTAATCCCAACTGTTGTAGCGACACACCCTCCGGCATTTGTTACCTTAGCAGATACTGTCTGACCGCTTGTGAGAGTACTTGTTGTAAATGTTGTTGTTGCACTTGCTCCTCCCTGACTCACATCCCCTACGAAGAACTGATATGCAGAGCCTCCTGTTGCAGTGAATGTTACAGACTCACCTGCACAGATAATATTGTCTGCATCATCGCTTTTCAGCCCGGGTATTGGCAATGCGTTGACGGTTGTTGTTATTCCACTGCTGGAAGCAATACATCCGTTTGCATTTGTCACCTTAACAGTTACAACCTGTCCGCTTGTAAGAGCACTTGTTGTAAATGTTGTTGCAGTGCCGGCTGCACCCTGACTGGCGGCATCCACAAAGAGCTCATAGGTTCCCGTTCCGGCACCTGTGGCAGTGAATGTTACGGCATCGCCTGCACATATTATATTATTATAATCACTGCTTGTCAGTCCGGGTGTTGGCAGAGCGTTTATTATTACTGCTGACGCGATTGATGTATTTTCACCAGACGTTACGCCATTGGTCACTTTAACTTTATATGCACCGCTAACTGACACAACAAGAGCAGAAGCAGTCTGACCATCAATAACCACATCATCTTTGTACCAGACATAAGATGGGGAGGCTGCATCAGAAACAGCAGTAAGTGTAGTTGTTACACATGCTGTGAGCGTTCCTGTTATGGTTGCTGTTGGTAAGTCGGTTACAGTTACCTCATAATTTGCAGATGTTGCCTGACAAGTTGTTGAGCTGCCATCGGTAACAGTATAGGTAATATTGGTCGAACCAACAGCTACCGGTGTTATAACTCCTGAATTACTTATTGTTGCTACTCCGGTATTGGATGAAGCCCAGGTAAAGGTTAATGCTCCTGTTCCGGTTGCATGCGGAATAAGTGTTAAATTACTGCCAAGGAATACGCTATTCCCTCCGGTAATGGCATTGGCTACCGGCAACGCGTTGACTGACAGTGTTGCCATGCCATTTGAAGTCACAGCAGGATAGCATGTTCCCGATACCAGGCAGCGGTATTTGTATCCGTTCATCCCAATTGCGGGAGAGGTAATTGTTAAGGTGGAAGTCGTTACTCCGGAATATACTCCGACATTAGTCAAATTAGCCCAGGAGGAGATATATTCTTCCCATTGATAGGTAAGGCCTGTTCCTGTTGCAGTGACCGTAAATGAAGGAGTTCCTGATCCGGCACAAACAGCTGACGGTGATGAAGGCTGGGTAGTTATTGCCGGCAGGGAGTTGATTACAAGAGTTGAGCCAGAAGAGGTGTTCTCGCAGCTTGTATCTCCATTTTTTACTTTGACTTTGTATGAACCGCTTTCAGTCACCACCAGAGTAGAAGCAGTCTGACTAACAATAACCACATCATCTTTATACCAGACATAAGATGGAGAAGCAGCATTAGAAACAGCCGTCAGCGTTGTTGTAACACAGGCTGTAAGAGTTCCTGTTATCGAAGCCGTTGGCAGCGGATTGATTGTTACCGATGAAGCTGTTGAAGTATTTTCGCAGCTTGTAGTGCCGTTGGTTACTTTGACTTTATAAGCACCACTTGCAGTTACCACCAGAGTAGAAGCAGTCTGACTATCAATAACAACATCATTTTTATACCAGTTGTAAGTTGGTGTTGTGGCATTAGTTACAGCAGTCAGCGTTGTTGTGACGCAGGCTGTAAGAGTGCCTGTGACCGATGCCGTTGGCAGCGGATTAATTGTTACCGTCGAAGCTGTTGAAGTATTTTCGCAGCTTGTAGTGCCGTTGGTTACTTTGACTTTGTAAGAACCGCTTTCAGTTATCACCAGAGTAGAAGCAGTCTGATCTATAATAACAGAATTGTCTTTATACCAGACGTAAGCTGGTGAAACTGCATCAGTAACCGCAGTAAGCGTAGTTGTGACACAGGCTGTAAGAGTTCCTGTTATCGAAGCTGTTGGCAGCGGATTAATTGTTACCGACGAAGCTGTTGAAGTGTTCTCACAGTTTGTAGTGCCATTTTTCACCTTTACTTTATAAGCACCGCTTTCAGTCACAATAAGGGTGGAAGCAGTCTGACCACTGATAGCCACATCATTTTTATACCAGACATAAGC
>CAIJYD010000093.1 GCA_903824785.1 uncultured Bacteroidota bacterium
GGGATCTCCTTCTCTCTTTCTGCAATTGACTTAAAATGAGATGTGATGAAAGATTAGCTTCAAAATGAGGGGAGAATTTTTTTATCGGACTTTAGCCTGGTGTTTAACTAAGTACGGAAGCAATAGTTTCAGTTTTTTGTATATCATTGTACAAAGGTGTTATGTTGTTGCAACTACTTTAAATATAGCTGAATAAGTTATAAATAAAGAACAAAAAAACCTTTTTTATGAATAATTCAGGCTAAGGGACTATTCATTAAGAGAAGAGAAGTTTTTTTGAAAAGACATTTTGAATGCTGTCTTTAGATTTGCCATCAGATCATCAGAATATTTAATTTTGTTTTAATACATTGTGTCCGAAAAAATCAATTTCAGTTCAGCTCTTCATTTTGCAGACCTGATCTTGTTTTAGTATAATTGGATAAGAAGATGAATGTTTGATATTCCGGATTTCTGAAAAAATCAAACACAATTAATTATTACGAGATTAATATTGATAACCGATAATCATTTAAAACATAAAAATATTATGATGCGAAGATTTTTATTACTCCTGTTTATTGCCGTTTTACTTAACGACATTATATTGGTTGCTCAGAACCACGATTTAATTCTGAGTCAGACAAATAAATCAGGTATTTATAAAAAAGGAAGGAAAATTTCGGTTATTGCTTATACTCCGGGTCAGGCCGGCGATTCTCTGAAAATAAGGGTTTTAAAGAATAACACACAAATTCTTAAAAAAGCCACCACGGTTATTGAGCGTGACAGTCTTGTTGTGTTTGAAGGCACATTCAGTGACCCTTGCTCAATTATTGTCGAGGTCAGATCAAAGGAGAAAAACTCAGCCATCGGATTATTGGTAGAACCGGAAAAGCTTAGGCCGGGTGCCAGCTGTCCAAAAGATTTTGATTCATTCTGGGAGAAACAGGGTGAAATTCTAAAGGCATTGCCACTGGATGTGAAAACAACCGACGTTGCTGACTATGAGGTTGAAAAAGGTTATAGCTGTACCGATACAGAGATCAACTGTCCAGGGCCAAAACCGGCACGCGGATATTTTGCAAAACCGGAAAAGGCTTCTCCCGGATCTTTGCCTGTTGTAATTCTGGTACATGCTGCCGGTGTAAAAGGGAGCTGGTGCCGTTCGGAGCCCGGTAATGCAATGAAATATGCTAAAATGGGAGCCCTCTGCTTCGACTTAAACGCTCATGGAATGTTAAATGGTCAGCCCGATAATTATTACGAAGGATTGGAAAAAGGTGAACTAAGCCGGTATTATCTTCAGGGATTGACAAACCGTGATGAGGTCTATTTCAGGGGAATGTATCTCCGTCTTCTTCGCGCGATTGATTTTATGGCCAGACAGCCGGAATGGGATGGAAAGAGGATTCTGGTATTGGGTGAAAGTCAGGGTGGGGGACAGGCTCTGGTCGCAGCCGGATTGGACAAAAGGGTTAGTGCAGTAGTGGCAATCGTTCCTGCCATGTGCGACTGGATGGGTTCTTTGGCTGACCGAATGGGAGGATGGCCACAGCCATTTGAGTCAAAAGCCTCAAAGGATGATATGTTGAAAACGCTGCCATATTACGATGCTGCCAACATTCTGAAAAAGTCAAAAGCAATTATCTTTACAGAGATAGGACTTATTGATATGACATGCCCTGCCACCTCTGTTTATACCGCCATCAACCAGGCAAAAAGCAGGAAAATTATTTATGCAGTTCCTTACAGACCACATCAGAAGCCTGAAGAATCATTGGCAAAAACCTGGGAGGAGACTGTTTATAAACCACGGGAGTTATTTATTCAGGATTACCTGAGATAAAAGTGATAAAAGAATGTTTAGTAATGCTCATTCTTTAATAAGGCTTACGGATTATTTTCAGGAATTGTATTTGAAACATTAAAAGAAAATAGAATGAATTCATTAAAAACTTTCTCAGCTGTTATTTTGGCAGTATCTGTTCTTAGTTGCAACAGGGCTGATAATGGATCTTCAGATAAGGGTGCAAAAACTTCTTCTCTGCCAATTCCTCACCTTGAAAAACAGGGAACTGCTACCCGCCTGGTTGTTGAAGGAGAACCTTTCCTTCTCATTGCCGGGGAGCTCCATAACTCGACAGCAGGAGGGCTGGAGTATATGCGACCGGTATGGAAAAGAATGGCTGCGAAAAATCTTAATGCTGTAATTGCCACAGTTTCCTGGGAGCTTGTTGAACCGGAAGAGGGCGAATTTGATTTCGCACTGGTCGACAGTGTCATTGCCGGTGCCAGGGAAGCTGATCTTAAACTTGTTCTTATATGGTTCGCAAGCTGGAAAAATGCAGGTTCAGTTTATATACCTTCATGGGTTAAGAGAGATTATGAAAGATATCCAAGGGTAAAGGACGAGCAGGGAAAACCTCTGGAAATACTATCTTCATTTGGAAAAGTCTCAGCTGAAAAAGATGCTCTGGCTTTCGCTGCACTTATGCGTCATATTAAGGAAACTGACAGTGTTCAGCAAACAGTAGTGATGATGCAGGTTGAAAATGAGGTTGGAGTACTTGATAATCCCGGTAAATTCCCGGGTAGTGCACGACGTGATTTCAGCGATGAGGCCAATGTGGCTTATAACGGTCCTGTACCTGCAGAATTGATTGAATATCTGGTTTCACATAAGGAAAGTCTCTTTCCTGAACTGATTAAAGTCTGGTCAGAAAACGGGTCAAAAACCTCAGGGTCTTGGGAAGATGTTTTTGGGAAAAGTAAATTCAGAGCTGAGCAGGACGATTGGAAATATTATTCATATTATACTGAAGAGCTGTTCATGGCCTGGAATTATGCAAAGTATATCGGACAAGTTGCTGCAGCCGGAAAGAGAGAATATCCTCTTCCGATGTATGTGAATGCATGGCTTAAACAACCCACAACAAGGTGGCCGGGAAAGTACCCTTCCGGCGGTCCATTGCCTCAGGTGATTGATATCTGGCGCTCTGCAGCACCTTCGATTGATTTTATTGCACCTGATATTTATACTGATGAGTTTATATGGACATGTCAGGAATATACACGAAGTAACAATCCGCTGTTTATACCAGAGAGCCGAGGTGGAAAGGCAGGAGCAGCACGAGCATTTTATGTTTTCGGGGAATATGACGCCGGTTGTTTTGCTCCATTCGGAATTGATAATGAGAGTTATGGTGAAAATGATCCGCTTGATGAGAGTTATGCCGTATTGCAAAAAATGGCTCCTGTTATTCTTGAGTATCAGGGAAGTGGAAAAATGAGAGGAATTCTGGCAGATACAAAATCACCGGTTCAGCAATTCGAACTCGGAGATTATATTCTTGAGGCAAAACTCGATCGAAGTGGAGACAATGAAATCGCAGGAGGCCTGATAATACAGACGGGTAAAGAGGAATTCATATGTGCCGGCCGTGGGTTTGATCTTTACTTTATTCCAAAGGCAGATTCAATGAGAGTTGCATTGGATGTCGTGGATGAAGGTACTTTTGAAGGCAGGAAGTGGGTATCTGAGAGACGGATTAATGGTGATGAAACTCACGCAAGCACCTGGGATGGAAACGGTCTCAGGTTTCCACCCCAAAATGTCGGTATTCAGAAAATCTCTCTTTACCTGTACAAATAACAGTCAGATGCGAAATTGATTATTCAGAGCTAGCCTTCAGCAATTACACGCTCAAGGAGACCTTTCATATAACCTATTGAGAAAGCAGTTCCTGTCTGTGGCCCATTAGCCATTGAAGGAATATGATCGGCAATAAACACACCGTCGAAATCCACATCTTTCAATGCTTTAAGAATTTTATACATGTCGGCATATCCGTTATCGAGGAACGACTCGGTAAAATGTGGCAGAGGCTGATTTACATTCCTGAAGTGAACTTTAAAGATCTTCTTCCTTTTACCAAAATACTGTATTGTCTCAATAACGTCTTTTCCCATAAGGGTACCGCCTTCAAGCCAGCAACCCACACAGAGGCAGATGCCTATGTTCGGACTATCAGCTATTTCAAGGGCTCGTTTGTAGCCATCAAAACTGCTGAAGATACAACGTGGCACTCCTCCAAGTTCCGGAACAGGAGGATCATCAGGATGAATTCCAATACGTACATTTTCCGATTCCGCAACAGCAGCGGCAGCTCTAATGAAATATTCGTAGTTTGCCCAGATCTCGTCTTTTGTATATTCCCGTCCGTGGGTGAGTGGTCCGACAAACTTTCTTCCGCCCCAGTCTCCAGACACAGCTTTATCCAGATCGAATGCACGGGCTGAAGCTCCTCCTCGTGTAAACTCCCGGTCTGTACTCCAGATACCGTTTCCCATGTGAGCGTAAGTAGTATAGGGGATCTTCGCTTTGCCTAGGTTGCGGATGTGATTTTTATATTCCTCAATTTTGGCATCTCTTTCAGGAAGGTTCAGGACAATTGCATCAACGTTATGAACTCCGGAATTGCCAAAACCGAACACCTTTATTCCTTGAGCTTCATATAGTTTTCTTCTGCTGTCATAATATTCGAAACTTGATTTTTTTGCATCAGTATTTAGGACTACATGGTCGATTCCCATTTGCTGAATGAACTTGAAATCATTTTCAGCAGGTTCGGATGAAGCCTGTAATGCAATTTTCATAACAGGTTCAGCTGATGAATCTGAACGTTTTTCAGTAAGAATATTTTTATTTTCTGGTATTCCAAATATATCCGACTTACTGGAATTCATTCCAACAAGTGAAAGGGCTGCCAGAGCACTTCCCTTTTTTATAAATTCTCTCCGGTTGTCATTCATTCTAATTCGATTGAAGTTATTTTCAAAAAAAAACTTTATTTCTTTTCCTGAGTCATGGTTAAAGTACAATCTGATGCACTTTTCTGACATAAATATTCTTTCTTTTTATAATGGTATTTTTATATTAAAAAGACGATACTGTTAAACATATAACAGTATCGTGAGGTTGTCCGGATTAAAAAAGGTTAACTCCAGAGTCGGTCATGTGAACGTTTTTCATCCCATTCCGGTGTTGGCTCAAAATATCCTTTAGCTTTTGGATGAAGATGTTTTTTAACCTCTTCATCGTTAAGTTCAATTCCAAGTCCGGGGGCATCAAGAGGAACATTAGCAAACCCTTTGGTAATCATTGGCTGCGATCCGACCATTTTTACTACGTTGCCCCACCAAGGAGAATCGACACTGTGATGCTCGAGAGCCAGAAAGTTCTGTGTGGCTGCTGCACAATGTACGTTCGCCATAAAACAAACCGGAGAGCCGGCCATATGCATTGCCATGGCAACGGCACATTCTTCAGCATAGTCGCCAATTCTTTTAGTCTCCAGAAGTCCGCCGGAGGTACCAAGATCGGGTTGTATAATATCTACTGCCCTGGCATCCAGTAATGGTTTAAATCCGCCTTTTAGCATATAGATATCTTCACCAGTGGCTATCGGGGTTTCGAGAGCTTCAGATAATATTTTGTTCTGGTCTGTATAGAACCATGGTACCATATCTTCTAACCAGGCAAGCCTGTATTTATCCATAGCTTTTCCAAAACGGATTGCATTGTTAACATCAAAATGGCCGAAGTGGTCAGCACAAAGAGGCATTTCATACCCAACAGCATTCCGAACATCTTCCACATATTCAGCCAACCCGGCCAGCCCTTTTTCTGTTATCTGGACCTGGGTAAAAGGATGTAATGTATTTCCATAACCCATATATTCTCTCAGATCATACTGGCCGGTTGCACCATCCCAGTTTTTTGTATTTACCAGTGCATCGGGAATATTTCCGACAACATGAATGCCAAGGTCCATCTTAAGCCAGGTAAAGCCCTGTTCTTCAACTCTTTTCTTCATGGTCAGCGCAAAAGCCTGTGGATCTCTTGCACCGGGGGTATCGGCGTATAACCTTATTTTATCGCGATATCTTCCTCCGAGAAGCTGCCATGCCGGAACTCCATAAGCCTTTCCGCACAAATCCCATAGAGCCATTTCAACAGCGCAAACCCCTCCACCCTGACGACCGTGGTAGCCAAACTGACGAATAATTTTAAAAAGCATCTCGACATTGCATGGATTTAATCCCAGAATCCGGCTCTTAAGCATTAAAGCATAACGCTCGTCAGCACCGTCTCTCACCTCGCCTAGCCCGTAAATTCCCTGGTTTGTATCGATACGAATAATCGTAGTCCTTCCTACATTTCCCATTACTGCAACCCTCATATCGGTAATCTTCAGTTCCGAAGGACTTGAAGAGCGTGCAACATTGGAAGTGGTCTGAGCAATTGTATCCTCTATCGATAATTTCATCATTCCTCCCAGAGCTATTCCTCCGAGAGCAGCTTTCTTGAGGAAATTACGACGGTCATTCGTAGTGGAAGGATTGGCAATTTCAGCTTTTGTAGCTTCAATGTCTGACACTTCCTGTTTCCTTGTCTTTTCAGCAATTTGTTTTAAAATACTTTTCATCTTAGTATAATTTTGATTTCACTGGTATTATGGAACTTTACATAACTAACCTATTGGACCGCGTTTTTGCGGTTCAATAGATGTTAGTTATGCAGTTTTATGAATTATGGTTAATAACACTATCCTGTATAATGGTTAGTATTAGTAGTTTCTTTCTTTCAGATAGTTATCAAGTTCTTCTTTTGTCATAGGAAGTTTATCAGGATAGCTTTTTAACCAGTTCAAAAAGTCTTTTTTGATATCTTCGGTCCATTCACTGTCAATCTGACCGGCGAGGTATTTCTTTTCCTGAAGACGCTGATGTCCGAATGCATCGCGGAGTGCAGTTACTTCCGAGGTGATTACCAGATCCTCGGCAAGGTAAGCAGGTATAAATATAACACCGTATTTTTTTGCAAGAACCACATCACCGGGCAATACGGTAGCGCGTCCTACACGTATCGGAGCATTTATTGATGTTAGCATCATCTGAGCAATAAATGAAGGATCAGAACCTTTTATCCAGCCATTAAACCCTTTGATCTCAGTTATTCCTTCCTGATCTCTGACCGATCCGTAAAATATTACACCTCTTTCTGATTTTGTATAGATTGAATTGCCTAAGTTATCACCGATTAAGGTTCCTTCAGCAATTTTACCATATCCGTCAGCTACATAAACATCGCCGGTTATCAGAGAATTTATTGGCCACGAGTTGGTGCCTCCCTGTTGTGCCCTCTTTTCTGCTTTGCCCTGTTCTTTTACCTGTTTTTCCAGATCGGGTCTGAGAGGCATGTATTGTGCTGTAACAACGCGTCCTGTCATAGCTTCTTCTGGGTGGATAATTGTCCATTCACCTTCGAACTGGTTCATATATCCCTTATTACGTAATACACCCCATGCCTCTTCAATTGAAATATTTTTCAATCTGGCAAGAATGGCGTCAGATACTTTAGGTCTACCATCGGCAAACCGTTCACCTTTCCAGTCAGCTGTCAAAGCTTTGATATATTCAGGAGATGATCCTACGTTCTGCGCATAAGTTAATAGTGAAGCAATAACAAATACTGCTAGCAAAATAATTCTTCTGTTCATGATTTCATGGTTTTAGTTACTGTAAATATATTTGTTTCAGTTCTTGTTTATTATCTGCAAAATGTTAAATATTATTAAAAGAGCAGTAATTAGCCAACCGGACAAACTATTACCGGTATAGACAACTCTGTAACCTTATGTCTGTTCTGATTCTTTAATTATTTATAGCTGACAAATGCATCATTGCCATAACTTATTACACCATTATCGGTACCTATCCATACGACATTGTCATTGTCGACGGCAATGGTTAGTATATTATTGCTGTTAAGTCCGTCAGCCGCTGTGAAAGAGCTCCAGACAGTACCGTCAAAAACGGAAATACCCTCCTTTGTTCCAAACCATAACCTGCCTTTTTTGTCTTCAGCAATTGCCTGTACGAAGTTATTAACCAGCCCATCATCTGTGGTATAAACTGTCCAGTTTTCCAGCGTGTTATCTCCGGTATGTTTGGCCACGCCCAGATCGGTTCCGAACCATTTGGATCTGTCTGAGGCTATATAAACGCTGTAGATATTGTCGGAAGGAAGGATGATTGGTCCCCATTGAGCATATACTGAAGCTCCGGATATTGCATCAACTTTATCGCGGTAGACCCTTGCAATACCTGCTCCCTGAGTTCCCACGTACAAGGAATCCCCTTCAGGACTGGTGGCCATAGAGGTAATTGGATATGCCTGAAATATAATGGCAGGATAAGAATCTTCGTAAGCCGGAGTAAACCATTTTTTATTACTTAACCCGGCTATTCCCTTGTCGGTTCCAAACCATTTGATGTCGCCCTTCCCGATAGCTAACTTAATCACGTTGTTGCTCTGTATGGGTGAAGTTTCAGAATTGTATGTGGTGACTCCCGAAGTTTCATTAATCGGAAGTATGGCAACAGAAGCTCCATTGGGTGAGGCAATTATAACTTCTGCACCCTCCGGCGAAAGCTGGTATGCCATATCTTTCAGGTTTTGAGTAGGGACCGAATTGTTTTTATCACTGAGAGTCCATTTTTTCCCGTCGAAACTCACTATACCGGCTTCCGTTAGAAACCATTTTGTATTGTTGTCGTCAACAAGAACCGATTTGAAGATCTTAGCGGTAATTGCTCCATCAAAAGAGCGATTGGTTACTGAAACCTTCTGCATTTCAGATTTTGTAGTATTACTAGTAATGTTTGTGGTGCCGGGATTGTTTATAAATTCCGGAACTGCCTCATATAGTGAATTATAATGAGGAGACCCCTGCAGTGAAAAGAGCAGTAGGGTTGAAATAAATAATAGTGCTGTTTTTTTCATCCGTGCAAAATTATTATTAACAGGCCGGATGGAGCTCGCATGTTGATTTTGTTTATGCAAGTCTGTTTTTTTGGTTAAATATGATCGGTTCATAATTTTTATTGAATTAGAATAAGTGTTAAAGATATGAATTAATAATAAAAAATCCATAGTCCGGATGACCATGGATCAAACAACATTCTTAAAAAAACTTAATTTAAATTAACACTCAGAATAGTAGTGTATTACATCTTATTTTAAAGAATATCCAAGTTTATTCATTCCTGATAACAAACCCGGGTAAACTTTCATGGCATTTTTGTAGTAGATCTTTTCAAGTACATCTTCCGGAAGGTTAAGCCCTTTGGTAGGTGAATCTCCAAAGAATCCTCCCCCCACAGTATCTGATGTCTCAAGAATGCGGAAAGAGCGGGCATAACGGTCTGCCAGACTGGAGATTTCAGACTCTTTTACTTTTCCGATATCTGTCCCGAATAAAATCCTGTCGGAATATTCAATGAATAAACTTCTCAGGTTTTCGTAGCTGACAAGATGATAATACTGGTCAGTTGCTGCCAGATCGACATAGAAATTTGGATAGGTCTTAAACATATACCGGAGAAAATCAATCTGGGCGTCCTGGCAAACGAGCCACGATCCATGTGCTGCAATAATAACAAGTTTGGGATGTCTCTGCAGAACCCTTTCAAGGCCGATTATCATTCTCCAGAATTCAACTGGGTCAGCACACCATGCTCCTCTGTTTCCGAAGGGTCCGTTCGGATCAGCAATATGTATTGATGTTCCGGGCATTCCAGCTTTCTCCATTGCAGCGAATACCGGTTCATTTGCGGGATCATCGAGATACTTTATTCCATCTTCTCCTTCCTGAAGTCTCCTTTGATACGGGGCAAACCACATCTTGTATCCGACATATCCTTTTTTAAGCAGACCGGCAATATCCCCGGGTTTTTATGTCAATCCCCTTTGAGGAACATAATCGCTGATGCAGGTCATTATCCTTCCTTTACTTACACTGGTAACTGTGTCTATCCCTTTGTCTCCGCCTAGACTCACCCACATCGATAGATCAATTTTATTGTTTTTCAGCAATTGATCGTGAAGTGCGAGATAATTACTTATTGTGGAATAGTCAGGATTCGTAGGAAGGGAAGGATGGCTTTTGGTTGTTTTAGTTCCTGATCCCGGATAATAATTAATGTAATGAGGATGCGAATGGATATCTATCCTTGGAATATCAGGGTAGATGGTAGTATATTGTGCAACTCCTTTAAATGTCAGTAGTAAAAGGCCGGCAAGGAGAATAGCAGTTTTTTTTTTCATTATTATTCTTATTTATAATTATGTGGTGCATTTTTATAAGCTGTTTAACCTTTGGTGATGAAGTCTTTCCGGAGAGGGGTAAAGCTGTCAACCAACCTTGCATTGCCGGAGACAGTCTGAATACAATGGAGTACCCCCGGAGGAATAGTGATTATGTCACCCTTTGAAAGGTTGTATTTCAATCCGCCTCTGAAGAATAACAGCTCCCCTTCTGCAATATATGTAATCTGTTCATGAGGATGGGAGTGAGGTTGTTCTGGCTCCTTCATGGGACCATCGGAATAATCGCATATAACTACCATCAGATTATCAAGATGGGCAATTTGTCTTTCAAAACCAGGAGATATTTTTTCCCGGATTATTTTACTCTCTTTGTCAATTGGCATAAAGTATATAATTAAAGGTTATTAAAAGTTGTTTATATTATTAATCCTTTTCAGTTCAGGTAAATCAGGAAAACATATTCCTGCTATCTGACGGGAGTAAAGGTTACTGTTTGTCCGCCTTGCAGTCCGGGATTATTAAACCTTAGGATGACGCGGGTTACTCCATCTGGCCAGTAACGTCTCAAAGAAGGGTCGTTAACTTTAATATATTCTATTTCGGGAGTAACAATTTTTGGATTGTAGCTCATATTCATAGTGAATCCGTTACCTGCAAACTTTAAGACCCCTGGTTTAACCTCTGATACTTTGCAGTAAGTAATCAGGTTTGAGGAGGTATTAGCCTTCGTAATCTCTTTCAGGTCATATTTATCGCTTATTATAAAGTTTTTACCCCTGTTTAATGTGTAACTCCTGATCCAGCTGTTTACCTTAGCCTCCTCAGTAAAAGCTCCTGCTATATCAGTAGAAAACATTGCCGATTTAGCATTTGCTGAGAAAGTTGAGTTTTTCGCTTTAAAACTTTCACCATCCTTCTGATCGGTACCGTTAATGACAGGCAGGTTATGATACCCTGATTGCATGGTCCATATTTCATAACGTTGGGGACTGAATGTCTTTGAGTTATATCCTTCGCGGCCCAGATCGATAAGGCATGGTTTCCCATCATAGTACAAAACGCAGGTGCCTACATCGTTATGGTTATGACTTTCGTTATTAAAACCACCTTTGGCTCCAAAGAAAAACCCCATGAAACTTCCTTCTTTGTCGCGTGCTCCTGCAACCTCTGTTTCAGGCAGCCAGAAATCCGAAACCAGCGCCTCTTTTTTGTCAGCATTTCTGATCTCTTCGAGTAGCCCGAGATTCCTTATCTGATCGCAGATCTTGCCTCCAAAACTGCCATTGCCCCAATTGTTGAGCTTCGCAAGATAAGCCCCGAACTGTTGCATTTTCAAATCCTGAATTGCTTTTCCATACCTGTAAACTGCTGAGGCATCTCCGCCGGTAGTGGCATCAGCATCGGCAAAATTCAGAAAGTAGGGTGCGTGAATATTAGCCTTATAAAAGTATTTGCCGATATTCTGAATAAGCGGATCCTGGAAAACATCAAACTTACCGTTTGTTGCATCTTTAAGTATTTCAAGACTTTCATATAACAGAGCCCCTGCAGCACCCCAGTAAGACGGACCCTCATCACACCCACCGTCATCGGAATAACCATTCAGGAATTTATCGAGGGAATTAATAATCTTCTGAACCTCAGCACTCTTTTTTGAAGGGTCGGATTCGAGAAGAAGGAAGCAGTTAAGCATATTGTAATTTACCCAGGGATTCCAGTTATTCGGACGGCCTCCCTGAAACCCCATATACCAGAAATCATCTCTTTCAAAATATGGAATAAGAGCCTTATTCATGATCTCCTGTTTCAACCGTTTGGAGATCAGCGGATGGATCCTGTCAAATTCATCCTTGAATAAAAACCATGTCCAGGTGAGATCATTTGCAATTTCACCAACCCCAAGATCGACGCAGGGGTCATTAATATCAGGCAGTCCAGTTCCTGCTTTCTGTGCTCCCAGGTGTGCAGACCATCCCCACCATGTTTGCTCGCTGTAATACCAGACTGAGTTAACTATCTGATCCATAAACCGCCCTTTCCCCTCCACCAGCTCGCCCATTACAAGTGAGATCTGAGCATTGCTGCATGCTGCATATACTTCCTGTCGACGGTCTCCGGAACGGATAAACTCAAGATAATCAGTAGCTTTTACAACCGGCCAATTGTATTCGAGGTATTTTTCTGCTTTTTTGATATAGTCCTGTCTTATGTTTTCCGGAAGGGTTTGCCAGAATTGCCTGTTTTTGTAACCGGGCAGCTTGTTCCAGGAGTTGTTAGTGATCAGGACTTTTTCAAGATCAATAGATTGAGCTTTTTTTGCAAGGATGTTTCTTTCTTTACTGGCGAGTTCAGCATAAGCAAAACCGGAATAACTGAAAAAAACAAAAGCCAGAAGAGCTGAGAGTAATTTTTTTGAAAAAACGGCTTTCATAATGTGTTTATTGGTTAGTAGTTTTTAAAAATCGATCATCGCTTTCATAACACCATCTTTGTAACCGGCAACCAGATCAAATGCTTCTTTTGTTTTGTTGAAAGGAAACCGGTGTGTAACCATTTTTTCAACATTTATCATTCTGGTTTTCATCATTTCAAGGGCAGGTTCAACACAATCGACCTGCCGGCGGATAAACTGCAGAGATATCTCCCTTCTTCTGGTTGTCTCAACATTCATCGACCAGCGGTCAAATTCCGGAATACCCACAACAACAAGCCGGCCACCCGGTTTCAGAAGATCAACAGCCTGGTCAAAGGCCTCCTGCTGTCCGCAACATTCAAAAACAATATCGAGCCCCGAAGGCTTTTCCCGAAGGATCTCCTCCGTAATATTTCCTTTAAGAGGATTAGCTGTAAAGTCTGCGCCATCTTTTAATGCTATTGCTAAACGTTCATCGATTTTGTCAGTAATATAAAATGAATCAGCTTCCTCAGCTTTTGCCGCGAGCATTACACTCATCCCTATTGGCCCGAAACCAAGGATTCCTATCCTCTGACCTTTTACGCCACCCGACTTTTTAACCGCATAGATTCCAATTGCAAGTGGCTCTGAAATAGCTCCGTGGTCAGGGGTCAGGATGCCGGTCAGAGGGAAACAACTCCCTTCCGGCATGACAATATATTCCATGAGGCAGCCTTCAGCCTGCCCCGGGCAGCCCAGAAACCTCAGCTTCCGACAGGTGTGATGCCTGCCGCAAAGGCACTGATCACATTCCCCGCAAGGCATTGCAGGCTCAATGGCAATCACATCTCCGGGTTTAACTCTTTTAACTGCCGGCCCTGTTGAAACAACAATACCTGCTCCTTCGTGTCCTACCGTAAACGGGTATTCAACTTTCTGGGAACCTATTTTGCCCTGAGTATAATAATGAATATCCGATCCGCAGACGCCGACAACAGCCATTTTTATTTTAACATCATCTGGGTTAATCAGAGTTGGTTCAGGTATATCTTTCATCTCCATCTGCCTGATTCCGGAGAGCATCATTGCTTTCATCTTTGCTGATCTTTTAAATTCATCTATACAAATATAATGATTACCACCGGTCGGGATACCTGATTTTAAATTTTCCGGAAACAAAACCAGGTGTTACATTTATTTAGGGTATTTTTATTAATGAAAATCTTTTTATTTTTACATTAAGGTTAGATATAATCTGATCGGCTTTAAACCTGTAATGATGAGGATAATTCAAGATGAGACGTTAGCGGTAGTAATTGATATTCAGGAAAAACTTCTGCCACATATCAGTAACTGGGAATTGGTATTGCAGAACTGTTTAAAACTGATAGAGGGGTTGCAGATTCTTTCTGTTCCAATATTAATTACTCAGCAATATTCAAGGGGACTCGGATCAACTGTTCCTTCTGTAATACAAAAGTTTCCTGAATTCAGCTATATTGAAAAGATCTCATTCAGTTGCTGGGATGAGCCAGTCTTTAAAGAGCAGGTTACCAGATCGGGCAAGCCTTACATCATCCTTTTCGGAATTGAGTCGCACGTTTGCGTGCTGCAGACCTGCCTTGATCTTCTCGCTGCCGGATTGAGACCTGTTGTTGTTGAAGATTCTGTCTCTTCCCGTAAACCGGAAGATAAAAGGGTTGCAATTGAGCGGATGAAACAGGAAGGAGCAATTATTACCACTATGGAAAGCATACTGTTCGAACTGACACGTTGTGCGGGAAATGATATATTTAAAAAGATCTCCGGAATTGTAAAGTAATCGCTGTTTCAGAAATACCTTTATTATATGGAGATTGATGAAGAAAACTTACCGGCACTAAGAGGGAAATATGTTTTAAAAACCTGAGACGGAAAGAAATTAATAATGTTGAACGAGATGAGAAAAATTTACGGAATAGGTGAAACAGTACTGGATATTATTTTTAAAGATGGCCAGCCACGGGCCGCAAAAGCAGGCGGATCCGTTCTTAACAGCGTTGTATCAATGGGACGTATGGAATTGCCGGTCGCCTTTATAAGTGAATATGGGTGGGATGACGTTGGACAGTTAATCGATGATTTTCTGATAAACAACGGAGTAGAAACAACCTCTGTTCACAGGTTTCATAAAGGAAGCACGGCTCTTGCGCTTGCTTTCCTCAATGAGAAAAATGATGCTCATTACTCTTTTTATAAAGATTTTCCCGGAAAACGTCTTGATATACAGTTTCCTGATATTAAGGCTGATGACATAATTCAGTGTGGTTCATTTTATGCAATATGGCCTGAGATAAGGGAGAAGTTCCGCAGTTTTATAGGAGGGGCCAGGGATAATGGAGCATTAATAATTTATGATCCGAATTTCAGAAAAACTCATCTCTCCGAACTGGATTCTCTCAAGCCGCTTATAATTGAAAACATGGAGATGGCCAGCATTATACGTGGATCGGATGAAGATTTTGAGAACATTTTTGGAGTAAACAATGTTGATGAGGCCTGGGAAGTTGTAAGGAAATACTGCAATTGCCTGGTCTATACTGCAAATGTTGATGGCGTTTATGTCAGGACAACCACTTTTTCCGGGAAGTTTCCGGTAGAAAAAATTTCACCGGTAAGCACAATAGGAGCAGGGGATAATTTCAATGCCGGAATGATTACCTCAATATATCGCCATAAAATTAAGAAGGAGGAGCTGGAAAAGAAGGGTGTAAAGGAGTGGTCTGAAATAATATCAACAGCTGTAGCATTTGCAACTCATGTGTGTATGAGTTATGAGAATTACATCTCACCTGAATTTGCTGAAGAATTGAAGACCAAAAAATAAAAACCGAAATTCTTCTGACATAAAGGGTGTCGCATCAGGTTGTAAAGATGCTGACAACTTTTTATCAGATTGGTTTGGCATTCAACAGAAGATATTTCTCTGCCTCAAGCGACCATATAAAATCATTTTTTGAAACAATATCGTGAAGCCCGGCATAAAACTTATCTGTTTTTCCAAGCTCTCCAAGCTTATACAGAGAGACTAAGGGCATGGATATGTTTGTGTAAATAAGCTTTTTCCCTCCTGGAATCTGTGGTAGGTTGAGCGTAGTCTCAATTACGGCATCCAGTCCTCCGACATGTGTTATCATTATTGCAGGGTTTATTTTCCCCTGTCCCATAAGCCTTAATGATTCACGCATATCATCGGTATTACCTCCCGATGTGCCAACAATATGAGTGAATGCATAGTGAACGTTATAGAAATTGAACTCAGCCTTAAACTCAGGGTTGGTTGGTCCGGCGAAGAAATTCAGGCAGCCGTCGAATCCCAGGATTGCATCGCCCTGTTCAATAACAGGTTTGACAGGTGCAAACACGAAAACGTCATCAAATCCTGTTCCGCCTGTAAGATCGCGCATGTACTTAACCGGATCGTTCACTTTACCTGTGTTGAGATAGATCAGCTTTGTGCCGGTTTTTTCAGCTTGTTCAGGTGTGAAAATGCATGCAGCCCTGGCAAGCCTGATATCATCAATATCGGTCACAACCAGCAAACCGGGTTTTTGTTCCTGATGTAGCGCATAATCGATAGCTCCCAGCCCCATTGGGCCGACACCTGCCAGGATAGCCATTTTACCGCCTTTTCGGATTCCCATCTCATGATTGTATGTTCCGGGTGGAATATGGTAGCTGGCATGAAATGCTCCGACAATGCATGACATTGGTTCAGAAAGAGATGCAGGAAAAAATGCCTCCCCGTCATAGGGAAGAAGGCAGTCGGCCTCCATAACAACGGATGGTATAATAACATCTGTTGCATCGCCACCTATGTAGCGATAGGAATATCCGGGAGCATATAGAGTACCCATGTGATTCATGGCAGGCTGTATCGAAAATTTCTGTCCGGCCTTGAATTTATGCTGCCATTTCTTTCCTACTTCTGTTATAATCCCTGCAAATTCGTGACCGATAATAGTCGGGTTGAGATGCACGTCGTCAGGAACACGTTTATGATTTGCACCCTGTAGCGCTGCTTTATGCGACGACATGCAGATACTGTCGGAGACAACGTGCGCCAAAATCTCATCATCTTTCAATTCCGGCAGTTCAAACTCTTCCAGTCTCAAATCATTCATTCCATATATTCTTACTGCCTTTGTCTTCATGTTTTTAAATATTTCTGCAGATTATTGTAATTTTTACGTTAATGGTCAGTGGTTTACTCAACCCAGCATCACCTGTCCGCCGGTGACCGGAATGGCCTGCCCTGTTTCATATTCCTGATCGACGATATAGAGAAGCGCCTTCATTACATCTTCAAGTTTGCACCCCCGTTTCATTGGGACCTGGTCTTCATAAAATTTTCTTACCTCCTCAATGCTTTTTGCACCCGGCACCTTGCCTGTTTTCAGATACTGAACAAACAATCCGTTATGAGGATCGGACCACAGCGGTCCCTCATAAAAATTACCGGGGCAGATTGAATTCACTTTTATTCTGAAAGGAGCCAGCTCCATTGCGAATGACTGGGTGAGACCTATCCCTCCGAATTTGGCTCCCGCATATGCAAAATTACGATTACTTCCCCTCAGACCCGATTTGGAATTGATCTGGATTATATCGGAGAAATAGTCAGGATTCTCCTGATTCTGAAGCTTCATAATTTCTGAAGCATATTTTGCACAATGGAAATAGCCATTGTAGTTAACATCTGTTGTTTTTGAAAAAACTTCAGGGTCCATCTCGTCAAGTCCGCCGGCCTTCAATATGCCGGCATTGCTGATCATCAGGTCGAGTCCCCCGAATTCTTTTACAGTTTCATGGATAAGGTTTTTTACCGACCCTGCATCCGATACATCTGTTTTGATGAATATTGCCTTATTGGGCGATTTTGGCGAAGTCAGCTGCGATGCAAACTTTCTGCCTGTCTCTTCATTGAGATCGGCAATGACAACATTGAATTTCAGATTAAACAGTGCTTCAGCAATACCTGCTCCGAACCCCTGGGCACCTCCGGTTACGACAGCAATTTTATTGTTCAGTTTGCCGGCAGAATTTTCTGCCTTAGAGATTTTTCTCCTGTAGTTCTCAACTTCCCACTGATCGATGAATGAAACCTGTTCCGGAGTAAGAAACTTAATTCCACCGCAGAAAGAAGCATAATAGCTGATTCTGATAAGGTCTTCGTAAACATCGAGACAAGCTTCTGCCGAAGCATAATTTTCAGCAATGGCAAATATACCCATGTCCTTAATTACCAGAACCTTTGGATTATAACCGTATTCATTTACGAAATGAGGCAGCTGATAACGGAATGATTCAAGTATTTTATCTGCCGTAGCTGTTTGCTCAATATATAAATATCGTGTCTTGCAGTAGACTATAATATCCGGAGTAAGTGGCAGTGAAATTTTATGAAATTCCTGTTGATTCTGATAAAATCTGGCTATGAGCTGGTTATTCCTGAACCTGATTACTCCCGTTTGGTCACCGGAAAGAATCATTCTCAGATGCGGAAGTACTTTGTGGAGCAACGGATTGTATGGAAGAGGTTCATTCTCTGTCAAAGGTGTTATCTGCTCTTCAATGCTGTGAATAATGCCGGTATATATTTTTTTTATTTCAGCTGTTGTGTCGGCACCAACGAAAACCCCGTGATTCTCAAGAAATATTATCTGAGGATCGTGAGAGTATTTATTGCGGTAGGATAAAATTTCCGATTCAAGCTTTTTAAAAAGGGTATATCCCGGATCAATATATGGAACAAACAGTACACTCTCTCCAAACAGTTTTTGAGTTAAACTCTTTGCATTTCTGCTGCAGAGCAATCCGTTTATAAGGGTAGGATGGAGGTGTACAATAAATTTATACTGAATAGTTTCGTGGAGAGATGTTTCGACAGAGGGGCGTTTGTTTCTGTCGGGAAGGGAGATGCTCAGGAACATATCTGATTTAACCTGTTCTTCCCTGATTGCCGGATCGTCAGAGTAGCTTTTCGATGAAATCAATTGAAGTTTTTCCCTGTTGAGTTCAACAAGGCCTTCTTCTGTCAGGTCGGCGAGTGATTGTCCGCTTGCCTTTATCCAGATGTTATGCTCATCCTTGAATGAGGTGTTACCTCCTCCGGCAATTACATAATCCTTATTACCACCGTAATATTTTGAAATCTCAATTAAATCAATAATCTCAGGCTTCATTTTAACGCTTATTTAAGAAGTACTCAATTACCAGCTGTCCAAGTTTTATTAATTCTCTTTTTTGTTTTGCACTGTGTGATCCGTCGGGTAAGACATAGCCCTGTCTTCCTTCAGCTCTAAGATACTGATGTGCGGCAATAACACATGCCCCTTCCCATGCTATCTTTTTTAATGATTCGTCGAGCGGAACTGATCCTCTTGCTGAAACAGTAAGTGGAATCATCTCAGGGGTATTGTGTTCAGTGCCAAAGGTTATAAGGAAACCTTTATTGTGAAAAAACTCTACAAAGTTCTTCAGTATGGCCAGGTCGTTTCTTCCGGGAATCAGTTCAATACATTCAATGCCCATCCGCTTTAATGAATTATAAAGATTCTCTGCATCAGTTTCGAATTCAGTACATTTTCCGGAAGGATCGTCGAGCAGAACCGGGTAACATGGAATCCCCCCGGCTTTTATAATTATCCTGATGATTTTTTTCAGTTCGAGGAACGAATTTTCGTCCTCCTCCACAAAAGCAGCTCCTCCGCTCTTCAGCAGGTTGGATCGTATTTCATTTTCAAGTGCTGCACTATTTGAGGGTTCTGCCTTGGATTTTTTCCCTCCGTAAAGTTTTTCAAGAAAAAGGAGTTGTTCCCCGGGGGAAGAGAAATTTTCTGCAGCAACTATCCTCAGTGCTTTAGCAATATGTCTTTCGCGGACCAGATCGTGAGCATATTTCTTCTTAATATCCTCATAAGAAAGTGTAAGCGTAGGGTTTAAAGGTTCAATCAGCTTGTTGAGTTTAAGGATCATTGCTTTAATCTGCAGCTGACTCTCACGGATAACCCCCTTCAGTTGTTTTCTCAGCATAAAGCCGGTATGGAATGGATAATCAAGTCCTTTGCCGCTGAAATAAATTCTGCCCGGATTATTCGGATCATTAATCCTTATGCCATTTTTCTGTTCATCTTTGAGTAATCCAATAAACTCAATATTAAACAGTGGGAAAATATTATTTGCCAGACAGCCTTTATGAAATGAGTCATAACCGTCGGTAACATAGAAATCGTTTATTCCGAGAACTGCTATTTTTTCTTCTACTGCCATTTTGAAAACTGTATCCATATCAGAAAAAGCACTGAATGAATACGGGGTATGAATATGTCCGTTTGCTTCACGATATCCGGGAAGAGTGATGCCGTTCATCTCTTTCAGAAGTATATCAAACGGAGGAAAATCGTCAAGAAAATTTTTCATCTCTAATTTTATAATGTTGTATCGAGTCTGATATCAGAGAGCAGGGCATTAATTTTTTTTAGCTCCTCATCTGTGAGGCAGAAATCGACAGACTTAACGTTATCGAGTACCTGGGCTGCATTTCTTGCACCAGCCAGCGCGCATGTGATTCCCGGTTGCTGCAGTGTCCAGTTTAGCACCAGTTGAGAAAGTGTCACATTTCTTTCATTTGCGATCTCAGAAAGGTCGTCTGTAAGTTTTATGATCCTCGAAAGATTGGGTTCCTTATAATATGGTGATGCAGGCCTGCTGTCTCCCTCTCCGAATTTATGTCCGGATTTTATCTTGCCGGTAAGCAAACCTCTCTGAAGAGGACTGTATGCGAGTATGCCAATATTTTCCTTCAGGCAATGTGGAACAACTTCATTCTCGATATTACGGTTTACCATGCTGTAAGGAACCTGGTTTGAAGCGATTGTGTATGTTTTTTCAGCCTCTGACATCAGTTCCGCGGAATAATTACAAACAGCACCTGCTCTTATCTTTCCTTTTTTTACAAGAATATCAAGGGCTTCCATCGTTTCAGAAACCGGCGTTGTTGTGTCTGGCCAGTGAATCTGGTAGAGGTCGATATAATCAGTTCCCAGTCGTTTCAGACTCTGATCACAATCGCTTATGACCCTCTCTTTTGAGGCAAAGCTGAAAATGTCGACAGCTTTTCCTTCATTATCATTAGTAGCAAAGAAGAACTTGCCTTTCTTTTCATCCCAGACCAATCCGAATTTTGTCAGAATCTGAACTTTTGTTCTTTTGCCTTTTACAGCTTTTCCTACAAGTTCCTCACTCAGACCGAAACCGTAAACTGCTGCGGAATCTATTGTTGTCATATCATGATCTACTGCAGTTTCAATTGCTTTAATGGCATCTTTTGAATCGGCACCGCCCCATAACCAACCTCCTATTGCCCATGCGCCAAAAGCCAGTTCAGATATTTTAATGTCTGATTGTCCAAGTTTTCTGTATTCCATATTATATATATTCTGATCTTACCAGTTAAGTACTTCAAAAGGAACTTCAAGAAGGGAATTACATATCCAGTCAGCTTCATGAAGGGCTGCAGAATCAAATGATGTGGTAACTGCAAGACATTTGCATCCTGCTGATTTACCTGCTTTTATGCCACTAACGGCATCTTCCACCACCAGACATTCCTGTGGTTTTAGGCCAATGCTTTCAGCTGCTTTTACGTAAATATCGGGGAAAGGTTTTTTGTTCTCCACCTCAAGCCCTGTAATAATGGAATCAAATGTTTCCGGAGATAATCCGATCTCCTTCAGGTTAACCTCCATTTTTACCCTGTCGGCACTGGTGGCGAGAGCCAGTTTAAATCCTTTTTTCCGGCATTGTGCAATGAACTCATTTGCACCCGGAAGGGGCGATAATTTATTTTTTACGATGTTGCCGAATATTTCGTATGTTCTGGCTTTAACCTGTTCAATATCAACATGTAATTTATACTTTTCAGCAACTCCTCCAATGTATTTGTTTTCACCCATACCAACAAATGGGAGAAAGTCTTCGGGAAGTGCGGTTACTCCAAGTTCGCTGAACATCATTGTTGCTGCCTGGCAGATAAAAGGTTCTGAATCAACCAGCACCCCATCCATATCAAAGAGGACACCTTTTATCATCTGAAAAGTTTTTCTATTTCAAAAATTCTCGGTTTGGTGAGAGGGCTTTTCTTCCCGGCTATTTCGACTATCATTGTCATTCTGGCTGCATTTTCAAGAACTTCAACCTTATTGAAAGCCTGAAGAAGATTTGAACCGGTTGTCAATATCCCATGATTCTCGAGAAGCAAAATATCTGAATGGAGAATATTGTCGGCTGCCAGAGTTGCCAGTTCAATTGTCCCCATTAATGCATAAGGAACCAATAACGGTTCACCAAGTATTGCAAATGCTTCGGCAGTTAGACTTGTATTTATTTTTAACTTCATGGCAGTAAAGGCAGAAGCAAAAACAGGGTGGGCATGAACAATAGCCGTGACCTCTTTCTTCTTCCTGTATATCGACAGGTGCATCTCAGATTCCATGGAAGGCTTGAGCTCAGGAGTCAGGTTCTCTCCGAAAATGGTCATAATGCCAACCTCATCCCATCTCATTCTTCCTTTATCAGTGACAGAAGGGGTGATTAAAATAATCTCATCAGCGATAAGCATGCTGATATTACCGCCGGAAGTGGAGGTAAGCCCCTGTTTGTAAAGTCGCCTCATAAAATAGGCAACTTCCTTTCGTTCAGCCTTATATTTTTTCGATATTTCCATAAACAGGACTAACTGACTAAATCAATGATTCCATTAAGGATATAGTGAGGCCGGTATGGGAACTGGTCAATTCCCTTCCTGTCGGTTATACCGCTCAAAACGAGCAGTGTATCAATTTCCGATTCAAGCCCGCATCTTACATCTGTATCCATACGGTCGCCTATTACAATGGCATCTTCTCTCTTTACTCCGAGTCTTTTCAGTGCACTTCGCATCATAAGCGGGTTGGGTTTACCTACATAATAAGCCTTTTTCCCTGAGGCGATTTCGATAGGTGCAATAAGAGCTTTTGTTGAAGGAGTTATTCCGTTCTCCACAGGACCGCTCACATCCGGATTGGTGCCAATGAGCTTGGCTCCTTTAAGAACCAGGTTAACAGCCAGTTCAATTTTTTCAAAATTATAACTGTGTGTATCTCCCACAACAACATAATCGGGATTGACATTATTAACCGTATAACCAACACTGTATAAGGCGTGTATCAGTCCGGCATCACCAATGATATAGCAACTCCCTGTAGGTTTCTGATTTGAGAGGAAACTTGCTGTTGCAAGAGCGCTTGTATAGAAATGCTCTTCACCGACAATTATGCCAAGTCTTTTCATTTTTTCATGAAGCTCTTTCGGAGTCCTTTCCGGTGAATTGGTAAGAAAGAGATATTTTTTACCTGATTCTTCAAGCCAGGCCAGAAAGTCAGTTACTCCCGGAAGAAGCTTATTACCATGGTAGATCACTCCATCCATGTCGATGATAAAACCTGCCTTTGCTTTAATGTTCTCTATTGCATTTTCCATATTCAATTATTTTGGGGCAAAGATACCTTTGATTTTTCAGATTTTATAATTCATTTATTAATTGCTTTTTCTCGTCATACCTGTAAAGAAGGTGTAATAATGTCGGGAGTGCTCTGTGCCATCACTCCTCACACCTGCTTCGGCTTCGCTCAGTAACCATGCTCCGGCTTCGCTCAGTAACCTCATCTCCGCTTTGTAAGGAGGTGTAAGTATCAGGTATACAGTATAGTATATCCAATAATTACGAAGCAGAGATGGGGTGAGTTCATGTGGAAATTTATTCTTTTTTGGGTCTGTTATACTTTGCTTGGTGACTAATATTTTTTTCAGTTAAATACCCTCTTTATTCAACAGGATGGACTTTTCTGCCGAGAAATCAGTTTTAGCCTGATGCCCTTTCAGAGGAATGATACGTTCATGAATTGCATCGAGGATCCATTCGGGCTGAGGGAAGAAAAATTCCTCCATTTCATAAGCAGGAGTGATCCAGTTTCTTGAACCTACAACAACAGGAGGTGCATCGAGATAATCGAATGCCAGCTCTGTTATGGTCTGTGCCATCTCTTTCAGAAATGAGCCGCGGGAGGAGGCATCACTTGTAAGAAGAATTCTGCCTGTTTTTTTAACAGACTGAATAACAGGCTCATAGTTAAACGGAACCAGCGATCTGGCATCTATGACCTCTGCGCTTAGTCCGTATTTTTCCTGAAGCATATCTGCCACCTTTAATACCGGGTACAAAGTTGCACCGATTGAAAGAATGGTTATATCATCACCTGTTTTCTTAATGTCTGGTTCTCCAAAAGGAATCTCGTAATATCCCTCGGGAACGCCACCTTCATGAAACATCTCACCTATATCGTAAATTCTCTGACTCTCGAAGTAAATAACAGGGTCGGTGCCCTGAAGAGCGGTGTTCATAAGCCCTTTTGCATCGTATGGTGTTGCCGGGAAAACAACCTTTAATCCGGGAATGTGTGCGGTAAGCGATGACCAGTCCTGTGAATGCTGCGCTCCGTACTTTGAACCCACCGAAACCCTGATAACAACCGGCATCCTGATGATATTGCCGCTCATTGCCTGCCATTTCGGAAGCTGGTTAAATACTTCATCTCCTGACCGTCCAAGAAAATCGCAGTACATTATCTCTGCAATTACGCGGCCTCCGCACATACCGTAGCCAATGGCTGTTCCGACAATAGCGCCTTCAGAAATAGGGGAGTTGAAGAGACGGTGGTAGGGGAGAGCCTCAGTCAGTCCGCGGTAAACAGCAAATGCGCCACCCCAGTCGCGGTTTTCTTCACCCCATGCTGCAAGAGTCGGATCTTTATAAAAGCGGTCAATAACAGCTTCAAAAATGCCATCGCGGAACTGATAAAGTTTAGCTTTTGAAACAGGCTTTCCATCTTTGTCTTTGAAGAACCTCTCTTTGTTCTTAAGCGATTTTACCCTCGGGTTCTCTTCAAGCGGCAGAAGAACTTCAGGAATGCCCTCTTCCATCCTGTCAATCGAACAATTTGAAAACATCATTCTTCCAATGCAGTCGGGGTCTTTCTGAATATTTATTCCGGGCGAAATTTCCGGATCAATACTCAGCTTAAGCATTTGTGTCATAAGCTCTTTAGTCTCTTTGGCAATATCCTCAAGCTGAACACTGCCGGCTATACCTGCAAGAACCAGAGACTGTCCGTATGAGATTATTGAGTCTTCCTGCTGCCAGGCCTCGATCTCCTCTTTGGACCTGTAAGATGAGGCATCGGATGGTGAATGTCCGCTTATCCTGTATGTCAGTGTGTCGAGCAGTACAGGTCCTCTTTTTTCCTTCAGAATCTCTTTTTTTCTGCGAAATGCATCAATAACTGCAAGAGGATTGTATCCGTCGATCCTTTCGGAATGCATCATCTCGGGGTTGACACCGGCTCCTACTCTGGCAAGAATATCATAACCCATTGTCTCACCCATTGTCTGTCCACCCATACCGTACAGGTTATTCATAAAGTTGAATATCAATGGCAAACCACCTTTATATTCTCCGTCCCAGAGGGTTTTGTACTGGTCCATGGTAGCGAAAGTGATTCCCTCCCATACCGGACCACAACCCATAGAGGCATCACCGATATTACAAACTATTATTCCGGGTTTCCGGTTTATCTTTTTATAAAGTGCTGCTCCGACTGATATGTCGCCCGAACCACCAACTATTGCATTATTGGGATATATGCCGAAGGGAGTGAAAAAGGCGTGCATTGAGCCCCCAAGCCCTTTGTTAAAACCGTTTTCCCTGGCGAAGATCTCTGCCAGCGCTCCGTATAACAGAAAGTTTATTGCAAGATCTTTAATATTACCATGATATCCTTTTTCAACAACTTTAAGGGCAGAGCCACCAAAGTAATTTTTCATTACCTGATAGAGGCTATCCTCATCAAGCCGGTGGATAGCCGATAGTCCTTTTGCAAGGATCTCGCCATGGCTGCGGTGCGATCCGAAAATAAAATCATCAACACCGAGTGTGTATGCCATTCCTACTGCAGCAGCTTCCTGACCAATCGACAGGTGGGCCGGGCCGGGATGATTATATGGAATTCCATTATACTCGTTGGTTGTCTTAATCAGGTTAAGCATTGTCTCAAACTCTCTGATTACCACCATATCGTGATATATCCTCAGGAAATCATCATTGCTGAACAGTGCCTTTTCCTCTTCAATGGTTTTTTTGTACTGGTTAACAGGAATTTTCCCGAACTCAATAAATTTCGGCTGACGGACAACCTTTGGATTAATGTTCTGGCTCTTTGGCATATTTTTTTGTCTTAAGGTCTTTAAAATTAATATCTGAAGGCTTCAATCTGCTCCTTTATCTCTTTCAGAAAGAGAGTGGCAGGTCCGCCGTCTATGGCTCTGTGATCGTAAGTGAGGGACAATCCGATATACGGAACGAATCCGAAAATGTTATTACCTGTATCCGCCGGCCGGTTAATAATGGTGCAGACCCCGAGGATCCCTGCCTGAGGAAGGTTTATAACAGGAGTAAACATCTCAACACCGTAGTTGCCTAAATTTGAAACTGTGAAGGTGGCAGCACTGCTTTGTATCAGTTCCGGGCTTATACTTCCTTTTTTACAGGCCTCGGCTACTGATTTAAGTGCTTCCGATAGTTTTGGGAGGTCCATTCCGCAAGCATTTTTTATGGCAGGAACCATCAATCCACGTTGCGTATCAACAGCAATTCCGAGGTGAACCTTATTGAAAATTTTTATACGGTCATCGAGAAAATGGCTGTTTGCTTCGGTATGTTTCAATAATGCCCTTATCACGCACCAGCATATCATATCGTTGAGGGTTATGTCAGGCTGGTTTTTATCGGTTGCATGCCGGTTCTTTATTATCTTCCTTGCTTCAAGAAGGTGGCGTACATCAGCACTCATATGATGTGTAAGCTGAGCGGAGTTCTGCAATGAAGCAAGCATCGCTTTTGCAATCAGTTTACGGACATTGCTGAGAGGAGCCTCGGTATATTCAGTGCCGGAGGTCTGAGCCGGATAAAACGGGGCAGCAGCACATGATAATAGTTTTTCAATATCACCGGCAATAATTCTTCCGTTCGGACCCGATCCGGACAGATTGCTGTAATCAAGCTTTTTATCGGCAGCAAGACGCTTTGCCCTTGGAGATATTCTTGTTTTGCCGGAGTGAAGTGATACAGCAGGATTCAAATCATAAGCATCTGCCACCTTTACCGGCTCTTTTTCCTTTTCCGGAGAAGGAGCTTCAGGAGCTGCCGCAGAAAGTATTGCAGGGTTGAATGAATTTGTTGCTTCCCCCGGTTTTCCTATCACTGCAACATTGACCAGAACGGGAACTTCCGCTCCATCTTCAAAAAATATTTCAAGCAATGTTCCTTCAGCAGGAGCTTCCAGATCAAAAGAGGCTTTGTCTGTTTCGTAGGAGAAGAGAATATCACCTGCAGAAACGGATTCGCCTTTATTCTTAAACCACCTGGTTATAATACAGGTCTCTACCGACTGACCCTGTTTTGGCATTATTACTGCGATTGCCATTTTATATAGTTATTTAAATTAATAGTCTTTTTAACCTGATTTATAACTGCTTATGCTGATGATCCAATTTCGTTATTCCGGTGATGTATTACGCGATTAATATTTTAGTTTCTGGTAATGAACTTGTTATTATAAGTAATTTAACTAAAAGAGTAATATTATTGATAACGCTATGGATCAATGCTTACAAAAATAATTTATTAAACTTGTATTTACAAGTAAAAAATATTATTTTTACGTTAAATATTTATAAACAATGATTTCCGTTACCGTTGGTGCTAAAGCCATTCCTCAGTACAGAAGACTTTATGAGGTTCTCAGAAAGCACATTCTGGATGGTGTTTACAAGGAAGGCGATCTTCTTCCCTCTGAAAACGAGTTATGTCAGTTGCATGGGATGACACGTCCGACGGTAAGGCAGTCGCTCAGTACTCTGGCAAACGACGGATACATAAGGAAACATCAGGGAAAAGGAAGTATTGTTCATAACCTGCCACGGGAGATTGGCATTCTTTCTGTTTCAGGAACAACTTCTGCGGTAGGTGACCGTGATCTGAAAACCAGGATTATTGTGAAGCCGGTGCTGATGCCCTGGCCCGATGATTTTATGTTTACCCTGTCATTGCTTGAAAAGGAATCGGGATGTATTTACATGGAGAGGGTCAGGCTTCTGGAAGATGTTCCCATTATTTATGATATCAGCTATATACCGAATATAAATCTGCCGCGTATTACCGCCCGGCAATTTGAAAACAAGTCTCTTTTCCGGATATTAAGGGATAGTTATCATATTGAGATAAAAGGCGGTGATCAGAGGCTCAAAGCCATTCCTGCTTCAGCCAGAATCAGACGATCCTTGAATCTTAAAAAAGATCAGCCTGTTCTGCATCTTGAAAGGAAGATGGAGACAAACAAACCAGGTCTGTTTCTCTATTCATCTATCTTTTGCAATACAGAAAAGTATTCAATTTTCGGCCGGTTCTGAAAGTGCGCTCATTTCTTGAATATTAAGGTTTAAGCAGAATTCTTTTAAACATAAGTTTTAAAAATTCTGTTGTAAATGAAAAAAGTTTAATTTTATGATTATTATTATCATTAAATTATTATGATTTTTTCTGACACAAAATTATCTTAACTTATCCTGAAAAAAGCAAACTTATGAAAGAACAAAAAAAAGTATGGTCGAGGCGCCGGTTTCTGGGCTCCGCTGCTCTCGGAATGGCCGGTATAGCAGTTTTACCTAATCTTACCTCATCGTGCAAGAGCTCTGCCGGGAATGATCTCAGACTTGGCTTTATCGGAAATGGCCGTCAGTCGATGTTTCTGCTCAACGGGTTTCTGCAGATCCCCGGTGTAAAAGTTGTTGCCGGTTGTGATGTGTATGGAATAAAGCGTAAACGTTTTGAAAAGCGGGTAAAGGCACATTATAAGAAGGCGGGAGTAGATGCACAGGTAGATACTTATGAGAAGTATCAGGATCTTCTTAACAGGAAAGATATTGATGTTGTTGTGATAGCTGTTCCTGATCACTCCCATGCGATGATAGCAATTGCAGCCTGCAAGGCAGGGAAGCATGTATATCTTGAAAAGCCGATGACCTTTACCATAAAAGAGGGACAGGAATTAAAGAAAGCTGTTCGGGAGAACAATAGAATTCTTGGAATAGGAAGCCAGCAGCGTTCTGATCCTAATTTTCAGCATGCAGTTAATCTGGTACAGACAGGAGCACTTGGAAAAATAACCCTGGTAAATGCTTATGTTGGAGCTCCCCCAAAACCTTATGACCTTCCTGTTGAACCGGTGCCTGCCGATCTTAACTGGGATCTGTGGCTTGGTTCGCTTCCTGCACCAATTCATTATAATAATCAGCTTGATCCGCTTATTTCACTTGATCCTGAAGAGGATGAGAAGATATGGGGTGCATGGCGCTGGTATAAAGAGATGGGAGGAGGGTTTACTACCGACTGGGGTGCTCATATGTTTGATATTGCACAGTGGGGTCTTGGAATGGATCGTAACGGGCCGGTTGAGGCATCACCTATCGGAGACGGTACCGAATTTATGTCGTTTAAATATGCAAATGGTGTTGTTATGACCTCAGAGCCGTTTGACGAAAAGCTGACAAAGGGTGTTAAATTCTTGGGAGAGAATGACTGGATTGAAGTTTCACGCGGGTATTTCAATGCATCCGATCCAAAGTTCTTTGCTCCAAAAGTTGAAGTAACAGAGGGGCCATACGAAACAAAAATTCCTCATCAGGTGAACTTTATTGAATCTGTAAGGGCAGGAAAAGATCCTGTAGTACCTGTTGAGATAGGGCACAGCAGTTGTACTGTTTGTACTCTGGGCAATATTGCCTGTGAACTGAAACGGACAGTGAAATGGAATCCTGAAACAGAGACCTTTATTGATGACACCGATGGCGCTGCCACCAGACTTATGCATTACGAGTACAGGGCAGGCTGGAAGCTGGTCTGATAATACCTTCTGAGTATAAGAAAAAAAAGAGGCTGTACATTTCTGTTACAGCCTCTTTGGTATTAATTTGAGTAAGATTAATCTACTCTTTTCACCCTGATGGCAACCGGTCCCTTCTCCCTCTGCTCAACTTCAAATTCAACTGCGTTACCTGCCTCAAGTTCGGTATGGGAAACCTCTAAACCTGAACGGTGGATAAAGATATCCTTATCATCTTCTGTCTGAATGAATCCGAAACCTTTAACCCTGTCATACCACTTAACAGTTCCTTTCATAGTTGTAGAAATTGATTTCCTACCTGTAGTTGTCTCTTCTGTTTCCGCCGCCACTACCACCGCTTCCACCTCTGCGGTCGTTATCTCCACCTCTGAAATTACTTCTTCTGTCGGTTCTTTCAATAGACTCGTTAACGATGATGTTTCGACCGCTAACTTCAGCTCCATTTAATTCTTCGATAGCTTTTTTTGCTTCTGCGTCATTCGGCATCTCAACGAAACCAAATCCTTTGCTTTTCCCAGAGTACTTGTCAATAATGATTTTTGCGGATGTTACTTCGCCATACTCTTCAAAGATTTCTTTTAATTCTGCTTCACTCATTTTAAAATGAAGACTTCCTACGTAAATGTTCATAAGTCAATTATTAAAGTATTTATAAAACAGGTACAAAGGTCATCTTTATTTTTGAAAACAAAAAATATAATTTCATATTATATTGTGTTAAAACAGCTTTTTGAATTAAATATCCTGCAAAAAAGCAGGAATGGCCAATAGAATACGATCAAAGATGGATTAAGCCAGAGTTTGGAGTACCTTGAGAAAAGGAGGAGGGTGAGGAGTGAGTCAAGTCTATAAAGTCTGTAAAGTTTGTAAAGTAATCCGACTTGCATGACCTGCACGACTTGCATGACCTGCACGACTTGCATGACCTGCACGACTTGTATGACCTGCACGACTTGCATGACCTGCACGACTTGTATGACCTGCACGACTTGTATGACCTGCATGACTTGCATGACCTGCACGACTTGCATGACCTGCACGACTTGCATGACCTGCACGACTTGCATGACTTGCACGACAATATTCTTCAGATTGGCAGAAGATTCAACTTTTTAACTCTGCTTCACTCCAAACTTAGTCCAGGGTTGAAAGGGTTGAAAGGGTTGAAGGGGTTGAAAGACTTCACTCCAAACTCCGGTTCACTTTCAATGCCAAACTATTTCCGGTTCCGGATATAGATATGTTTCGTTTTATTCTGGCCTGATTCTCTTTCATCAATTTCAAAATCGAGCGATCTGATGAGAGGAGTAAGTTTTGGGAAGCCGTAATTACGTGGATCAAAATCGGGTTGTTTTTTAAGAATCAGGTTGCCGACATCACCAAGATATGCCCAGCCGTTTTCATCAGCAAGATCAGTTATTGAAGAGGTGATGAGTCGGTTTAATATTTTAATCGGATCCTGATCTTCCCTTATTTCTGTTTTCTTCTTTTTTATTACAGGTTTTCCTTTTTTTCGGGGTTCAGAAGCCACCTCAGATGGGGCAACCGTGGATGCAATAATTTCAAGATAAATGAATTTGTCGCAGGCGACTATAAAAGGGTGAGGTGTTTTTCTTTCTCCTATCCCGATAACTTTCATGCCGGCTTCCCTTAGCCGGGTAGCCAGCCGGGTGAAGTCACTGTCGCTTGATACTATGCAGAAACCATCAACCTTTCCGGAATATAGAATATCCATCGCTTCAATTATCATTGCGGAGTCGGTGGAGTTCTTTCCCTTGGTATAGCTGTATTGCTGAACCGGTGTTATTGCATTTTCGAGCAATACCGATTTCCATCCCGATACGGTGGGCTTGGTCCAGTCGCCGTAAATTCTCTTAAAGGTGGGAGTCCCGTATTTTGCAATCTCTTCCAGCATTCCTTTTACATTGCTGTAAGGAATATTGTCGGCATCAATCAGGACAGCCAGTCTTAAGTCGTTTAATGTCAGCATTTTAATATATTTTTGGTTTATTTATTCAATCAAAGGAAAATTAATGTTCAGATTTACATTATAATTATCAAAAATTTCCGGAAAAAGAGAGCAAAAAGGTAAATGAAATGCGCTGTATCAGAGCATATTTTCAATTTTCTGATTTTCTCTTTTTATATCCAATTAGATCCAATAGTATCCATTTGTATCCATTTAACCGGAAGAGATAATTTTATAAACTAAACGACTATTTATCATTACCCGGAGAAATTTACGATAAAATGCAAGTTAGTAATTTTAAGCCGGAACTGTCATAAATGTTGTTCAATGATTTCACTACACCGGAAACAGCCGCAACATAATAACGCCATGGGCAGGAACCAGAGCAGTGAATTTTCCTTTAAACCGGCCAATATCTTTTTGCCTCCACAGATCTCTCACTTTCTGTTTTCCTGAGATACCAAGATCGCTCCATTCTGCAGTTATTTTTGTATCAGTTTCACCTCTGTTGAACAGACCTGCGGCAATAGAACCATCTTCAAGATGCCTTATCCAGACCTCTTTCGTTTCAGATTGAAATACTCTATAACCGGGTTTCCCCATTGGATCCTGATCAACCTCAATAATCTCATCGTTTGTAAGAAGGCTGAGAGTGAAATCATCCATTCGTGTAATATCGCCGCTGAAGATCAACGGTGCAGCAATAATACTCCAGAGCGACACATGAGTATACTGCTCATTGGGTGTAAGCGGAGTGGGAACAGTACTCCCTTTCCAGTTGCTCAGATAACCAAGGAGAAGATAATCAGGGTCGTTCCATCCACCCGGACCTCCGTACAGATGGAGACTGTCGCTGCTGTAAACATCAAAGCCATCGCGGAAGAGTGCTTTTCCGATTCCTTCGAATGATCCGCCAAGATCTCCTGCAGTACGCCAGCTGTTTCCACCAACCTCTTTGCCCCATTTCCATACATCACCCATTCCGTACTGACACAGATTGAGGACAATATCACGTTTTTGTTTTCTGAGTAATTCACTTATGAGAAGATATGGTTTCTGCAGATCGGGGAGTGTATCTGTCCTTCCTACTTTTGAATATGAGCACCAGTCATACTTCAGAAAATCATAACCCCATTCGGTAAATCTTGTAACATCTTTTTCCTCAAAACCGTATGCCGATACATATCCTCCGCAGGTAAGTGTGCCCGGAGAGGTGTAGATTCCGGCTTTTAATCCTTTATGATGTATGTAGTCGGTAAGTGCCTTCATGTCAGGAAATCTCTTATTTGAGTTTATCATCCCGTTTTTGTCACGCGGCTCTCCAATAAGGGTTGAGTCTGTTGCATCAGGCTTAACAGGCCAGCAATCGTCAATATTGACATACATATAACCGTGGTCCATCATTCCCGAACTTACCATAGCATCTGCTGCCTCCCGCATAATTTTATCAGTTACATGATTCTCCCAGACATACCAGCTGTTCCATCCCATGTGTGGTGTAAGTGCCAGCTTGTCACCGCATACAATTTTAAAAGCCCTTTCAGCTGTTCCTAGTTTGTTGGTGGCTTTGAAGGTGGTCAGGTACTCACCCGGAATCTCAATGGTTCCAGTTATTTGTCCTGTCTCAGCATCACAACTTAATCCCGCCGGAAGATTGAGCACTTCATATTTAACCGGTCTTATCCCGGTAACAGGTATTGTAAAAAGGAAAGGTGAGCCGGGACGAACCCCAAATATTTTTGCCCCGTTTATTTTGGGTTCCGGAGCAGGTTTTGGTGTAAGTATTTCCGCTTCCTTAACTGCATTCTCCTGCCCAGTTGAGCAGGAGATACTCAGAAATAGAAAGATGAGAGGAATGATAATAAAAAACCCAGGTTTCATTTTCATCCATACAACATTAATTTTTAAAGGTAGTATGGAACTCGCATGTAGATTTTGTTCATGCATGTTTTTGTTTTTAGTTAAACATGTTCGGTTCATAGTCTTATCTGGTTAAAGTTTTGAAATTGTCTTTTTGTTTTTTGCCAATATTGCAAGGTAGTTTGTGATTGTGGTAAATCCTTTGGATTTCAACTATTTTATTTTTCCTGTAATCTCCTCTATGTCAAGTTTCAGAATTGTTGTCGATTCCAGAATGTTTTCATCGTATGAAAAATCCTTTCGATCTGAATATTGTGACATAATTGTGTTAAGGCCGTTTATCTTTAAGGCTTTGTCGGATATAACCGAAATTTTTCCGTATCCTACCACACTGCTGAAGTTCATCCCCCAGTCACATCCTTTTTCACCGCCATACAGCTTATGACCTGTATCCATTTCAAAGCAGACATAGTTGTTTTTTGCTATCATTTCAAGTTTTCTTCCCCCCGGGGCACAATGGAAATAGAGACACGGAGATTCACCGCCGCAGTATCCGAAATTCATTGTGACGATATATGGAATATTCATGTCAGCAAATGCAACTCTGCAGACATCTGACTGTGAGATTATTGATTCTATATCAGTCATATCACTGATCTGTCTGTCTTTTCTTCTCATCATATCTTTTTTATTTATTTATGTGTTGGTTCAAAGCGGAAAAGGATCACAGGCGACAGAATTCAGATTATAGCAAAGGGTCATAAATTTTTTAATAAAAGTAAAGAAATTTGTTAACTTTGCCACCTGCCTGTTAAAAAGGTTAATAGAAATAAACAAAATTTACAGAAATGGGAAAAGGTGATAAAAAATCAAGAAGAGGTAAAATTATACTTGGCACTTTTGGCGTAAGACGTCGCCGGAAAAAAGCTGATAAAACAGAAATCAAACCTGTAGTTGCACAAGTTGAGAAAGAAAAAAAAGCTCCAAAGGAAAAAAATGAGGTTCAGGAGGCTGCAAATGAGAATCAGGCTGCAGAAGTAAAAGCTCCAAAAGAGCCGAAAGCTGCAAAAGTGAAAAAAGAGGAGAAGAGTGACAAGGAGTCAAAACCTAAAAAAGAGAAAAAAGGTTAGTGGCATAAATGGAAATCATTTTTGAGGGGGTAACTCTCAGACCATGGTCCATTCATGATGCTGAGGAGCTTGCTGCCATTGCTGATAATATCAAAATAGCCGGCAATCTGCGTGATGGTTTCCCCTTTCCCTATTTTTTAAAGGATGCTGAGAATTGGTTGAATCTGATATTGACTGAAAATAATCCTCCAAGGTTTTTTGCAATAACAATTGACAAACGTCTGGCTGGAAGCATCGGCCTTATTTCAAAACCGGATATCTACCGTAAAAATTTTGAGATGGGTTATTTTCTCTCGGAAAAATACTGGGGGAGAGGAATTATCACAAGCGCTGTAAAAGCTATTACATCCTATGCGTTCCGCGAATTTGACATTATAAGGGTTTATGCTGAACCCTTTTCCGATAATACTGCTTCACGAAAAGTTCTTGAAAAAGCCGGTTTCAGACTGGAAGCTATTCTGAAAAGGAATGTCATCAAGAATGGTATAATCAAGGACAGCTGTATATATGCTGTTTTAAAAGACGAGTATAAATATTAAAGACGAAAGGCGGCAGGGGAGTCAAAAGCCGATAACTCCTTCAACTCCTTCAACCCATAACAGTTGTCAATCCTGCTCACGCCTGTCGCGTCATATCAGCCATCACCATTACCTTCTTACAATAAGCCACTTATAATCTTCCGGGTCGATGATTGCATTGATGATAACAGGCTCATTTACTGATAGAGCTTCAATTATTGCCCTTCTCATAGTGTAGTCCGAGTCGGCTTTCAGAACCTTAACCCCCAGAAAGGTATCTGAACCGAAAAGGTCTCCCTGATAGAGGGTTGTTCCGTAGGCGGGAAGGTTTTTCCAGGATTGTTTTACTTTGATCAGGTTTAGTTCTCCGTCAGAGAAAACAACAACAATTACCGGCAGGTTATTTCTTTTTGCGGTTACCAGCTCTCCTGCCATCATCAGGAAACCTCCATCGCCTGTAATGCAAACTACTGTTGCCTCCCTGTCATTTAGTTGCGCAGCCAGGGCGGCGGGAATACCAAAACCCATTCCCGACCAGCCGTTTGTCATAATTATTTTACCTCTCTCGTGTGTTTGCCAGAATTGTCCGATAAGGTGAAGATGTGAACCGACATCGGCAGTAAGTATTGTGTTTTCGGGCAGTTCGTCCTGTAGAATTTTAAGGGCCGCCGCTGGACCGAAATGATTCGTAAAGCCATTAAAGACCGACCACATTTCATTGCGGATACCTTTAATGGCTCTCTCATCGAAAATCATTAAACCGGCATCCAGATTATCAAGTATACTAAACCATTCCTCAGCCGGCCCTTTGTATTGCAGAACTTTCAGGGATGCCGGCATGTCGGTTTCTATTGAATCAAAATGGACGAGTGGAACATCGGGTATCCACGACTCGTAATTGTATTCCACGGGGTCGTAACCAATACCAATTACAAGATCAGTTTTTTCATATATATCTTCAAGGTAGTCGCTTAATGAATGAAACAGCACTCCTGCATAACATGGATGATCTTCAGGTATCAGACCTTTTGCCATTGGTGTCAATACTACCGGCATTTTGTAGCTGTCAAGAAATGCCAGCAACTCTTTCTTAAGTCCAAGACGTGCTGCAGTAAGCCCTACCGCCAGAAGAGGCCGCCGCGATTTCCCGAGTTGCACAAGTATCTCATGAATGGGATTCGGGTAACTGATATTTTTCACGGATTGCGGAATATTGGCCGGGGCATCTGTCTCAATGTTTGCGATATCTGCAGGAAGTCCGATATGGACAGGTCCCGGATAATTTTCACGGCAAGCCATGTAAGCCGATTCCATCACCTCTGCTACGTTATCTGCACTTATCCGGTATGTTGCTTTTGTCAGTGGTTCAAAGAGTTTCTGGTGGCTGATATTCATCTGGGTTGTGCGGTTTAGCATTTCATTACCCATTTCGCTTGTGAAAACAATAACAGATGACCTGTCGAGTAATGCTCCTCCGATTCCTGTCGAGATATTGGTTGCTCCCGGACCGAAAGTTGCATGACAAATGCCCGGAACACCAGTTAATCTGAATGTTACATCGGCCATTATGGCGGCTGAAGCTTCGTTTGAAGTAAGGACAAACTCTATCCCGGCATTTCTGAATGCTTCAAGATAGGGGATGGATGGTCCTCCCGGAATACCGAAAACATATCTGACTCCGAAATTAAATAACTGATTTGCAATAGATTCTGCTATATTCATAAATAACCTGTTGAATAACAAACAAAAATATTAAATATTCTGATCACTTCGTATCTATTAATTATCATTGGTGTCCGGTAAAAAATTCCAGAATCATTTGAATATGGCTATCTTTATGACATTCACATATATTGCGCCCCTATAGGGCTTATTTTTGAAATTTTCCATACTTTCTACAAATATTTAGGCAGCGCTGTCGCTAAAATATGCTGCAGAGCAGCAAAATATTTAGTGTGCCGGGTAATTGCACATATGTGTTAAAGCTGCAGAGCAGCGTAATATTAAAAGAAAAGTTGTTTTGATGTTTTACCGGAAAACAATGATTAATTATATAGCACTTAAAGTGAGGTAAAGTTTAGAGTGAGCCATAGTTTGGAGTGAACGCTCTACGCCCTATGCTCTATGCTCTGAGCCCTGCGCTCTCGTTAATATTCCGTCAGAAAAAGGTTATTAAACTCAGGAACTGCTATAGCGTGATATTTTTTCTGATATTTGTCCTTTAATTTTTTTTCATTGAGCAGCAAGGGAAATACGATCTTCTGGGCCATCATAGCCTGCCTTTTATGGTCAACAGCTTATGCAGGTATAAAGCTTGGTTTGCAATATGATACCCCATTCCATTTTTCAGGAGTGAGGTTTATGATTTCAGGCTTGCTGATCTTACCTTTTACAGTAAGACCGGGTCTCTATATTAAAATGATCAGGGAACACTGGAAGCTTGTTTCTATGGTAACTGTGCTTCAGACTCTTATAAACTATTCATTGTTTTATCATGGACTGGCCCTTGTCCCCGGAGCTCTGGGAGCAGTTATCGTTGGCTCACAGCCTCTTGTAACAGCGGTTGTCGCCTCTGTAATGCACAGCGATGATAAACTGACAAGAAAAAAAATAACCACTATTGTCTTTGGAATCTCTGGTGTGATCCTTATCAGTGCCGGAAGGCAGGCATTCAAATTCGGAACGGCAATCGAACTATTGGGCGTACTTATGATACTTGGAGCCAATATAGCCCTTTCCCTGAGTAATGTTATTGTTTCTGTAAAAAGTAAAGGAATTCATCCCTTTGTGCTGAGCTCATCATCCTTGTTTATCGGAGGTGTTATACTCTACCTTGTGTCAATACCTGCTGAAGTTCGTCCTCTGGGTCCGATGCCAACGGAATACTGGTTGATTCTCGGGTGGTTAAGCATTATGGCTGCCACTGCTTTTTCAATATGGTTTAAACTGCTTCAACGACCCGGAGTTAAAGTATCTGAACTTAATCTGTGGAAGTTTATAATACCTGTTGTGGGTGCCATCCTGAGCTGGCTTCTGGTTCCTGATGAAAATCCGGAATGGCTCACAATTTCAGGTATGGTTATCATAACAGCTTCATTGATAATGTTTTATAGAAGCACGCGAGAGGTTTCCAAACCCTTGAAAATTTAGTCTTAATTATGAAGAAAAGAGTCATCGCCCTTGGTTCATATGCCCTGTTCTGGCTTGTATATTTCATTGCTGCCAGGTTATTTTTTATTTCAGCAGAGTACCATATTTCTTTCAGTTACACTATTGGTGAGCTTCTGGCCACATTCATTCATGGTTCCAGACTTGATATTTCAACCACCGGATATATTTTGCTTTTACCTGTTTTGACAGCCGTTCCGGGCCTGTTTTTCAATGGCAGCTGGCACCGTTTTTTTATACGCTGGTATTCATATTTACTTATTGTTTTCACTTCAATATTAATTATTGCAGATGCTAAACTCTATTCTTACTGGGGATTTCGTATGGACTACACCCCGTTTTTTTATCTTAAAACACCCGGAGAAGCTATGGCATCAGTCAGTACCATGGAGGCTGTTCTCTCTATTGTTATGATTATTATATTTTCCGGAGCTTCTATATATATTTATAATAAGCTGATTGATAAGCTATTTAGCTCACCCGGGAGTATTCGTTACAAGCTGGCAGCTGTTCTGTTTTTCCTGATTTTGTGTGGCTCCCTAATCATCCCGATAAGAGGTGGTTTTGGAGTAGCCCCTATAAATGCAGGGACAGTCTATTTCAGTCCGAAAATGTTCCTGAATCATACGGCGGTAAATGCGGTCTGGAATGTAGGAACCTCTGCATTTACGCAAAAGCCTGTAAAGAATCCATATGAATTTGGTGATGTTACCGCTGCAAAGGCTCTTGTTGATTCGTTGACTATGCAAAAAGGGTTACCTGAAAAAGTGCTGAACACAGAAAAGCCAAATATTCTTATTCTTGTGCTTGAGAGTTTCAGCGGTTATCTTATCGGGCCATTGGGAGGCGACTCGCTGGTAACTCCAAATTTTAACCAATATGCAAAAGAGGGAATACTGTTCTCTGACTTTTATGCTTCAGGTACACGTACGGATAAAGCTATGCCCGCAATATTGAATGGTTATCCGGCTCAGCCTGCTCAATCAATAATTAAAGAACCTAAAAAAAGTCAGTCGCTGCCGAGCCTTATCAGAATACTGATTGAAAACAAATATAACAGCTCGTTCTGGTATGGGGGAGAGATCAATTTTGCCAATTTTAATTCCTTTGTTATCGGATCAGGTTTTACCGAGATAATAACCAAAAATAATTTTGACCCTGAAAATTATAATTCCAAATGGGGGGTTCACGATCATATTCTTTTTAAGGCTCTTAAAGATTCAATGAAGATGGTAAAAGAGCCCTTTCTGAAAGTTGTTCTTACATTATCGAGTCATGAGCCGTTTGATGTTCCCATGGAACCAGTTTTTCCCGGAAATGATAACCTGACTAAATACAAAAACTCTTTATATTATGCTGATAAATCACTTGGGGCATTTATCGATTGGGCAAAAGAGACAGACTGGTGGAAAAACACTTTGGTTATAATGGTGGCTGATCACTGCTGCCGCATTACGGCAGATATGCCGGTCTATTCAAAGGAGGTATTTAAAATACCAATGGTTTGGATGGGAGGTGCATTATCAAAAAAAGGCATCAGGATTGAGAAGCTTGGCAGCCAGCAAGATATCCCTGTTACATTATTGAATCAACTTGGGGTTGAAGGGAAGTTCCCGTTTGGAAAAGATCTTTTATCCGGTAAGTCAGACTCATTTGCATTTTACACCTTTAATGAAGGGTTTGGTTTTATTACTGACAGCTCTGCATATATCTACGATCATAAACTTAAAGAGTCAGTCATTGAGGAGGGTAAAAACCCGGGATATGCTGAAATAGCCGGCAAATCCTATCTTCAGGTTTTATTCAGCGACTACCTGAAAAGATAATAATGTCCTGATAAATTATTCTAAAAAAAAAGAGCCTTAAATCCAGGCTCTTTTCTTATAATATGATCTCCTTATTTCTTACAAAGGCATATGGTAGAATCTACCTGTTGTATTTCTTCTTATCCTTCTTTCCGAATTTACTCTCCCTCTTGAAATCACGTCCTTTACTTTCCGTTCTGCCTGTACTTCTCTTTTCAGGTCGTCGGTCAGCCCATTTTGCCGGTCTGCTTTGCGGAAATTCATTTCTGGGTCTGTCGGTTTTTTCCTGTGCAACCTCAACTGCAACTCTTCTGTTATCGAAAGTAGCATTATTCAAAGCTGCAATGAGATCGTCAGCATAACCCGGGTCAACTTCAAAAAAGGAAAAGGTCTTTAACAGATCAATTTTACCGATAGGAACTTTCCTCCCTTTTGTGTTAGAGTTCACAAGCTCAATAAGTTGTTCCGGAAAAAATCCATCAGTTTTTCCAAGATTGATAAAAAGTCTGGTGTAATTGCCAGGGTATTCTTCGCGTGATTCTCTTTTTCCTGATCGTCCGAAGCTTGCCTCTTTTTCTGAAACCGGGGAGATCAGATCTTCTCCATGGCGATAATCGTCAAGGAACCGGTCAAATTCCAGAGTAACGACTCTTCTGAGAAGTTCTTCCCTGTCGAGGCCTGCAAGCTTTTCTTTTATTTCAGGCAGAAATTTTTCGATCTCCTGATGTTCAGCTACAACATTTTCCAGTTTATTGACCCAGTTAAATAACTGTTTTCCGCAGATCTCAGTTCCTGTTGGAATCGGAATAGCTTTAAACTGTTTCTTTACAAGTCTTTCGATCTGTTGAAGGCTGTGCCTCTCTCTGAGATGTACCAGCGAAATTGATATTCCCGTTTTTCCGGCTCTTCCTGTACGGCCGCTTCTATGTGTGTAAACCTCCGTATCGTCGGGCAGACTGAAATTAATTACATGGGTCAGATCGTCCACATCAAGTCCTCGTGCTGCAACATCTGTAGCCACAAGCAGCTGAAGGTTTCTCATTCTGAATTTCTGCATAACAGCGTCGCGCTGAACCTGTGAAAGATCACCATGAAGTGCATCGGCATTATAGCCATCGTTTATAAGTTTTGACGCTATTTCCTGTGTCTCCTTGCGGGTGCGGCAGAATACTATTCCGTATATATCCGGCTCAAAATCGGCAATACGTTTTAGGACCTTGTATTTGTCTTTGGCATGAACAAGGTAATATGCATGACTTACATTATCAGCAGATGAGTTTTTTGTTCCGATTGTTATTTCAACCGGATCAGTCATATACTTTCTTGCAATTGATGCAATTTCTTTCGACATAGTTGCTGAAAACAGAAGTGTTCTTCTACCTTCAGGAACCTCTTCAAGTATTTCATTTATGCTGTCAAGAAAGCCCATGTTGAGCATTTCGTCCGCTTCATCGAGCACAACTGTTGTAACGGCTGAGAGTCTTGCGGCTCCTCTGCCGATAAGGTCGATCAGTCTTCCGGGGGTGGCAACGATAATGTGAACCCCTTTTTTCAAACCGCGAATCTGGTTATCAATACTTGCACCACCATAAACAGCAAGTATTTTAAGCTTGCCGGTAAATTTGGCATAATCAGTCAGGTCACCGGTTATCTGCATGCAGAGTTCACGGGTTGGACATAGGATTAGTGCCTGAGTACTGTTTAATTCTGTGTCTGTTGCCTGCACAAGAGGCAATCCAAAGGCTGCTGTTTTGCCGGTTCCGGTCTGAGCCAGGGCGATAATATCACCGGCGTCGCCAAGCATTAGGGGAATAACTTTTTCCTGTACTGGCATGGGTTGTTCAAATCCGAGTTCCTGAATAGCCTTCAGGATACCGGGAGTGAATCCCATTTCTTCAAAATTTATCATTATTATTTTTTATGATGTGGTTTCGGGAGCGATGGATTTGTTATCCCGGCCGAAATGAACTCAAATGCAGACTGGGCAAAATGCCTGATGACGCTTCGCGGAAATCACCTTGTTAATTAGGGCGCAAAGATAATCAAATTTTTCTAATTGTAACATATTTAAAAGTTTGGAGAGACTGGAGTGCCTAAAGTTGAAAAAGTTGAAAGGGTTGAAAAGGTTGAAAAGGTTTTTCAACTCTTGTTTGCTCCACACTTCTGTTCACTTCTGGTACCTATTGTATTGTAAAATATTATGAAAAAAATATTAAAATTATCTTCATACTTTATGCCATTAAATAACAAGTAATTACATAAATTTGTAATTAATGGATATGCGACCGGTAAAAATATATTCAACAAGTGATGTGCCCCGGCTAAGGTATATTGCAGATATTATTCTGGGAGAAATCCTCGGATTATCATGGGAGATCATAACCGACAAACGAAAGCTGGGCAAGCATATAATTATAAACTATTCTGCAGAAAATATTCCGGGTTCATTTAAAATAAGTCCTGATAAACTTTTGTTTGAAACAGGAATTGCCTCCAGAGAGATAACTGTTAATCAATGGAAAAGCCTTCCGGTTTTTTTTCAGACTTCATCAGATTCAGACCTCCCGTTTGATATTTTTGCAGCCTCATTTTTTCTTGTCAGCCGCTATGAGGAATATCTTGAATTTGTGCCCGATCAGCATGGAAGGTTTTGCGCCTCCTCATCACTTGCCTTCAGAAACGGGTTTCTCGGGATTCCTGTTGTTGATTTGTGGGCAAGGGAGTTGTCGAAGGTTATTCTTAAAAAGTTTCAGACCCTGGCTTTTAAACGGAATGATTATAAGGCACTTCTGACCATTGATTTGGACCAGCCATTTGCCTACCTTGGGAAAGGACTTATCAGATCTGTAGGTGGCCTTTTCCGTGATATAAAAAATAATGCCGGACATGCCGGTGAGCGTTACAGGATTGTGGCACTGGGAGAGAAGGATCCATATGAGGTCTTTGATTATATCACCGAAAGTATTGAGAAAAACAGAACAGATGCCAGATTCTTTTTCCCTGTGGGTGATCATTCGCAATATGACAAAAATCCTTCATGGAAAAATGATGAATACAGGAAGCTCATTCTCTCTCTGAACAGTAAGTATAAAACCGGTCTTCATCCTTCATATATTGCTGCAGGTAAAGGTTCACTTGTATCAGCTGAAAAAGAGAGGCTGAAGAGCATACTTGGAAAAGAAATCCACTTGAGCCGTTTCCATTTTATCAGATTAAATTTTCCGCAGTCTTACCTCGATATTCTTAATGCCGGAATTGATGAGGAATATTCAATGGGGTATCCCGATGAACCGGGTTTCAGGGCAGGTATTGCCAGACCATTTTTCTTTTATGACGTTGCAGAGGATAATCCTTCGGGCATGAAAATTATTCCTTTTCAGGTGATGGATGCAACACTCTATACGTATAAACATTTCACTCCTGAAGAATCGAAAGAGGTCATATCAAAACTTATTAACGAAACCAGGAAAGTTGGCGGAACCTTCGTAAGTATCTGGCATAATACATCATTGCTTGATAATCAGGAATGGAAGGAGTGGAGAGAAGTTTTTGAATTTATGCTCCAAACTCAATTGCCATGATAGTTTACCACAAAAACAATGAGATAGACCGCGAGCAATGGGATAATTGCATTAAGAATTCTCCGGGTGTGAAACCGTATGCATACTCATGGTACCTCGACATAATGTCACCCGGATGGGAAGCTCTTGTTGATGACGATTATGATTCCGTATTTCCAATCCCCGGGCGAACACGGTTTGGTATAAAATATATTGCAACTCCGATATTTCTTCAGCAGCTGGGTGCATTTTCCCCGGATAAAGCACCGGACGACGTAATAAATGAATTTCTTGATTTTCTGCCAGGTTTTTTCAAACTTATCGACTTGTGTGTTGGGCAGAAAGCAGATTATGACGGTTACAGGGTTACTGAAAAAACAAACCTGGAACTGGACTTGTCTGTGCCATATGAAAAACTTTGGGCTGGTTTTTCACCTAATTGCAAACGGAATGTTGAATTATCTTCAAAAAAACGACCTGAGCTTGTTTCAGATATAACACCGGATGAGATAATAGATCTGTTTATCAGAAATAAAGGGAAGGAGATAAAAGGAATTAAACCCCGGGATTATCAGCAGCTCAGAAACCTGATGAATTTCTGCCTTAAGAACAGAAAAGGAAGAATTATTGGTGTACGGGCTGCAAAAAAACGGTTAATATTTGGTGTTTTTATTATTGAAACACACGGAGTTAAGATTCTTCATTTTACTGTAAATACTGAGGAAAGCCGCAACAGAAGGTTAGGCTATTTTGTTGTTAACGAATTAATAAAAACCCATTCCTCTACACGTACCATCCTCGATTTTGCCGGATCATCAATACCTTCCATTGCATCATATATGTTATCCTACGGCTGCGTCCAAGTGCCATTTTACAGGATTTACCGTAACAGACTCTTCTGGCCTGTCAGAATAATGAAATAGTCTGTAAAAATCTTTTGCTTTTTCCCGCAGGAACCACCCTGATGTTCAAGGCGAAGATTAATTTTTCCCACTCTTCCACCATCTTCATATTATTTACAATGAAATTCTCCTCGTAAAAGAAGAGAAGGTATTCGATTTTGAAGATTAAAAAAAAGAAATAAAATCATATTCATTAGGTAACATGTTGTTGTACAGGATTATATTATTGATGGCACGTCTATTGCTATATCTTTGGTGTAAAATTGGGAAATAACTATACAAAAATTGAATTACCGGGAACTTACAGCCTGAAATTTTTTAAAGGATATTAAATAAACAATATCAAAGGGGGGTAATCAGGGTAGTAAAGCTGATATTAAACAAATAGGGATGTTAACAAAGAAATTATTTACAGCTTCAGGGGATAATGAAACGGTTGGCAGGAAAATAGAAGCAACGGATCAGATTCTTGTCTTTTCACTCGATGATTTGTCATATGCGCTTCCTTTATCAATTGTAATAAAGGTTATTCACGCAATTGAGTTTCGCCATTTACCTAATGCTCCGGAGATTATTTCCGGGATTATTAATCTTTACGGAGAGATCATTCCTGTTGCAGACATCCGTAAACGTCTAGGTCTGGCACCTCGTGAGATTGATCCTGACGACCGTTTGATTATTGCGGTTTCAGGACAAAGGAAAGTTGCTATCGTGGTAGATTCTGTAGCCGGTATCAGAGATATGTTACCCGGAAAAATTTCAGAAGCCGCAGAAACGCTGCCATTTGCAGAGCACATAAAGGGAGTAGCGAAAACTGATGATGGCCTGATACTTATTTACGACCTGGTCGGCTTCCTGAGTATTGAAGAGGAGAAAGAACTTGAAAAGGCAATAAAATCAACGATAAAATGAATTATAAGCTGACTGATATAGAACTTTCAAGAGTCAGGGAGTTGCTTACCTCACTTACAGGACTTGACTTTCCTTCTGAAAAGAGAGATATGCTTACCAGAAGTCTGGCTTTAGCTGCAACGGAATTTGGTTTCAAGGAGATGACAGGATTCATTAACTGGCTTACAACTCATTCACTTTCTGAAAATCAAATTCAGACTCTTGCCTCTTTTCTTACAATACCAGAAACATATTTCTGGCGTGAGCCACATGTCTTTGAGGCATTAACAGATGTAATAATTCCAAAACTTGCAAGTTCAAAACTGTCGGGAGAAAAGAGCATCCGGATCTGGAGTGCAGGTTGTTCCTCCGGCGAAGAAGCATACTCACTGGCCATAGCACTTCACAGAACCTTAAAAAATATTGAAGAGTGGAATATTTCCATACTGGCTACCGATATTAACCCGAATGTAATCAGCAAAGCAAGAGAAGGAATTTATGGACCATGGTCATTCCGCAATACTCCTGAGTGGTTAAAAAGGAGGTACTTTAATAAGATCAGCGATAAGAAATATGAGATTATTCCAGAGATAAAAAAGCTTGTGACTTTTGAATGCAGAACTCTTCTTGAAAAGCCGGCAAAGAAAAATGAAGGAACAATGGATATTATCTTCTGCAGAAATGTCTTAATGTATTTATCAGAAGAGTGGATCAGGAAAATATCCGATGGATTCTTAAGTTCTCTTACTGAAAACGGCTGGTTTGCAGTCTCTTCCTGCGAACTTTCTGCAACACTGTTTCCAAAGTTTACACCAGTGAACTTCCCCGGTGCAGTATTATACAGGAAGGAGAATGAGGAATCATCATCTTCAGCTGATCCTCACTTAACCGGGTTCGATAGCAATTTTTCTTACAACAATATCTCTTCATTGAATTTTGATGATGAAGAAATAAAGAGATCGTTCATTGAGAATTCAGGAATAGACTCTATTGCGAAGGACCTTTTTGGCAAAACCGATACAGTTACTGATTCTCAGATCAAATCTGATGAGATAAATGAAATTAACTCCCTTCAGACCAGAGAGGCAGATGCTCTGACTGAAAGTGAAAATTCAGTTAGATTGCTTGCCGGAAAGGGTAATCTGAAGGATGCTCTGGATATCTGCAATGATTTGATCGCAACTTACAGACTCGAGCCGAAGTTATATCTTCTTCGTTCTTCAATACTTCAGGAGATGGATAATAATAGTGAAGCAGTTTCGTCACTAAGACAAGCTATTTTTTTAAACCCCGATTACATCATGGGGCATTTCACACTGGCAAATTTATTAATAAGGCAGGGAAACTACGGAAGTGCGAAACGTTATTTTAATAATGTAATTGAACTTACCGGCAGATTGAAGAATGATTCCATTCTTACTGAATCGGAAGGACTATCAATCAGATATATCAGGGAGATTACCTTTTCAACCATGCAAATAAAACAGATACTATGAATAAGGAGAATCTGGAAAAACTTAAGAACCGGGCCATTGTCATGGCCGAAGAAACGGTACAAAAACAAGAGACATCTTCTGCTACTGAGGTAATTACCTTCATTCTGGATGTCGAAACCTACGCTATTGAATCGGCATTTGTGAGAGAAGTTTACCAGATAAAGGATTTTACCACCTTACCGGGTGTACCCTCTTTCATTTTTTGTATAATAAATATTAGGGGTCAGATCCTTCCGGTTATTGACCTTAAAAAGTTTTTTAACCTTCCTGAAAAGGGTTTTGGTGAACTTAATAAAGTGATTATTCTCAGCAACGACCTGATGGAGTTTGGCATACTGGCTGATGAGGTCCGTGGAACAGAAACCATTGAGCAGGACGATCTTCAACCCGTTCCTCAAACCATTTCATCGATAGGTGAAGAGTTTTTGAGGGGAGTTACAAAAAAAGGACTCATACTTTTAAATGCAGAGAGAATGTTATCTGATAAAAAGCTTGTGGTATACGACGAGGTAAACTGAATATAAATGAGAAAGAATAATTGAATTAAACAGTTGAAAAATTAATATAAATCTAAAAAAAAAGAATACGCTATGTTTAAAAACATGAAAATTGGAGTACGGTTGATTATGAGCTTAAGCATTATGATTGTTTTAATGATTGCCATAATCACTGTCGGAATTTCTTCCATCAATAAGATTAATGAAAATCTGTACAGGGAGGTTAAAATAGATGATGTTCGCCGTGAACTTGCAAATAGTATGGTTGATAACGTACGGGAGGTTTCTATTGCTCTGAGGGCTATGTTACTGGAAAAAGGAAATTATTCAATAGAGGAACAGAAAAAGAAAATATCGGATTTCAGGAACGCATATGATTCAGATATATTGAAATATGAGGAGCTGGTTCCGGAAGGTCAGAATATTATACACGTTCATCTTTCAAAGGTAAAAGCTCTTCAGGATGAAGCACGGGCTTTGAATAATCTTGTTATTGAATCTGCAAATGAAGGAAGTACTGCTGCAGAAGTTAGTGAAATGCTGAAAACTTCTACCCCAAAAGTGAATGAATGGCTTGCTTCAGTTAATTATTTAATTAAGCTGGAAAAAGAAAATTCGGTCAGGAATTATGATCATTCAATCAGTCTGTTTGAAAAAACACGGCTTAATATGTTAATACTCGGAGTTACCGCCTTTTTGCTGGCTGCCCTTATTGCTCTTATACTAACACTCAGTATCACTAAACCACTTCAGGTTGCAACAACCCTGGTTACCTCCAGGGAACTGTCCGTAGATGTTTCTGCATATATGAAAGGTAATAGTGAATTGGATCTTATGATACAGTCGTTCAGCAAGGAGATTTCCGAACGAAAACGGCAGGAAGACGAATTGAAAGTTTACCGCGACCAGCTGGAAGAAATGGTTAATCAGCGTACTGCTGATCTGTCGAATGTAATCCTTGAAGTTAAAGAGACGGTTAATATCCTCGTTTCCACTTCATCGCAGATACTCGCTGCAACCATACAGGTGGCTTCAGGTACTGCTGAAACTGCAACTGCCATAACTGAAACATCCACAACAGTTGAGGAGGTTCAGCAGGCTACAAAACAGTCTGCACAAAAAGCTAAAAATGTAGCTGAGAATGCCGAGCTGGTTGCGAAAGTCTCCAACGAGGGACAAAAAGCTGTTGAGGAGACTGTTAAAGGAATTGGCAGAATAAGGGAACAGATGGACCTTATTGCGCAGACTGTCATCCGGCTGAGCGAACAAAGCCAGTCGATCGGAGGTATCATTGCTTCTGTAACAGATATTGCAGATCAGTCTAATCTTCTTGCAGTAAATGCAGCTATCGAAGCAGCTAAAGCGGGTGAAAACGGGAGAGGTTTCGCAGTTGTGGCACAGGAGATTAAAAATCTTGCCGGGCAATCAAAACAGGCAACTCTTCAGGTCAGGAATATTCTTTTCGACATTCAAAAAGCAACAGGCGCAGCAGTAATGGCTACAGAACAGGGAAGCAAGGCTGTTGAAGCAGGTGTTATACAGTCAGCTCAGGCCGGGGAAGCAATACGGATCCTGGCTAAAAGCAGTAATGAAGCAGTTAGTGCAGCCACTCAGATAGTAGCATCCAGCCAGCAGCAGGTTGTTGGAATGGAACAGATTGGTGTCGCAATGCAAAATATTAAGCAGGCCGGAACAGAGACTGCCCTTAGTATGGGGCAGTCTGAAAAGTCCGCAAAAAACCTGAATGAGCTTGGCCAGAAGCTTAAGGATATGGTAGAACGATTCGGGGCTTAGTCTTTGAGATGGGAGCCGGACAGGTGAAAAATGAGTATGCTGATAAGAAGAATAGTTTAAAAAGTTGACAAATGGATAAAAAAGAGGAAGAATTTCTAAAGCGGATTCAGGCTACATTTCTGATTGAGGCAGAAGAACATGTCCGTGCATTTTCCTCGGGTCTGATTGAATTGGAGAAGATTCATCCGGATGGGAAGGTTGATGAAATTACAGAGATCCTGTTTCGGGAAATACACAGCCTCAAAGGGGCTGCCCGTTCTGTCGATCATAAAGATGCAGAATCTGTCTGCCAGCCTCTCGAGAGTGTCTTCTCTGCGTTGAAAAACAAGAAAATAAAGTTGTCCCCTGATTTATTAGGACTATTTTATAAAACATCAGATTTACTCACAAAAGTTTTGCTGAATACTAGTGGGACTCACTCTGGCGACGACCGTAAAATAATGCGGGAATTGATCACCCAGTTAAAGGAGTCAGCAGAACCTAATCTGCATGAAAGCACAACTGCCGTGGAAAAAATTCCTGATCTGCAGCCGGCTATTTCAGAAAAACTGACTTCTCCGGAATCGAATAGTTCTTCAGATATTTTACCTCCTTCCAGAGAGTCGGTAAGGATAAGGATTTCCAAACTCGATCCCCTTCTTTTACAGGCTGAAGAGTTATTGCAGACAAAGATTGCTATCAGTCAACGCGCCATTGAGCTGGAGGAGATAAGGACAAACATTGGATCATGGATACAGGAGACTCAAAAATGGCGGAGCCAGCGCTCAGGAGCATCATCTGAAAGGTGGAATGAGTGGATGGAAGAAAATGATTTACACCTTAATGACCTGGAGAACAGGTTAACCTCCCTTGCAGGTCATACTCAGAAAGATCAGCACAACCTCAGTAATATGGTTGATAATCACCTCGATTCAATGAAACAGATCCTTATGCTTCCTGTTTCTTCTTTAGTCGAGATCTTTCCTTTAATGGTGAGGGAAATTGCACGTGAACAGAACAAAGAGATAGATTTTAAAATCAATGGTGCCGAACTGGAAATAGATAAAAGAATCCTTGAGGAGCTTAAAGATCCCCTTATACATCTGATAAGGAACAGTATTGATCATGGTATCGGCAAGCCTCAGGAGCGGATTCTGAAAAATAAACCGGCCGGTGGAAAGATCAGACTTGACTTCTCTGCCAGAGAAAACGGACAGGTTGAGATTACCCTTTCTGATGACGGAAACGGTATAGATAAGGCGAAATTGATTAAGGCAGCTTTAAAAAAAGGGTTGCTTTCCGAAGAGGCTGCCGCCATACTTGAACCTGAAGAGTGTTATAACCTTATTTATCAGTCGGGCATTTCAACAAGCTCTATTATTACAGATATCTCAGGACATGGATTGGGTCTGTCGATCGTTCGGGAAAAAGTTATTAAGCTCAACGGAAAAATATCTGTTGAATCTGATCCGGGCCATGGGACAACTTTCCGTATTCTTCTTCCAATGACACTTTCAACTTTCAGAGGTATAGTTGTTAAGGTTCAGGAATTCGCCTTTATCCTTCCAACAATGAATGTTGAAAGGGTGATGAAGATAGACCGGGAAGATATCAGAACTGTGGAAAACCATGAAACCATTCTTGTTGGCGATAAAGTAACCTCAATTGTTGATCTCAGGGAGGTGCTGGGATTGCCTGAAAAAAGGAATTCAGTCTCAGATAATATGGAAACAGAAAACGGTATCTCAAATCAGATTCGTGTCGTTGTTCTCTCCGCTGCTGAACTTCGTATCGCCTTTAAAGTGAATGACATAACTGATGAGCAGCAGGTGTTGGTGAAGCCACTGGGAAAACTGCTTAAACGTGTAAGAAATATTTCAGGAGCTACAATTCTTGGTTCAGGTAAAGTGGTTCCCGTACTGAATATCAGCGACCTTATGAAGACTGCCCTTCGGGTTCATGTAAAAGCTAAAGTAAGCAGGGACGGAGATCTGTCAATAAGAAAAACCGGGAAGATCCTTGTTGTTGAAGATTCAATTACTTCAAGGACAATGCTTAAAAATGTTCTGGAGACTTCAGGTTATAGCGTGGTTACGGCTTTCGACGGATTAGATGGCTTCACAAAAGCCAGAGACGGGGAATTCGATCTTATCCTGTCAGATGTGGATATGCCCAGAGTAAACGGATTTGAACTTACAACAAAAATCAGGGCCGACAAAAAACTGAAAGAAATGCCTGTAATCCTTCTGACTGCCCTTGGCTCACAGGCAGACAGGGAGCATGGTATCGATGTTGGCGCAGATGCATACATCATCAAAAGCAGTTTCGATCAGGGCAACCTGCTCGATATAGTGAAAAAACTTATTTAAATTTAAATGCATTACTATTTATGACACTATTAATATTATTTCTTTTGTTCAGGGCTTACCGGTCATACAGTCTGCTGACAACCTTATCACGATTCAGGCCTTCCAGAGTAAGAACCTATCAGCCAATCAAAATTTTTTCAAATGATTAAAGTTCTGATTGTTGATGACTCAAAAGTAGTGCAGGAGCTATTAAAACACATTTTTACATACGATCCTGATATAAAAGTACTGGGAGTGGCAAACTCAGGCCGAGAAGCTATTGAACTCACCAGGATCCTGAAGCCCGATGTAATAACAATGGATTTCCATATGCCTGATATTAACGGATCAGAAGCTACACGGATAATAATGGAGACACTTCCTACTCCTATAGTAATTGTAAGCGGAAGCATCAGCACAAGTGATGTAACATATTCATTAAGCTTACTGGAAGACGGAGCTCTGGCCGTTGTTCTGCGTCCGCCGGGAATCAGTCATCCCGATCATTTCCGTTCGAGCAGGGAGATGATTCAGACGATAAAGCTCATGTCTGAAATAAAAGTTGTCAAAGTCTTTCCAAGGCAGCGGAAAGTGCGGTTGCAAATGGCTGAAGAGAAACCTGCTGAGATAAAAAGGAATTCTGACTTCAGTCTGATTGCAATAGGTGCTTCAACAGGAGGCCCTCTGGTTTTGCAGAAAATCCTCTCAGTATTGCCTTCTGATTTGCCGGTTCCTGTCCTTATCGTACAACATATTGCTGCCGGGTTTGTTAAAGGTTTTGTGGAATGGTTGTCAACTACTTCAGGAATTCCTTTAACTATCCCTTCAGATGGTGAGATATTAAAAGCCGGTGTCGGTTATATTGCACCGGATGATTTTCATATGGGAATACAGAATGGACACTCCATTGTCCTCAGCGCTCTTCCGCCTGAAAACGGTTTGAGGCCATCGGTAGATTTTCTTTTTCGTTCTGTTGCAGCGGTATCAGGCGGCAATGCCATTGGAGTATTGCTTACAGGAATGGGAAAAGATGGTGCGGCTGAACTGAAAACAATGAAAGCTACAGGATCCTTAACAATTGCTCAGGACAGCGAAAGTTCCATAGTATTCGGAATGCCAGGGGAAGCTATCAAAATAGGAGCTGCCGAACATATATTGCACATGGATAAGATTGGAGGTTTCCTCAAAGATTTAGTGAAAAATAACAGGTAATAACGAGAGAGTAAATGATTGTTCCCGAAAAAAAAACCATATTAATTGTTGAAGATAGTCCCACGCAGGCTGAACAGCTAAAATACCTGCTCGAAAGTTACCGGTATAATGTTATGGTAACACAGAATGGCCGCAAGGCTTTGGAATGGTTATCTGATAATAAACCGTCATTGGTCGTTTCTGATATAGTTATGCCCGAGATAAATGGATTCGACCTATGCCAGAGAATTAAATCAGATAAGCGTATTGAAGATATCCCTGTAATCCTGTTAACCTCACTTTCTGATCCGGCAGAGGTTATTGATGGGCTTTCTTGCGGTGCTGATAGTTTTATTATCAAGCCTTACAACAAAGATTATCTTATCTCCAGTATAGAAAAAATCCTTAGCGAAAAGATCATTGTTGAGAATTTCAGCGATAAGCATGGTATTGAGATAAACTATGGTGGAGAAAAAAGACTTGTCATGGCAGGTCAGCAGAAATCGATTAATTTCCTTCTCAATATTTATCAGGGTGCAATTCAGCAGAATAAAGAACTTATTCAGACAAGGGACCAGCTTAGACTTTTAAATGAGAGCCTCGAAGATCTTGTTGATGAGAGAACCAGAGAGCTTAAAAAAAGTGAAGAGAAAATCCTCGCCTTTAATGCTGAACTTGAGGAACGGATACTTGAGCGGACCGCTCAGCTTGAAGCTGCCAATAAAGCAAAAAGTGAGTTTCTTTCAAATATGAGCCATGAGATACGGACTCCTATGAATGCTGTACTTGGCTATGCCGAACTTTTGGGATTTATGATTGATGATAAAATTCAGAAGGATTATATTGAATCGATCAAATTAAGCGGAAGAAGTCTTCTGACTCTTATTAATGATATTCTCGACTTGTCAAAGATTGAAGCAGGGAAGCTGGAACTTCAGTTTGAGTTTGTCAACTCCAAATCATTCTTTTCTGAATTTGAACGGATATTTTCCTTAAGTATGGCTGAAAAAGGTCTCAGATTCATACTGGAGATATCTTCAGAAACACCGGCCGGTATCTTTATTGACGATTCAAGGCTCCGTCAGATCCTTCTTAACCTTATCGGGAATTCTGTTAAATTCACAGAAAGCGGCAGCATTAGTTTAAAAGTTAAATCAGGGAATCCAAGAACAATAGATTCTTCCAATGGGAAAAAAGAGGAATGTATAGATCTTTTTATTGAAGTGACTGATACCGGCATAGGAATCTCAAAGGAGACGCAGGAAGAGATTTTCAATCCTTTTGTACAAGGACACCGTCAGAATGCAAAAAGGTATGGAGGAACCGGTCTTGGGCTTGCAATAACTCAGCGCCTTGCTCACCTTATGAACGGGACTATCGAACTCGATTCCAGGATGAACGAGGGAAGTTCATTCAAAATAATGATTCCTGAAGTTCCTTATCTGAGAAATTTTGAAAATAATCCTGAAGCGGTTCAACTGAATCCTTCCGATATTGTTTTTGAAAAGGCTACGATAATTATTGCAGACGATGTGGAACAAAACCGAAAATTCCTGATAGATGCCCTTCGAAAATCAAATATTGAAATAGTTGAAGCTGAAGATGGCCAGCAAGCCCTGTTGCTTGCTGAGAAAATTGTGCCTGACCTTATCATTACAGATATAGGAATGCCGGTACTTGACGGATTTGACCTTTTAGAAAGGTTAAAGAGCAATAAACTCCTGAAAAATATTCCCGTTATAGCCTATTCTGCGTTAGTTATGAAAGGTCAGAAAGACCGTGTCCGCGAAAGCGATTTTGCCGGTTTATTGATAAAGCCGGTTCAGATAAATAAACTCTACCACGAACTTATGAATATCCTTCCGTATAAACTATTAATAGGGGATGAACAGGAAAAGGAACAGGCAGAAGCTGAAATGGAGAGTGGAATAACCGATCTCAGCGGATTAATAAAATCACTCAGAACAGACTATAATGCTATCTGGGAGACATTTGCCGTCAGGCAGCCAATAGATGAAGTGAGCGAATTTGGCAAGAGCCTGATTCAGCTGGGACAACTTCATAATTCGGCAGTAGTTATCGATTATGGAAAAAAATTAATAAATGCAACCGATAGCTTTAATATTGAAGCCATCTTAAAACTTATTAAAAGATATAATAGAATAATTGAAAGCCTGGACAGTTCAAACAAAAACATTATTTATGGATAAAAAGGATATTTCAAATGTAACACCGGATGCAATTCTGATTGTGGATGACAATCCGCATAATCTTCAGGTATTAGGTAAGATGCTGCAGGAAAACAGATATAAAATTGAGTTTGCCACAAATGGAGTTGCTGCTCTCGACTGGCTTGACACCAGGCAGTTCGGCCTTATATTACTCGATGTAAATATGCCCGGAATGAACGGCTTTGAAGTTTGTACGAAAATACGTTCAAGACCTGCCCTGAATAATGTTCCGGTTATCTTTCTATCGGCAGATACCGACAGGGAAAGTATTCTGAAAGGATTCGAACTCGGGGCTCAGGATTATATCACCAAACCATTCGACAGCAGAGAGCTTCTGCTGCGGGTAAGAACTCACCTTTCACTTAAGGATAACATTGAAAAGCTTGCGAAACTTAATGAGTCGCTTGAAGATAAAGTGAAAGAGCGAACAGAACAACTGAATGAAGCCAATGAATTACTGGAGACCCAGAATCTTAAATTAATGGATCTGGACAGGGCTAAAGCAAGCTTTCTTAAACTTATAAGCCATGAGATACGTACCCCGCTGAATGGTATTATTGGTCCGTTGGAACTCCTTAAGGGACCACTGGATGCAAGTGATATTGCCGATCTGATCGATATTCTTGATTCTTCTGTGAAAAGACTCGAGAGGTTCTCATTAAATGCCCTCCTTATTACCAGGCTAAAGACAAACCAGCAGGATATAAGGAAAGATGAACTCAGGCTTTCAGCTATTATTGATGATCTGCTGGAGGAAGAAAAAGAGAGATTAGGTCAGGGAAATAAAACAGTAAAGAGAATTAATCAGGTATCAATTGACCTTATTTGCGGCGAGGCTGAACTGATCAGAAAATGTATTGGAAACATAATCGACAATGCAATTATTTTTTCTCCCGATAACAGTACCATCGAAGTCAGAACATTTGTTGATAATCAAAATATTGTCTGCGAAATTAATGATTCAGGAAAAGGTTTCGAGGATGAAACCATCAACAGGGTTTTTGAATTATTCTCGGCAGCTGATGAATACAAAGATAATTCCACCGGAACAGGAATATCGCTGGCTAAAATGATCATTGAAGCACACGGAGGGAATATACAAATTTCAAATAACCCTGCCGGAGGCGCTTCAGTTAAGTTGCTGTTTAAAAAAATGGTGAAGGTGGTACTATGAATAATAAAAGAACAATAAGGAATATTTATTTTTTTTGTGATGGGAAAAATGGAAGTTTTTAGTCAGTCATCGGTTTTGATTGTGGATGATAATGTTAAGAATCTTCAGGTTCTTGGTGGCTTTTTACGAAAAGAGGGAATTCTCATTGAATTTGCTCTCGATGGCGCTTCTGCTTTAAGCTGGCTTGATAAGAAAAAATTCGACCTTATCCTGCTCGATGTTATGATGCCCGGAATGGATGGTTTTGAAGTGTGCAAAAGGATAAAGAACAACCCTGCCATCAGCGAAATCCCAATAATATTTATTACTGCAAAAACAGATTCGGAAAGTGTTGTTAAAGGATTCGAAACAGGAGCAGTTGACTATATAACCAAACCTTTTATTCACAGCGAACTTCTTGTCAGGGTAAGAACACAGCTAAGCATTAAACGGTCGAATGAGCAGGTTGCCCTTTATCTTAACCAGATTGAGGAGCGAAATAAGGATATCAGCGATAGTATAGAATATGCAAAGAGTATCCAGAATGCAGTTTCAAGCAGTTCGGTGAAAAATCTTGAATATCTGCCGGAACAGTTTATCCTCGATCTTCCGAAAGATATTCTGAGCGGTGATTTTTACTGGATATGCAAAACAGAAAAGAAGATTATTATCGCTGTAATGGATTGCACAGGACATGGTGTGCCCGGTGCCTTAATGAGTATTCTTGGCAATACATTGCTGAATGAAACCGTATTAAGTGATCATATATTCCGTCCCGATAAAATCCTCGAGAGCCTTCGTTCAAAGATTATACGCGCTCTGGGTCAGAGAAAAGGGGATGGCTTTATTAAAGACGGAATAGAAGGATCTGTTATCTGTTTCGATACCGAATCCAATAAACTTCAGTATTCAGGTGCTTTCAATCCAATGATTCTGATACACAACGGATTAATACGCGATATTAAGGCTAATAGATTCCCAATAGGGTATTATGAAGTAAACGGAAGCTTTTCACTTCATGAAATAAATATTGAAAAAGGCGATCTGATCTTTCTTTTTTCAGATGGTATAGTTGATCAGTTCGGAGGACCAAAAAACAGACGGTTTATGCTAAAAAACCTTAAGGATATTCTGACACTGAACAGTAATCAGACAATGGTGGCTCAAAAGGAATTGTTAATAAAAGAACTCAGCGAATGGAAAGGTTCACTGGACCAGACTGATGATATTCTGGTTCTTGGGATCAGGTTTTAAGATTCATAGGTTTTGTTTACACTTAATAAAATGGTTATCAGAAAAAAGAAAATTTTAACAAAATGGATTATTTAAATAAATCAAAAACTGAGCTTATTGATGAGTTAATCAGACTGAAAAAGGTGGAACAGGAACTGAAAGAAAGTGTTGGTCAGTTTAGAAATTTATTTTACAGCCACGATTCCATAATGCTGCTTATTGATCCGGAGAAAGGTTCTATCGTTGATGCAAACAATGCCGCTTCAAGGTTTTACGGATATTCAGTTCCAACATTATGCTCAATGTTAATTCAGGATATTAATACAATGTCACCTGAAGAAAATGCCATTGAGAGAAAAACGGCAATGAGTGAAGCGAGAAATTTCTTTATTTTCCAGCATAGACTTTCTTCCGGCGAAAAACGATTTATGGCAGTTCACTCTTCACCAATTGTCTATGAAGGAAAGGCTATCCTGTTTTCAATTATGAACGACATAACTGAGGCCAGGAACGCAGAGATTGAACTTAAACAAATATCGGCCCGTTATAAATTAGCTGTGCGTGCAGGTGGTGTAGGGGTATGGGATTTTGATGTTGTCAACAACATTCTTTTATGGGACGATCAGATGTTTGAGTTGTATGGCTTAAGCAAAGAAAATTTCAGTGGTGCTTACCAGGCATGGCAGAGCGGCCTGCATCCCGGCGATAGGGAAAAGGGCAATGAAGATATAAGGCTGGCTTTAACAGGAGAGAAGGATTTTGATACCGAGTTCAGGGTTGTATGGACAGATGGCACTGTGCGTAATATGAGAGCGCTGGCTGTTGTTCAGCGCGACGACTTAGGTAAGCCGCTTCGTATGATCGGAACAAACTGGGATATTACTGCTGTCAAGCGGGCGGAAGAAGAGATCATTAATGCTAAAACTGAAGCCGAAAGGGCAAACAGGGCAAAAACTGAATTTCTGGCTAATATGAGCCATGAAATCCGTACTCCGCTGAATGCAGTACTGGGCTACTCAGAACTGTTGGCATTAACCGATGTTGACAATTTGCAAAGAGATTATATTGACTCGATTAAATCAAGCGGGAAAAGCCTTCTGAAATTGATTAATGATATTCTTGACCTTTCGAAGATAGAAGCAGGAAAACTTGAGCTTGAACAGAATTATGTTCATACGCATTCATTCTTCTCTGAGTTTGAAAGAATTTTCGCTTACAGCGTGAAAGAGAAAGGGCTGAACCTTATAATTGAAATAAAATCTGGTGTGCCGAGGGGAATTTATGTTGATGAGACAAGACTCCGGCAGATAGTTTTTAATCTTATCGGTAATGCTGTTAAGTTCACTTTTCAGGGTCAGATAGCTGTAAAAATATTAACCAAACCTTCTCAGGTCATTAATAATTCAGTTGGGAAAACTGAGGAATTAGTAGATTTGATAATTGAAGTACATGATTCCGGTATTGGAGTCTCAAGGGATTTGAAAAAGGTTATTTTTGAGCCCTTTACCCAGGGAAAAAATAAAGGTACAGGAGGAACCGGATTGGGACTTGCAATTACAAAGAGACTTGTAATGCTGATGAATGGAACTTTAAGTTTGAAATCAAAACCTGAATCAGGAAGTATATTTATCGTCAAAATCCCTGATGTTTCGTTTCTGCGCGATTTATCAGATACCATTATTAATGTACAGATCAATACTTCGGAAATCTTATTTAAGGAGGCCGTAATACTTATTGTTGATGATGTTCAGCATAACAGAAAATATCTTAAGGATGCCCTTGTTAATACACCGCTTAAAATTGTTGAGTCGGAAAACGGTGAGGATGCTTTCCGGGTTGCCAGGGAGATTGTCCCCGACCTTATAATTTCTGATATTCAGATGCCTTTGATGGATGGTTTCGGATTGCTTAACAAAATAAAATCCACCAGTAAACTGAAACATATTCCTGTCATTGCTTATACCGCCTCCGTCCTAAAAGAACAGAAAGAGCGCATTCAGAACAGTAAATTTGCCGGTCTTCTCATTAAACCCGTTAAGGTCACAGAACTATATCTTGAGCTGATGAATTTTCTGCCATTTGAAAGAGTGACGGAACTAAAATCTTCAGAAATCGTTCTTATCGATGAAATAATCAATCTGCCTGAGTTAATTTCTTCGCTTGAAACAGGCTTCTATGATGACTGGAAGATCTTTTCCGTCAGGCAACCTATTGACCAGATATTGGATTTCGGAAAAAAACTGGTAACTCTCGGGGAGAAACATAATGCTGCGGTTATAACCCTTTATGGCAGTGAAATGATAAAGGCAGCTGACTGTTTCAATATTGAAATAATATTAAAACTGGTAGGAGAGTATGAGTCCCTTATCAATCGTCTTAAAGTATCGTCAGATCCGGCCACTTCCGTAGTATCAGTTAATTAATATAATCACTTTCTCATTCGGTTTCCGGTAGGCCATACTTCCGGAGAAAAGGCCGTAACAAGATGTATGCTAATTAATTTACGTCTTATGCTTCGGTATATGATATTGGAAAATCCGGATTTCAGAAGAGTGTTTTTTTACTGCAATAATTTTCCTATTGATCATCGATTGACAATTTATTATTACTTTCGCAATTAAATATTCAAAATCCTTTAATGAATAAGGAATGAGAATAAATATTTGAAAAGACTGTACAGAAGGCTACCCGGCTTTTCGCAAAGCATGCTGTTGACACTAAAAACGAAATGCTCCTTTTTAGTAAAAAGTTGAAAGGTTTACTTTAAAACTGAAAACTGTGCTGAATTTAGTTTTTCAATTCCTAACCCACAATAAATATGAAGCTAAAAACTATATTGCTGGCAGAAGACAATGAAAATGATATTGTGCTTACCCTGGAAGCACTTAAGGAGTTTCATCTTGCTAATACAATTGTTGTTGTAAATGATGGTGTCGAAGCACTCGATTATCTGCGTTCAGAAGGGAAATTTACAGGACGAAACTCCGGTAATCCTGCTGTGGTTATGCTCGATCTGAAAATGCCGCGTCTTGATGGTATAGAGGTATTGGCAGAAATCAGAAGTGATCCTAAACTTAAGCTGATTCCGGTTGTTATTCTAACATCTTCAAAAGAAGATAAAGATTTACTTAATTCTTATTCTCTGGGAGCCAATGCTTATGTCGTTAAACCGGTCGATTTTAATCAGTTTGTTGTTACCATTAAACAAATGGGTTCCTTCTGGGCAATAATTAATGAACTTCCTCCATCTAAATAATTTATAACTACAGCATGAATATAGCCGGTTTGAAAATACTTTGTCTCGAAGATATGAAATCAGATGCTGAGCTTATAAAGGGGCTGCTTCTGAGTCAGGGAATGAATATCCGCTTTGACCATGTTGAAAATGAAGCGGCATTCACAACCATGCTCAACTCACAATCTTTCGATTTAATTCTTTCTGACTATAATTTACCAGGGTTTAGCGCAACTGCCGCTCTGGCATTGGCGAAAAGAATTTGTCCGGAGGTGCCGTTTATCTGCGTCTCAGGGGCAATTGGCGATGAGCTTGCCGTGGCTTTGATGCAGGACGGGGCTTCAGATTATATAATCAAGGACAAACTCTACAAACTTCCTGTTGCTATTAACCGTGTCCTTCGGGAGGTAAAGGAGCGTCACGACAGAATTGAGGCAGAAATATTACTGAGAAAGTCTGAAGCACGTTTCAGGGATATTATAATGAGTTCATATGATTGGGTATGGGAGGTCGACAAGGATTTAAAATATTGCTATTCTTCAGAAACTGTTGAAAACATCCTTGGTTACTCAGCAGAAGAGATTATTGGTAAGACGCCATTGGATTTTTTCACCGAAGAGGATCAGCAGCGACTGAAACCGGTTTTAATAAAATGTGTTGAGGCGAAAGAAAAATTAAAAGATATCGAAAACTGGAACGTACATAAGGATGGGCATCTTGTTTGCCTTTTAACCAACGGGTTTCCTGTGTTTGATAGTAATTGCAACCTGATTGGATACAGAGGTGTAGATAAAGATATCACAAAAAACAAAAATCTTACTTTGGAACTGATACAGGCTAAGGAAAAAGCAGAGGCCAGCGACCGCCTGAAAACAGCATTTCTGAATAATATTTCGCACGAAGTACGTACCCCTTTGAACGGGATTCTGGGTTTTGGGGAGTTAATTCTTCAGCGCGATATTACCCCCGATAAAAAAGATGCCTATCTTAAAATACTTAAAGGCAGCAGCGACCGCCTGATAAATACCATAACTAACTACATGGATATATCTCTGATTGTATCCGGGAATGTAACTGTTCATTATAATCTGCTTAATGTTTCCGTTTTTCTCAATGAACTTTACGAAAAATTTGAACCAATCTGTTCAGATAAAAACCTGAAACTTTTAACTGTAATACCTGCCGAAACAACCAATATTTATATTTCCTGCGATGTCAGACTTCTCAATAAGAGCGTTTCACACCTTATTGATAATGCAATAAAATTTACAAATTCTGGTTCTGTAACATTTGGAGTAAAATCGCTTCCGGGTAAAGTTGAGATTTTTATAAAAGACACAGGTACCGGAATTTCTTCTAAATCCCAGAATGTCGTATTTGACGTATTCATGCAGGGAGATGTTTCTGATACTAAGGAGTATGAAGGAAGCGGACTTGGATTGTCAATTGCAAAAGGGCTCGTCGAATTAATGAATGGTACAATAAGGGTTGAATCATCGGATAAAAAAGGATCAGCCTTCTTTTTAACTTTTAATGTGGCAGGTGAGACGAAGTTAAAAAAAGATTCATCAGTAAAAATTATGAAAGAAACCGGATCTCCTGTGATTCTGATAGTCGAAGATGATGAGTCAAACTCACTGTTCTTAAAGATTATCCTTGATAAGAATTCTTATAAATGGCTTGCCGTTACAAATGGAAAGGATGCAGTTGAGATGTGTCGGTCTCATCCTGAAATTTCTTTGGTTCTTATGGATATTAAAATGCCGGTTATGAATGGGCTTGAGGCAACAATTAAGATTAAAGAGTTCAGAAAAGAGCTCACAATTATTGCTTTAACAGCCTACGCAATGGGTGGAGATATGGTTGACGCTCAGGAAGCAGGCTGCGATGATTATCTTACCAAACCGGTTAAGCCGGATGTATTAATTTCTTTTCTGAAGAAACATTTACCAGAAACGACCTGAAGAACCTCATCCCTTTATGCCCTTACGCCTTACGCCCTTACGCCCTTCTCTATTGTAACAATAAATTAACAGCTATTAACTGCCTTCGGAAAGGTACTGAGAGAAACAATTATTATATTTACAGTCTGTTATGAAAAAGGGCAAACTGTTTATATTAAAACTTTTTATTTTCCTTATCTTTTTTTCTTTCACAGATGGAGGCAGGTCGCTGGTGCTTGTCAGTTATAATATTCAACTCGTATTTCATCACCATCATTCTGCCGATCTCGAAGTTCCGCATCAGAACAGTTCTGTAAATTGTAATTATGATGAAAAAGAGGTGGGATCATTCAGATTTGATTTTGCCTGTATCAGCAAACAGCCTGTGGTGTTTCAATCTGCTTTGGCAGGTACCTCACACGGGTTTTCAGATTCTGTCTGGCAGCCGCCTGAATTTATTTAATAATTTCATCTGACAGCTCAATAACGTAGTAACTTATTGTCTGAATTATCTGAATGATCAGGTAATCTTCTTATTTAAAAAATAATTATTGACTTTATGATTGGCGAAAAACAACGTGTTGCCGGCATTTCTGTGTTTGCGGCAGTTTTCCTTACAGGCATTAAGCTTGTAATAGGAATTATTACAGGTAGCCTTGGATTGCTTTCCGAGGCATTGCACTCAGGGCTTGACCTAGTTGCTGCAGTAATTACTTTTTTCTCAGTCCGGATCTCCGATAATCCGCCTGATAAGGAACATAACTTCGGGCATGGCAAAATTGAAAATTTCTCGGCATTTCTCGAAACCATACTTCTCCTTATAACCTGTGTCTGGATCATATATGAGGCAATGAATCGTCTTATTACAGGAAATACAACGATCGAGGTGGGTCCGTGGAGTTACATTGTTGTGGTTACCTCAATCGTGGTCGATTATACCCGTTCACGGGCTTTGAGCAAAGTGGCAAAAAAATATAACAGTCAGGCCCTTGAAGCAGATGCATTACATTTTTCAACGGATATATGGAGTTCAGCTGTTGTATTGCTGGGCCTTGTCTGTGCTAACTTCGGGTTCTTCTTTGCCGACTCTGTAGCTGCGCTGGTAGTTGCTCTTATCGTTATCGTTATTTCATATAAGTTGGGGAAACGTTCTATTGAAGTCCTTCTCGATTTTGCTCCCGGAGACAAGGTTAGTAAAATAGGATCAGTTCTCAATTCATTGCCTGAAATAGATACTTTTCACAGTTTAAAAGTCAGAACAGCCGGAGCTGATACCTTTGTAAGTGTTATTGTTATCCTCAATCCTCAGCTCAGACTTGATCAGGCCCATCAGATATGCGATAAAGTTGAAGCGGAGATCTGTAAAGTGATTGAGAGATGTGACGTTTTTGTCCATGTTGAACCTCAGAAAAATAAAACTTAGAATTTATGAAAATTAAATTAATAATAATATTGTATGCGATTTCATTTAACGTTATTGCACAAACCGAAAAGGATGTAAAATCAATATTCGGCAACGGGAAACTACATAGCGGTTATTTCTTAACTCCGTCAGTTAAGTCAGGAAATATTGCCGGTTCAACTAATGTTATTACCGGGATAGGAGCCGGAGTAATATTCAACAATAAATTCTCGCTGGATGGGTCATACAGGTTTACTGTAACCGAAAATAGCCCGGCAGGAGAGGACCCGGCTTACTATCTTCATGGCAGGTGGTTTGGATTAGGTGGCGAATATACAGTGATGCCTGAGAAAATAATTCATCTCGGTTTTCCTGTTGAAGTTGGGCTTGGCGAAATTGAACTCGATGTAAAGGACTCTTTTGAAAATATGCATATGCCTGTTATCCAGGATGAAGCATGGTTTTTCAATATTGAGCCGGCAATTGCTCTCGAGGTAAATGTCTGGAAGTACATTAAACTTAACTTTAAGGCAGGATACCGGTTTGTAAGTAACATAAACTTCAGAAACATAACTGAAAAGGATCTGGCAGGAGTAACTTTCTCACTGGGGATAAAAGCAGGAATCTTTTAAAAAAATGAATATGGAAAAATTGCGCAATAAGAATATCTGGATTTTTGTAAAGGCAACTCTTCTCGTTGCTCTTATCATTTTAATTAAATTTCTGGCCCATGTTTTTGGCTTTGAGTTCCTGACAATAAATAATCTTTTTTCAGGAATTATAGCAGCAAATGTTTTCCTAATGGGGTTTCTGCTTAGCGGAGTTCTTTCTGATTACAAGGAGAGTGAGAAAATTCCCGGTGAAATAGCCTCCTCGATAAACAATATCTATTCCGAACTTATCTATCTCCATGATGATAAAAAAATTGTTCAGACCAAAGAGTGTTTATTGTACTGTCAGCAACTTGCAACATCCATCCTGGATTGGTTTCACAGAAAAGAAAAGACGACATGTTTAATTGCAAAAACCAGGCACCTTAATTCGCTTTTTGCCACAATCGAAAATGATACTCAGGCTAATTATATTGTTCGTCTTAAAAATGAAATGTCCGCTTTAAGCAAGACTATAATCAGGGTTGATACAATCAGGGACACCGACTTTATTTCATCAGGATACCAGATTGCGATCTCAATTACCTCACTGATGTGCTTCGGTCTGGTCTTTTCAAAAATAGATCCCTTTTACGAATCATTGTTTTTTGTCGGGGTTATATCCTTTCTGATGATATTCCTCATCTTATTAATTCATGACCTCGATAACCCGTTCGCCTATGATAAAAAGTATTCAGCTGAAAACGTTTCGTTGTATCCTGTTAACAGGGTGTTGTCGGAGATGAAAATATTAAATGCCGAAAGGGATATCATTTGAAAATCTGCATACTTAAACTCCTCATAACCGGATGTGAGGAGTTAAGTACTCAGAATTTATAAAACTTTTATAATTACTATCGCTATTGCAATACAAGCTGTAAGTATTATTGCGATTGGTTTCCAGTTAAATGCAAAAAGCTTTTTAACTTCCGGCCCCATCCTGATGGTTAAAAATGCAAGTAAATAAAATTTTAGCCCCTGACTTATAAGTGTGGCGAGGCCGAAGAGTATAATGTTTATGTCAAACACACCTGAAGAGATAGAGAATATCTTAAAAGGTATTGGCAGGGCAGCTGCAATAAATAAAATCCAGAAGTCCCAGTTTTCGTAAAGAATTTGAATTTTGGCATAACCGGCTTCTGAAAACCCCGGAATGTTTTTTAAAAGAAATTGTGCAACTCCTGTAAAATCTCCATTTGCATTTAGCCAGGCAAAATGGCCAATTGAATAACCGGCAAGAGCACCTGCCACTGTTCCCAGAATACCGGACAAGGCAAACCTGTATGCTTTTGTGATATTCAGCAATGCCAATGCCATAAATAACAAAGGAGTAGGTAAACCCAGAAATGAGGCGTCAGAAAATGCACAAATAAACAGTGCCCACATACCCCATTTTGTGTTTGCCCATTGCAGGGTCCAGTCCTGAAGCCTTTTATACCAGTTATTCATTTAGAATTTTCTCTCTTTCATATAAACTTCAAAAAGATCCTCTTCATCTTTTCCCTCTTTTATCCCATGTATCAGCATTGTCAGTAATTTAGGGATCTCACCCTCGGAAAATCCGGATTTAAAAGCAAATCCACTGGCTAAACGCATTTCACTGTTTTCAAGTACCCCATCGGCAAGTGTCATCTTCACGACTTCATAGACCTGATCAAAACGTTTAGACAATTCATAGGGCGGAATATAATCTGATTTGTTTGTATTTGCTATCAGATTATCAATTTCGGGGTCGGTGAATCCCAGTTTTTTCCCTATCCTGTGCAGCAATGCCATCTCTGACTGGCTGATGATATCATCTGCCTTTGCAATACGCACAAGATGAATGAAATACTCAATATTTTGTTTTTTCAGCGGATGATCGAAATAATTTTGCGTATTCATGATTTTAAGACACTGCTGTCCGGTTAAGAATCCCAGAGTGACAACTGGTTCTCATCGGACAAATTATTTAAGTTTATATTATTATTAAAAAGTTCTTTGATAGGAGTCTTCTCAAAAAGAGTTAGACCCATTGTTTGAGCGAAAGTGTAA
>CAIJYD010000094.1 GCA_903824785.1 uncultured Bacteroidota bacterium
ACGTGAAAGACGTAATTTTGTAAATACCTGATATTTAATTAAATAAAAATTAGGGGGGGGTAAAATTAGGTTTTTAGAAACCTAAACATTATATTTGTTTTAAACAACGGCATCGAAAAAATAGTATTTAGAGGTGCCCTTGATTAACATCCTGTCGCTGATTTGACAACGTATTTCATTTTAGGTGCATGATCAAAACCTTTAACTCTTTTAACCTGAATCTCTGTCATACGAATCAGAATACAATTACTTTTTTTAATTTTATGACCTATCATTAATTAAAACTGACAATGGCAAAATACATCTCTTTTTTCTCCGGATGCATATTCTTATTAATGGTTTCGTGCACCGGCTCAGAGACTAAACAGGTTCAGAAAGACAGACTTACTGATTTTGTGGACCCTTTCATCGGAACGGCATACCATGGTCATACATATCCGGGTGCTGCTTTTCCATTCGGGCAGATCCAGCTTAGTCCCGACAATGGAACACAAGGCTGGGACTGGTGTTCAGGTTACCATTATTCCGATAGTACCCTTGCCGGCTTCAGTCACCTCCATCTCAGCGGGACAGGTATTGGCGATCTGGCTGATATCTCGTTTCTTCCGGTTACCTCAGAAGTAACCTTCAAAAAGGATGAAAAAAACAGCGATTTCGTTGCCCGCTATGCCGGAAAATACAGTCACGATCAGGAGATGGCAGAACCCGGGTATTATTCAGTTACCTTAAAAAATAATGGAGTAAGAGCCGAATTTACTGTTACTGAAAGAGCCGGCCTGCACAGATATACGTTTCCTGAAACAGGAGAGAACACTCTTCTGATCAATCTTGGTTTTGCCATCAACTGGGATAAACCTTATAAGACAGAACTGAAGGTTGTTGATAGTTTACTGGTAACCGGATCGCGTATGTCAAATGGCTGGGCTGCTGACCAGCATGTCTTTTTTGCTGTAAGGTTCTCCAGTCCGGTATCGGAATCGGCTATACAGAATGTCGGTGGAGATGGCCGGACAGTCGGTTATTTTAAATTTTCAGAAAAAGAGATAATGGCGAAGGTTGGCATCTCCTCGGTAAGCGTGGAAAATGCTCTGGCAAATCTCGATTCGTCGTTGCCGGGATGGGACTTTGAAGCAACTCAGGAAGCTGCATCTGATGAATGGGAGAAAGAGCTTTCAAAAATCACTGTTCAATCTGACGACCCCGATCAGAAGACAGTTTTTTATACATCTTTATATCATACCATGGTGGCACCGGCATTATTCTCCGATCTTAATGGCGAATTCAAAGGGACAAAAGGAGATATTCAAAAAGCAGAAGGCTATAAAAGATATACGGTATTCTCGCTCTGGGATACCTACCGGGCGTTGCATCCTCTTTTTACACTTACCAGACAATCGCGTGTAAATGATATGGTTAAATCAATGCTTGACCATTATAAACAGACAGGGATATTACCTGTCTGGGAACTTGAGGGAAACGAAACTTTCTGTATGGTAGGCAACCATTCAATTTCCGTAATTGCTGAAGCTATCCTGAAGGGGATTGGAGATTTTGATTATCAGCTTGCATATGTTGCCATGAAAGTAACCTCATTTAACGATCGCGATGGAATGGGGCTGTACGACAAGCTGGGTTATATACCTGCCGATAAGATTCAGCAGTCGGTCGCAAAATCGCTTGAAGTGGCTGTTGACGACTGGGCTGTTGCAGCTGTTGCTGAAAAACTCGGAAAAGCTGATGATGCAGCCTATTTCCGTAAACGTGCCGAGAGCTACAAAGCTTATTTTGATAAAGAAACAGGTTTTATGCGGGGTAAACTGACTGACTGGAAATGGACAACCCCTTTTGATCCGGTTTATTCAAGACATGAAGGAAGCGATTATACTGAAGGCAATGCCTGGCAATATCTTTGGGTGGTTCCTCAGGATGTTGACGGACTTATCTCGTTGCTTGGTGGAAAAGAACCCTTTGCTGAAAAACTTGAACAGCTTTTTAAAGTGGAAGTAGGGGTAACAGGTGAACAGGCTTCTCCTGATATTTCGGGCCTGATAGGCGCCTATGCTCATGGTAATGAACCCGGGCATCACACCACATTCCTGTTTAATTATTGCGGAAGGCCATGGCGTACACAGGAGCTGAACCGTCAGATCCAGACTACTATGTACAAGAATACTCCGGATGGATTATGCGGTAATGAAGATTGCGGGCAGATGTCGGCCTGGTATGTCTTCAGTGCAATGGGCTTTTATCCTGTTAATCCGTCAGAACTGAAATATCAGTTCGGATCACCTCTGGTTCAGGAGGCGAAACTTGAAGTTGCTCCCGGCAAATATTTTACAATGAAAGCTCCTTTGGCTTCGAAAGATAATAAATACATCAGGGAGGTCAGTTTCAATGGTAAGGTTCTGAACAGATCGTATATAACACATGAGGAGATAATGAGTGGAGGAACGCTGGAATTCACAATGGCTGCAGAACCTAACAAAAAACTGTTTCAAAATTAAAACGGTTTATCCGGCAAATTTTTTGCGGTATCCCAGGGGTGTAAATCCGGTTATCTTTTTGAATTGCCTTATAAAATAGGAGATGTTATTATATCCGCTGGTGTAACATATCTCTTCAATTGAGTTATTTTCATTTACAAGCAGGCGACACGCCTGACCAATCCTGATCTCATTTAGAAACTCAATAAATGTCTTGTTCGCCCTCTTTTTAAAATATCGGCAAAATGCAGGTGTTGAAAGATTTGCAATGAATGCAGCTTTGTTCAGGTTGATATCATTCTGAATATTATCGAGAACATATTTGTAAACTTTGTTAAGCCTTTCTGTATCCCTGTCATTAAGAGTGTTCTGAGTAACAGGGCTTGCAAGATACTGATATTCACCGTTAAAGGCGATCATCTCGAGAATGGTCATCAGAAGGATTATCCGCGTGAACCCAAATGAAGTATAAATGCTTTTCATCAGGGAGGCAACCTCATCACGGGTATTTCCGGTTAATTTAATACCTCTTTCTGATTGCTGAATAATCTTCAGAATAATTTTTGACTCCGGAAGATTCCAGAAATCATTTCCCATAATTTCTGTGTTGAAAAGGATATAAATAGCTTCGGAGCTGCCTTTATCCTTATCACTGCACCACTCATGAGAAACATTGGGGCCTATCATCACAAGATCTCCGGGGGCAAAAGTCTCAACAGAATCTCCAACAAACCGCGTACCGGTTCCTTCTATCACCAGCAGGATTTCTACTTCAGGATGAAAATGACGCATTGAGGGAAAATAATCGACCTTCATGTGATTTATGTGAAATGAATGGTTGATATTGGCTTCAACCTTTTCAAAATTTGGTAACATATCAATATTGTGTTATTTTTAAATACAAAACTATCATAATAATGGTTATTTTAGAGATAATTTTGAATGATTTAATAATCCTCCGCCGTAGATGATACCGATTAATTGGTATTTTTAAGAAAAAAAGCAACCATGGGAAAGACAATGTACCTTATCAATAACCAGACAGCCATTACCAAGGCTGCTTTTCCCGTTATTGATGCTCATAATCACCTTTGGGGAAACTGGCAGGTAGAAAGGGTTATTAAAACCATGGATGAGGCAGGAGTTGTAAGCTATTGCGATCTTACAGGCAACGTACGGATTGAGTTCTCTGATGGTGGATATGTAATTAATCCGGGAAACATTACAGATTTTATTGAGAATTGCTCTCAAAAATATCCCGGAAGGTTCTACTGTTTCACCATGTCTAATTTTGCCCGGCCAGTCCAAAAACCACTTTTCGATGACGATAAGCGTTTTGTGGCTGAGTGTATTGAAACATTGAACAAGCATGTTGAGCAGGGAGCCAAAGGGCTGAAGATTCTGAAAGAGCTGGGTCTTCATTATCGCGATTCATCAGGCAGCCTTATTAACTGCGACGATGAAAGACTATTCCAGATATGGGAAGAGGCAGGCCGGCTGAAAATTCCTGTTCTTATCCATCAGGCTGATCCTGCTGGTTTTTTCGAACCGGTGTCTCCTGATAATGAGCATTATGAATCGCTTATAAAATATCCATCCTGGAGTTTTTCCGATCCTAAATATCCACGCAAAACTGAACTGCTCAAACGACGCGATGAACTTGTAAAGCAACATCCCGATACAACATTTATTCTGCCCCATTTTGGAAACTATGCTGAAAATATTCAATATGTTTCAAATTTACTGACTGAAAACCCGAATGTATATATCGATTTTTCTGCCAGAATTGATGAACTTGGCAGGCAGCCATATTCAACACGGGAGTTCTTCATAAAGCATCAGGACAGAATTATTTTCGGAACAGATATGCCCGCAAACATTGAAAGTTCAGGGGAGATGTACCGGACCTATTTCAGGTTCCTTGAAACCTATGACGAATCGTTCTATTCACCTGATTATGACGGAACTTTCGATCGTGCACGCTGGCCAATCTGTGGAATAGGACTGCCCCCTGAAGTGCTTAAGAAGATCTATTATGAAAATATTCTTAAAATAATCCCATCACTGGGAAACGTTAATAATTTAACACTAAAATAAAAGTTTATGATCAAAGCTAAAGTAGGATTTATTGTTTACGGTGTTCATAAAGATGGATTACTCGATCCGATGGGAACTCCTTTCATTGATAGCCGGATTGTTGAAGGGGCCAGAATGGCTCTGAAAAACAGTGGTGTGGAACTTGTTGAGCACGATATTGTAATTGCCTCCAAAAAGGAAGCAAGAGAATGCTTTGACAAGTTCAAAAAAATGAACGATATTGACGCCGTTGTTCTGTTTTCCGGAACATGGGTTTGGGCTTCACACCTGATAGCAGCAATACGCGATTTTGCTACTGCCGGAAAGGGTATTGTTCTATGGACTAATCCGGGCAGCCAGGGATGGAGACCTGTCGGAGGGTTGGTATTGCAGGGTGCATTGAAAGAGATCGGGATTAAACACCGGTTTGTTTACGGTAGTTTTAACGATCCGAAAGAGATTGAGAAAATTACATCCTACTGCCGTGCCAGCGCAATGAAAAATTCACTCAACATGAGTACTATCGGTACATTTGGAGGGAGAGGAATGGGACAGATCTGCGGGGCTGCCGATCCTTCGCAATGGATGAAAACTTTTGGAGTGGATATCGACTCGCGCGATACATCCGAACTGCTTGATACAGCTAAAAAGATTGACATAGAAGAGATTACTGAAGCAAAGAAAAGAATTCAAAAACTGTTTGCGGAGCCTGTTCCTGATAACGATCAGGCTGAACGTTCCATCCGCCTGTACCTTGCACTGAAAAAGCTTGTGAAGAAAAACCAATGGGATTTTTATACTATTCAGTCTTTCCCCGGATTGGGTGATGAGTACAGCGCTACCTGTTTTGCCCAGAGTATGATTCTCGAAGACCGCATTGGAACATCCACTCTTGGCGATTTTAATACTGCTCTTACTGTAAAATGTCTGACTGATTTAAGTGCTGAGCCAGTTTATTATGGTGATTTACAGCATATTGATAAGTCGAATAATGAGATAAAAATAATCGGAGACGGAGCCTGCCCTCCTTCCCTTGCCGGAAAGCTTGGTCCGGCAGGATTTGCAGAACATGGCATCCCTACTGAAGGTGAAGCAGGTGGTATCTCAATTAAACTGATTTGCAAGGTTGGTGAAGGTGTACTTGCCAGGCTTGGCAGGAACGACGGACAATTTGAAATGGTAATTACCCGTTGCTCTATTTTCGAACCCTCGGCAGATCAGATTGAAAAAAGAAAAAATGAATGCGGCATCCCTTTCTGGCCTCATGGATTCGTAAAAGCTGACTGTGATATAGATGCACTTCTGCAGTCGTGGAATAATGAGTATGCCTGCCTTGGTTACGGAGCTCACCTTTATGAGGAATTGAAAGCATTTTGCGAACTGACAGGAATAAAAGCAATCGCACTTTGATTGAAACGCTGAAAGCCGATTTTGGTAAATGGCATGTTCATTGTATCCCGGAGGATGGAGCAAGGATATCGGTCCTGAAATATGAAGGATTTGATCTCCTTACTCCGGAACCGGCTCTTTTCATGCCTCCGGAAATATTTTACGGAGAGTATGAAACCAGACCGGTTTATGGCTATGACGACTGCTTTCCTTCTGTTGACCGCTCTGTTTATCCCGGGGAAGAATATGAATGCCGAGACCACGGTGAGATATGCTGGAATAAGTGGTCAGTAGTGAACGAGGGAACAGGACTGATCTGCCATACAATTTGCAGGAAACCTGCTACTGACTTTAAACGAATTCTTTATTTCGAAGGAGACAAATTAACCTGGAGATTTGAAGTGAAAAATCTGTCAGATAAAAAGCTCACATTCCTTCATGTTATGCATGCTCTTCTGCCTTTGGACCAGATTAGAAGTATTAAACTTCCGCATTCAGAAAATATCGTGGACGAAATAAAAACGGCTGATTATAATCTAAAAGACCCTGGTGAACTGGAGGAAGATCTCCTCAGGAATCAATCGGGTAATTATAAGATGCTGTTGCTGAATAAAATCAGTGACGGTCTGGTCAGTCTGGGTTTTCATAATGGACTGTCTCTGAGTATTAGTTTTGACAAAGAACTATTTCCAACCATTGGAATCTGGTGGAACCACAAAGGATACCCTGAAGAAGAGGGACACCAACGTACCGAATGTGCATTTGAGCCCATCCCCGGCAGCTGCAGCTCTCTTTCAGCCTCCTTCCGCGATGGTCTGTTCCTGTCAGCAGAGCCCGGCGAAATATTCTCCTGGGAAATAATCTGGACAATTAACCATTAACCATTAACCATTAACCATTAACCATTAATCCATTAACCATATGCCACTTATACTTAACCGAAACAAAGTCCTTGATATTTATAAAGAAGCCGCACAGAAAAAATGGGTGATCCCGGCATTTAATACTGAGAATCTCACATCAATGGAAGCAATTCTTGCAGCTACTCTCGAATACAGTATTAAGATAAATCAACCAGATCTTCCTGTAACTATTGGAATAACAAATCAGTACAGCCATCGCAGCCAGTCGGTTTACTATACTCACACCAGGCAATGGGATATAGGGCTGAAACTTTTTCTTGCTGATATCGGGGTGCTGACAGGAAAAGGTTCGCCGTTTGAGAAACTCAATGTAATGATCCATCTCGACCATACTCAATGGGATACCGACAAGCCTTTGCTCGAATGGGATATGAACCTTTTCTCAATGATTATGTATGATGCTTCAGGCTTACCTTTTGAAGAGAATATTAAACTGACTGCGGAATTTGTAAAGAAACATGGCCATGAAATAGTCATTGAAGGTGCATGCGATGAAATTGTTGATGCTACAGGCGATACAAGGAGTAATCTGACCACTCCTGATCAGGCTGTCAGATACCTTAACCAGACAGGTGCAGATCTTATCGTGGCCAATCTGGGGACTGAACACAGGGCTAGTGCCGCTGACCTGAAATATCATGGTGAGATGGCCAGGGAGATAAAAAATCTTACCGGCACAAAGCTCGTTCTGCACGGCACTTCCTCGGTTGGAAATGACCAGATTAAACATCTTTTTGATGATGGTATTGTCAAAGTAAATATCTGGACAATACTGGAGAGGAACAGCTCTCCGGTCCTCTTTGAAGATATGGTAAGGAATGCTTCAAAGATCTCCGGCAAGGAGAAAGCTGAAGAGTTGATGAAATCAGGCCTTTTAGGAGATAATGCTGATAGATCGGGGAAAGCATCACTTTCACATTATACAACTGTTTACAGGCAGGATATCGTATTTGGCGAGATGAAAAAAATAGTTCTTGATTACTTAAAACTCTGGTATATCTAAGTAATACCACTATGAATCATTACCTTGGAATTGACATAGGGACAAGCGGTTGTAAAGCTGTAATCTTTGATGAGGATGGGAAACAGGTTTCAAAAGCATACCGCGAATATGACATTATTTCAAAAAATCCGGAATGGGCGGAGCTTGATACGGATGAGGTTATCGGGAAGTGTTTTGAGGTGATAGCAGAAGCGGCGTTGCCTCTTCCGAAAGGCTCAGTAAAAGGTCTGGGGATTTCAAGTCAGGGAGAAGCTTTTACTTTGATTGACAATGAAGGAAAGGCTCTTTGCAATGCTCTCGTCTCATCAGATATCAGGGCAAATGATATGATCGGTCCGTGGACTGAAAAATTCGGGGAAGTGAAGCTGTACAATATAACCGGTCATACTCCCCATCCGATGTTTTCATTGTACAAATTATTATGGATTAAAGAAAACACTCCTGAGATCTGGGCACGAACCAGCCGGATACTCTGTTTTGAAGACCTTCTTCAGTACAGGCTTGGGATAAATAATCCCTCCATGGGCTGGCCGCTTGCCGGAAGGACCATGCTTTTTGATGTTGTTAACCACAAATGGAACAGCGAGATACTGGCTGATATTGGTATAACCACTAGCCAGCTTTCAGCTCCTTTACAGTCGGGAACCATTGCGGGATATGTAAACAAAGAGATTGCACAGACCCTTCATCTTTCTGAAGATGCCTTTATTGTTACCGGGGGACACGATCAGCCTTGTTCAGCACTCGGGGCAGGGGCACTTGAATCGGGGATTGCTGTATATTCCTCAGGTACTGTTGAATGTATTACTCCGGCATTCGATCAACCCGTTTTTACAGAACAACTCCGTAATAGTAATCTTTGTACATACGATCACACGGCCCCGGGTATGTACGCAACAGTAGCATTCAGCCTTACCGGTGGCAATATTCTTAAGTGGTTCAGAGATGAATTCGGAGCAAATGAAGTTGAGGAGGCGAAAAGAACAAATTGTGATCCTTACGAGTTGTTAATTAATCAGTTGCCTGAAGATCCTTCGCGCCTGCTTGTATTACCTTACTTCACTCCATCAGGTACCCCATATTTTGACGTATCGGTAAAAGGGGCAATCCTGGGCCTTGATATGTCTGTGTCACGTGAAGAGATTATGAAAGCTCTTCTGGAAGGTGTTGCTTTTGAAATAAAGCTGAACCTTGATATTCTCAAACAATCGGGATATGAAGTTAAAGAGTTAAGGGTAATAGGAGGGGGCGCCAGATCCCTGAGGCACATACAGTTAAAAGCTGATGTTATCGGAATGCCAATAACTGTTCTGGATGTTACGGAGGCTGGTTGCATGGGGGTGGCAATCCTTGCAAAAGCAGCGCATTCAGGAGAAAGTATTTCCCGGATTGCCAAAGCCTGGGTGAAGCCGATATCTCAGGTAAAACCACAAAAACAGGAATTCTATGATAATAAGTTCAGACTTTACAGGAATCTTTATCCTTTGATACGAAATTTTCAGGTATAACTATTGCTTTTTCTTAATCAGGTTAATTATTCTTCATTCAAATCTGAAATAAGGAAGTCACAAAAAACACACGATAATTCGGGTTATAATGCGGCTTGATTATTGTCTCCTTTTTGCAGTTGCCGAATTTTCTATTACTCTGAATTCAACAATTCGTTTTACCAGGTCAAACGGAATAGGTTTGTCAATGGGAAACCGGACAGACCCTTTCCCTTGTTTGTAACTTGAAAGTTCGTCGGCAAATTCAGAATGTCCTGTCGGTGTTGCATAAAATCCAATGTGGTTTTTAAAACCTGCAAAATAGACCAATGGCTTTCCATTTGTTTTGTATCCAGCCATACCATACGAAATACTTTCAACTGCTTCAGGGGCAGCTTTTTTAATAATTGACCGCATCTGTTTCAAGATTTCCTGCACGCCTTCAGGAAAGGTTGAAATGTAGTTTTCCACATTTTCCATTGGTTATCTCCGTTTTTAGTAATACCATTGGCATGGGTGCCAACACTGCCAAAGCCCTGAATTGCTATCTTGTCTGTTAATCCATAAGAAATTGTTGTATGAGCAGAAGGGCCAAGGGAAATTCCGGCATCAATTCTTAAGTCATTCTTTTCGCTTATAGATGAACTACTCATTCCGGTTTTAATATTTGGGTGCTTCTTCCTTCCTTCCGGGATTTTTCCAGAAGTGATTGCAATTCCTGAACTTTTTCAGGATACTCATTATAGAGATTTTTATTTTCTTTTGAATCAGTATCCAGGTTGTATAAAACAATATTAGCTGTATCTGGCTGATAATTAAATTTTTGTTTTATCCAGTCAGGCTCCATGGAAACATCACCTGATTTGGCTTCGATCAATAACCAATTATCTTTACGAATTCCAAATTTACCATTTGGTGAATGATGTACAGTGTAATCACGTATAGGTTTTTCAGGTTTTTTCCCTTTTAATACTTTACTCATGTCAAAACTGTCTTCTCCGGCATTTACAGGTAGCCTTTTACCTATGAATGCGGCAATAGTAGATATCAGGTCGGTCTGGCAAATGATTTCATCGCTTATTGATCCGGCCGGTACAACTCCGGGATACCTCACAATAAATGGAACTCTGTGTCCTCCCTCCCATAAGTCGCGTTTTAATCCGCGAAGGTTTCCCATACTGTAATGGTCAAAGTTTTTTATTCTTGGGTAAGCGTATGTTTCAGGTCCGTTATCACTTGTAAAGATGACAAGTGTATTTTTTTCAAACCCATTATTTTTCAATGTTTCGAGTACCTGTCCGATCATCCAGTCTGTTTGAACTACATAATCACCGTATGCACCTGCCTCTGATTTTCCTATGAATTGTTTATCTGGAATAATCGGGGCATGTGGAGAGGGCAATGCAAAATAGAGAAAGAAGGGTTTTGCAGAACCCTTACGATTGTTTATCCATTCAATAGTCTTTTCCATCAGTGTTATTGGCACTTTGGTAATATCCCAATCTTTTGCAGCCGGACCGGGACGACATTCCCACGAACCTTCTGCCGGTTTAGAGTCTCTCAGATCGAGCATTTCCACGGGGGGGTGCAGCACCCTGTCGTTTTCGATCCAGGTATAGGGAGGGAAGTTAATGACTCCGGTTCCGAAATAGTAATCAAACCCTTTTGTAACCGGGCCATCTTTTATTGGCATATTCCAGTCAAAGGCTTCGGGTGTCCAGTTTTCATTGCCATTCATTGAAAGTGCTGTCCATTCGTGTTTTGACGGATCGTTTTGACCTAATCCGGGTTTAAATGGCCATGTCTCTCCAAGATGCCATTTGCCAATACAAGCTGTATTATATCCATTTTCCTGAAGTAATGACCCAATTGTCATTCTTCCTTTTTCAATTGCCGGATCGCCCCACTGACTTACGATATCCTTTGTCAGATGGCCACGCCAGTGATACCGTCCGGTGAGAAGTGAATAACGGCTTGGAGAGGATACTCCTGAAGCGCTGTGGGCATCAGTAAATCTCATTCCCTGAGATCCCAGTCTGTCGAGATTTGGTGTTTGAATTCTCGAATCTGGGTTTTGACATGAAAGGTCGCCATAGCCCATATCATCGACATAAATTATCAGAACATTTGGGTTTGAAGTTTTCTGGCAGCTGTTTAGTGAAAGAGCTAACGCAGGTAGCAGTAAGAGTCTGAAATTAATATCCATAATTCTGAGCATAAGTTTAAGATTGGTTCCTGTTTCGAAAAGACCCTATTGTCTTACCGGCAACATTACAACCAGCCATAATATAATGATTGGGCATAATAAAATTATCAGATTCTAAAGATAATAATTATTGAGAAATGGTTTTCTTACAATAGCCGAAGAGGAAACAGTACGCTTGGATTAACAAAGAAATCCTTATGGCCTTCAGGCTTTGTTATTGCAACGAGCATTTTCATTTCTCTGCTATTACCAGCATTTCAAAATCCTCGGTTGTTAATTTATGTTCTCTTGAAAATTGTCCAAGTCTTGCTCCCATTATATCAATCTTTTTGTATCCCAGCGTTTTAAGCAACCATGTTATCTCGCTGGGAACATAATATCTTTCGTTGCATTCAAGAATTTTCTTATTCCCAAAATCATCTTCAAATTCTGTTGTGTTATGGTCACGAAATGTCATTAAATTAAAAGTATTGCTACGATATGTCGCATTACCTTGTTCCGTTGCAGACGAACAGAATTCTTCTACTGAATGATATAAGGGAAACAATCCATTTAAAGTTGTGAAAATAAATTTACCTTTTCTTTTTAGCGAACGGGTTACGCTTTTAAGTATTTCGAAGTTCATCTCATCAGACTCCATTAATGGAAATCCTCCCTCGCAAAGCATTATCGCAATATCAAAATCATCATTAAAAGTCAAATGCCGGGCATCTTGCTGTTGAAAATCAATCTTAAGATTCTTTACTTTTGCTTTCTCAATTGCCCGGTTAAGTTGTGATTGAGAGAAATCAATTCCTGTTACTAAATATCCGCGATTAGTCAGCTCAATTGTATGTCTCCCTGTACCACAACCAACATCCAGAATCCTTAATGACTTATCATGATTCAATTCGTTCTCAATAAAATCACATTCTCCAATAGTTCCTCTAGTAAAACTCTCATTATCATACTTTTGTCCGTAGTTCTCGAACAAAGATTCATACCATTGTTTTTTGCTCATATCTTATTTTTATTTAATTGTCAATTTGATTGCCAGTCAGTTTTAATGGTTGACCTGTACTTTCCGGCAAAAGACAATTCTTTTTTGGATTTTCGAAATTATTCACCAATAGACTTATACCCTAATTTCCTGAATTCTTCAAAAACCGGGTAATAAAAATCAGACCTTTAATGAGCCGCGGAACGCCCTGACACCATAGTAAGAGGGTGCGCTGTTGTGATAAACGAAAACAGTGCCATAGCGGAAATCCGCAAAGAGTGCACCACCGAGTTTCCTTATTTCAGACGGTGTTTTCAGCCAGCTTGATGTTTTCGTATCGAAATTTCCAAGTTTCTGCAACTCACGATATTCTTCTTCAGTTAAGAGTTCGATGCCCATGGACGCAGCCATGTCAACAGCATTATTATCGGGTTTAAATTCTTTCCTTGATTCCAACCCTTCCTGATCGTAACAGATACTTCTGCGGCCTTTCGGACTTTCTGCTGAACAATCATAAAAGATGTACTCGCCACTCTTTTCATCAAAACCAATAACATCAGGTTCCCCTCCGGTTCTTTCCATTTCATTGAGCGACCATAATTTTTCAGTATCAGCTTCCAGTTTTGCTTGTAGTTTAGCCCATTCAAGCCCTACATGGCGTTTCTTGTTTTTCTCAAAGCGGGCTTTTAATACACCAATTATTTCTTCACGTTGTTCCTGAGACAAATCCTTTTTATTTCCCATTATCATAATTTATTATTCTGATTTACTTTTAATGCTTTGCAATAGGTTATTTGTCGGGTAGGACTGAGAGGCTATTCAGCCATTTGTAAATCATTCTTTTAATATTTTTACCGGCTGAGGCTTATAACGCTGCCGGATGAAATTGTTTATCGGATTGGAAAAATATCGGGCCACAATATCGCCTAAAAGAGCGGAAGTAGTCAGTGCAGAAATATAGAGTGCCCAGGTCCATTCTCCGGATAATTCAGAAAGCCTGAAGGCATTTACCAGCAGTATAACAACAAACATATGAGTGAGATAAACTTCGTAACTGTTTCGCCCGAAGAAACGCAAACCGGCAGTAAGGAGGGAAGGTTTTTGCCTGCCGCTTACAAAATGTTTTTGCATACTGACTAATACTAATGCAGTTCCGATAGCCAGCACTGTAACATTTAACCCTGTTGCAATCAAATGCCATTGATTGGCCGTTCGCCGAAATAACAGAATAAAAACAATCAGTCCCCATCCGGCTATATAGAAAGCATTCAATGCCCATTTTCGAACATCGATTCTTTTAGCAACCAAAGCTGCCATACATCCAAGTGAGATAGCGTCGAGGTAGGCAAAGTTGTTCTTATCGCCCAATCCGTTACCCTGATACCAAAGGGTACGGGCAATGGGCGAAATAACCAGGAACGCTGAAACGAGAGCAACAAAATGCCACTCTTTGCGGCATAAAAAACATACCACCGGAAAAAACAGGTAGAAAACCTCTTCGATTGAAAGTGTCCAGAGAATATCCCACGGCCCCGGTAAAAAGCCCACCTTCATTTCAAGCCAGTTTATATGAAAAGTAGTAGCTGCAAAAAGTGCCCTTCCAAGAGTTGTCCTTTCAGGATTGATTACAAAACCTGTTATCCCTGTTAAATGCAGAATAGATAATATCAGAAGCAATCCAGCCAGGAGTGGCATTATACGGGCGAAACGCATGGTGTAAAATCCTGAAAGACTTACTTTAGGAAGTGCCGTCCATCTAGTTAGGGATGTAGTAGTAATTAAAAAACCAGATACCACGAAAAACATGCAAATTCCATAATAGCCACTCCAGAAGAAGAGTTTATATAGCATCTGGGGCATTACGCTTCCAATATATGTGTCTGAGAATGGGACCTGTATGTTAAGATGAAGAAAGATTACCGATATTACCGCAATCCCGCGTAAAACATCTATACCACTGTTCCGTTTATTTATCAGATTCTCTTGCATCTGTTTGTACCCAGTTAATCTTTAACGCAGCGAACTGATAGTCCGCTTACTTTGGAATGAACAGATGATCCCAATATCCCTGATTTTAAGCTTCTATTCCATTCCCATCCATCCATAAAACAGTATATTGAATAAGCAAATACAAGATTTATATCAGAAGCTGAAACTGCCCACCAATAACCATGTGTGGATATATCGTCAAAAGAACCATACATGCTGCAACTGCCACCGGGCAGAGCAGTAAATCCAAACACATTGGTAGCGTCATTGTCTTGTGTTGTCCAATGCTTTGTTCCGGCTTCTTTTAATTTCCCGGCTGCTACATCTTTTCCCCCCGCATACTCGATTAAAGTATTCCAGTCATCAGTAGTTGCTATATGCCATCCTTCCGGAGCAATTTTACGGCTGTTGTTTACTGCATACCAGTTGTACAGACGTCCGTAAGTTGCAATAGTTTGATAAACATCATGTTTTTGATAAATAACATAAGCATAATCATTATAATAGGAACAAGCTGCTGAAGTAAGCTTTTCCCATTGACGATTATCCATCACTTCCATTATTGTATCTCCATTACTATACCTGGTTGTTTTCAGGTTCTCCACCATCCAGACCTGAGTGCCGATAGTAACAGTATGATATTTGTTGCCATCAATGTCGGTTACCAGATTATCTTCTTTTTTTTCACATCCCATCAAAAGAATCAGGCTACTTATCATGATGAAGAAAAAGAAAAGCTTGAATTTTTTTTCAGTTTTCATATCACTAGTGGGCATTAGATTTTAAAATTTGTTCTTTGAAATTATGAAGTAATCGCAATTGTAGATGTTTTTTGTAGCGTGACGATTTGAATGAAAAGTTGGATTTTTGCTTTGAATAAAACATTAATCCATGAATCAA
>CAIJYD010000095.1 GCA_903824785.1 uncultured Bacteroidota bacterium
ACCTGCTTCGCAGTTATGGTTATTTAAGACTGGTAATCAGGATTGTATATCGATCGTAAACGCCTGGCAGAGGGTCAGGGATTACCTTCGGTGATCCCCAGCGGGGAGCCTTGCAAAGCCTGAACAAACCTGCTTCGCAGTATGTTTTGTTTTTTCATGACCTTCATAAAACAAGTTTTATTCGGTCATTTAAAAACAAAACCATCCGCCAAAAGGCGGATGGTTTGTTCAGGCTTTGCGGAGAGAGGGGGATTCGAACCCCCGGTACAGTTTCCCATACGGCAGTTTAGCAAACTGCTGGTTTAAGCCACTCACCCATCTCTCCAATATACAGGGTGAATTCTCTTAATGAGCGCGACAAAAGTAGGAAAACAACTATAAAGTGCAAAATTAATTATCTTTTTATTTTCAAATCGTCTTTCTTTTCAGAAGAACAACATTCTCAACATGATGAGTATGTGGAAACATATCAACCGGCTGTACTGCTTCAACTTTATAATATTCAGACAACAACAGAATATCCCTGGCCTGTGTGGCAGGATTGCAACTTACATATATAATCTTATCCGGGGCTGCATCAGAAATGGTCTTTACAACATCTTCATTCATCCCGGCACGCGGCGGATCAGTAATAATTACATCCGGCTTCCCGTTTATCTCTATAAACTGCCGCGACAATACATCTTTCATGTCACCGGCAAAAAAGAAGGTATTCCGGATACCGTTAATCTCAGAATTTATTCTCGCATCATTTACAGCCTCTTCAACATACTCAATTCCAATCACTTTTTCTGATGAACCGGCTATGTAGTTGGCTATAGTCCCTGTTCCTGTATAAAGATCATATACAACTTCATTCCCTGTCAATCCGGCAAAATGTTTAACCACCCTGTACAACTCAAGTGCCTGCTTTGTATTTGTCTGATAGAATGATTTCGGTCCTATAATGAACTGCAAACCTTCCATCTTCTCCACCAAATGGTTGTCTCCTTTATAAAGTACCGGAGTCTGATCAGTAAGGGAATCATTTCTTTTTGAATTAATTACGTACCAAAGTGAGGTGATCTGTGGAAACTCCGTAGCAAGAAAGTCAAGCAATCCTTCTCTTTTTTCAATATCTTCATGAAAGAATACAGCTATAACCATTACTTTGCCCTCAAGAGAATTGCGGATTACCAGATTCCTCAGAAATCCCTTCTGCTCCCGAAGATCGAAAAATTGGAGATCATTGCTTTGAGCATAACCCCTGACTGCATTTTTGATAGGATTTGAAGGTTCTGGCTGAAGGTGACACTCGGTGATATCCAGTACTTTGTCAAACAATCCCGGAATATGAAAACCCAGGGCATTCTCCTTTTCATACTGATTTCCTGAATTCACTTCTTCATTTGTGAGCCATCGCTTATCAGAGAAAGTGTATTCAAGTTTATTCCTGTAAAGATATGTTTCTGAGGAACCTATAATCGGACTGATTTCATCCAGCTCAACTTTTCCTATTCGTGTCAGACTGTCCCTTACCTGCTTTTCTTTATATTGAAGCTGAAGATGATACGGCAGATGCTGCCATTTACACCCACCACATACTCCAAAATGGCTGCATCTCGGCTCTATCCTGTCAGAAGAGTATTCATGAAATCTGACAACACGCCCCTCAAGAAACTTCTTTCTTTTCCTGACAACCCTGAGGTCTACAACATCGCCCGGTATCAGCATCGGAACAAATACTACAAGATTTTCAACCCTTGCAAGAGCATTTCCCTCAGCACCGATATCAGTTATCATTACCCTCTCCATCAGAGGCAGATCTTTTCTTCTTCCCACTTAATATGTTTTTATTTAATTTGAAGTCTTCAGCCCCTGCAGAAACATGATAGACTGGATCATACATGGAACTAACCCGTCGCCGTGATCAACATCAGGAACAATAACCTTTTTACACAAATCTGCAGATGTTCCTGCCTGAATCATAGCTGCATACATATTCTCAGTTGAAACAGGGTTTACATGCGTGTCTTTTCCTCCATGTATCAGCAAAAGAGGCTTGTAACTGTGCCATGCTGTAACACTGTTCTTTTCAAGCGCACTCTTTACCGAAACATATTCCGGCATGGTGGCAAACCCTGAAAGAAAAGCAGAATTCAATAATCCTGGTACTGAAGTTGTAAGCTGACTGTTGATCTGATCTGAAGTAAGCATACCATTATATAATGTCCCGAGTCGCGTAGCATACGGCTCCTTCAGGATATCAGTGACAGGATTTGTAAACTGATTATAGGCAATATAGGCATTCAATATATACCCAATATAAACCGGCATAGGATAAACTGCTGTGCTTGTCATACTCTGTAAAAGGAGAAAAATATTGTATGGTCCTGCCCCACAGGCACTTCCTTTCAGATTGAACTCATTGCTGTAATCCAGTTCCAGTGCCTTATGCAGGGCAAGTGTTGCCCAGCCACCCTGCGAATAACCCAGAAGATAATATTCATTCTTTATGGTAATATCCTTCAGGTCTGAATTAGCGAGCTCACGCACTGCAAACAGCATGTCAACAAGTGATCTGACAGTTGGCTCTGATACCAGATAAGGGTGCGGTACCTGAACAGATTCTCCAAATCCGGGATAATCAGCAAATACAACCACATATCCCATGGAAGCAATATACTCTACAAGCTGATAGGAATAATTCAATGAATACTCGGTTGGTGCACTGGCATTCAATGTATTGGTACCATTCTGAAATGAAAGAACAGGGTAATCGCCGGGTGTTGAAGGAACACAAACCAGTCCTGATACATTTATCTCTTCTCCTTTAACAGTTGTTTTATAAACTATTTTATAAATATTGACATCACTGGATATAAGCGACTTAAGATTATTTAACTCCGGAGCAGTCTTAGAGGCAACATCAAGCATTGCGTTAATGTATGATTTTGTAAATGATGATATTAGTTCTTTTGAAACAAAGTAATTATTTACAGTACTGCTCTCATCTTTTGAGCAGGAGATTATAACAGACAGGATGATAAATATTATTGCCTGAAACTTCAATCCTGATGGCTTTATCTTCATGGTTCTACATTTTTAAAATTTATCCTGAAATTGTTATCAGAACTTGGTTGTATTCTGCAAAGATAGTTTTTCCAAAGAGAACAGCTATAATCAGTAGATACTATTAAACCACTCTGATTCCTTATATTACTGACAATCTGACGAATAACAATAAACTAAAATTCTTAAAAACATTGTATGCACTCTCCCTATAGCCGAGCCGAAGCAGCCGGTGAGTTCACGAGTTTTTAACCGCGAAGGGGATCCGGATTTAAAAATAAATTTGCTTTTTTAAATTAATTGGTGGAAATTAGCATTTGAAATTTGTCTCGCAACAAATTCAACGCATTTAACTTATTATAATACTGACTTTTATGAAAAGAGCAATCTCCTTCGTGCTGCTCCTTGCATTGGAGCAAATCTTATTCCCGCAAAACCTGATAGTCAATCCCGGATTTGAATCATGGGGAAAAACAACCAAACCTACCGGGTGGTCAACCGCTGTAAACTGTCTGAAAGATTCCAGCACTATTAAAACCGGAAACTATTCGTGCAGGCATTCAGCTAATACAAGTACTACAAAAAACATCGGACAAATTGTAGATGTTGTCCCGGGCAAGAAATATACACTGTCGTTCATATATAAAACTGAAACAACCGGTACTGAACACGGTTGCCGGATATGGTGCGACTGGGTCGATAATGAAGAAAACAATATAACTGATGCAACAGCGAAACTGATATTACAACCATCTGATTATATGAAAAGTAACACCTGGGAGCAGTTCTCCGCTGAGGTTATTGCACCTCCGGGTGCGTATCATTTCGATCTCGAAGTAAGGACTTACCAGAACAGCATTACTTACCTTGACGATTTCGTGTTCGAAGAATCAGTGGCTACCGGTTATCCCGAAGAAACCCTGTCAGAGATAATAATCTATCCGAACCCCGCCCGTGACTACTTGATAATCAGCAACATACAAAATATGCAATATGCTGACATTCAGAATCTTACAGGTAAAACAAAGTGGTCTTCCAAATTTCATGGTGAGTCTGAATCAGTTATTCCTGTCACTGGATTAGCCGAAGGTATTTACATTATCCGCCTCAGAAACAAAAATAAGTCCCTTTCACGGAAATTTATTATTAACAGAGATTAAGGCCAACGGATATTCGATTTATCATTACTGAAAACCAACTGATTAAGAACCAGAGCCCTCATGAAATGTTATTGAAACGGACAGGCTGCTTTTCGCGACTCACTTACTTTTCCTATATTTGCAGACATTTTAATTCAATATATGGTTTCGGTTCAGGATATTTCAGTTGCGTTTGGCAGTTTTGACTTGTTAACAAATATTTCCTTCTTAATAAATGATCAGGACCGGATTGGTCTGGCAGGGAAAAACGGTGCCGGAAAATCTACTCTTCTCAAGATTATTTCAGGTCTTCAAAGCCCTACTTCAGGTCAGATCGACATGTCGAAAGATGTTACAATAGGCTATCTTCCACAGCAGATGCGGGTTGACGATACCACAACTGTTATGAACGAAACAATAACTGCCTTTTCTGAGCTTATTGGGTTGTCTGAAGAGATAGAGTTCTGCAGTTCCGAGATCGCCAGACGGGAAGACTATGAATCGAATGAATACCTGAAACTCTGCGATCACCTGACAGTAGTTGAAGAGAGATACAGAATGCTTGGAGGAGCCAACTATATGGCCGAAGCAGAACAGACTCTGATTGGTCTCGGTTTTGAGCGAAAAGATTTTGACAGGTATACCAAAGAGTTAAGCGGTGGTTGGAGAATGCGGATTGAACTTGCAAAAATACTTTTAAGGAAACCATCCCTGTTTCTACTCGATGAACCAACAAATCACCTTGATATTGAATCGATTCAGTGGCTGGAATCATTTCTTGCAGGTTACCCTGGTGCAGTGCTTATGGTATCGCACGACCGTGCTTTTCTTGATAATGTAACAAAAAGAACTATTGAGATCTCGCTCGGCAAGATCTACGATTATAAAGCCTCATGGTCGAAATATCTTGTTCTCAGAGAAGAGAGAAGGGAACAGCAGATTGCAGCCTTCAGAAACCAGCAGAAAAAGATAGAAGATACTGAGAAATTTATTGAACGGTTCAGATCCAAAGCTACCAAAGCCGTTCAGGTTCAGTCGAAGATAAAACAATTAGACAAGGTTGAAAGACTTGAAGTTGACGAAGAGGATAACAGCTCCATCAACCTAAGATTTCCACCTGCTCCCCGCTCAGGAACAGTTGTTGTGGAGGCGGAGGGCCTGTCGAAAAGCTACGGATCGCTTAATGTTCTCAACAAAGTAAACATCAAAATCTCGAGAGGTGAAAAAGTTGCATTTGTCGGCCGCAACGGCGAAGGAAAAACTACCTTTTCAAAGATCATTACCGGTGAGGTTGACCACACAGGAATGCTAAAAACCGGCCATAATGTAAAAATCGGCTATTTCGCCCAAAATCAGGATGAACTGCTTGATGAGAACAAAACGGTATTACAGACTATTGATGATGTGGCAAAAGGTGATATCAGGGCAAAGATCAGGAATATGCTCGGAGCATTTCTTTTCAGGGGAGATGATGTTGAGAAAAAGATAAAAGTCCTCTCCGGAGGCGAGCGGTCGAGACTGGCTCTTGTAAGACTATTACTCGAACCATCCAATCTTCTGGTACTTGATGAACCAACAAATCATCTCGATATGCGATCAAAAGATATCCTTAAACAGGCTCTGATTAAATTTGATGGCACACTAATTGTTGTCTCTCATGACAGAGATTTTCTTGACGGAATTGTAGGAAAAGTATATGAATTCAAACATAACCGAATAAAAGAAAATATCGGCGGAATTTATGATTTCCTCAGGAAGAAGAAGATTGAAAACCTTAAAGACATTGAGAGAAAGGACAAAATAATAAGTCAGACAGTACAGGGAGATGTATCATCAAACAAACAAAAATACCTGGAAAAGAAAGAGTTTGACCGCAACCTGAGAAAACTGAGAAAAAGACTTGAGGAATCAGAAACGGTGATTGAGAAGATTGAAGCTGAAATTATGGCTGTCGACAAAGCATTTATGGAGCCCGGAAACTCCTCAGAATCACATGAAACAGATTACAGGAAATATCAGGATTTAAAGGATCAGCTTAACGAAGAGATGAACAGATGGACTCTTTACAGCAACGAGGTAGAAGAGTTTTTAAAAAGCAACGGTTAATAATGGGATTACTTCAGTTTGAAAAAGAATACAGAGTGCATGTTTACGAAACCGGACCGGACGGAAAGCTTAATCTCTATTCTTTGTTCAACTATTTGCAGGATATTGCATCTGAGCACGCAGAGAAACTTGGATTCGGCAGAAACGACCTGATGAGAGATAACCGGTTCTGGGTACTCTCCAGGATCTATGCAGAAATCTCCTGCTGGCCTTTATGGGAAGAAAATATTATTTTAAAAACATGGCCAAACGGAACAGATAAATTATTTGCACTGAGAAATTATGAGGTAAGATATCCTGACGGAAAAATAATCGGAGCAGGGATCTCCTCGTGGCTCATCCTCGACAGCAATACCAGGAAAGTTCAGAGACCCGATTCAATATTAAGCTCCTATAACCCTGATCTTCATACCGATTACTCACCCGTAAGACAGGCTGTAAAACTTGAACCTGCTGCAGAGAATGGCATTATCACCAGCACCTTCAGAGTAAAAATAAGTGATCTGGATGTAAACCTTCATACTAATAATGTCAGGTATCTGAAATGGGTTGCCGATACTTATGATCTCGGTTTTGTAATGAAAAATATTCCTCAATCGGCTGAAATAAACTATCTTGCTGAATCTATTTATGACGATGAGGTTTTTATCAGAACAGCTGTCGTGAAGGATAACAGCACTTTTTTCAACCATTCTGTAATCCGTTCAAGCGATAACAAGGAGCTTTGCAGAATAAGAATTGAATGGAAAGTGGCTAACAATTAATAAGTAATTTTTTCGGGCATGAAGAATTGGATCAAAAACCAAACCATCTGTTTACTGCTTATTTCAACCCTGATTGCTTCGGTTACACATTCCTGTAAAATAACCCAGCAAACTACTGATACCAAGGATCTTTCCTACCTCTATAATCCGACCAAAAGTCCCTTTAACCCACTCTATAATGTTATCAATAAGTCTGACAAATCATCGGTACTGTCAGTTAAATTCTTCCCAAACGATCTGTTTTTCTCGGAAGCTAATCCTCAGGGGATTCCGACAGCACAGATGATAATAAATGTTAAACTCTTTAATATCAGTCAGGGACGAGTCCTTGCCGACACTGCCATCTATAATATCAACATTGTCAAGGAAGAGGGAAGAGCTGAGTATATCTACAATATTCCTTTAAGGGTTGAAAAAGACCTAGAATACATTACTGAAATTAAAATTATCGACCGACTACGCCTTCATGTAATACAGACTTTTAAATATTTCAATACTCTTTCATATTTCAATATGTATAATTTCAGGGCACAGGGCCATTTCGATAAAAATGAGCTTTTCAGTCCGGTATTGAAAATCAATGAATATATCAATCTGGTTTATTCCGGAGCAACTCCCGACAGCCTCTTTATTTCATATTATAAACCCTTCAGGGAAACACCTGATCCGCCCTCTATGCTTCTGCCTGAAAAGGAGCTGGACTATGAGCCGGAAAAGGTTGGCGCAATCCCATACTCTGACAGCATACCGATGATGTTTCCCAGAGAAGGAATTTATCTCTGTTCTGTTGGAAGAGATATTCGGGAGGGTTATACTTTTCTGAATCTGGGAACCACTTACCCTGCCATGACAACCCCGGAAGTTATGATTGAGCCTATCGCTTACCTGGCATCACAGGATGAAGTGGCAGCTATCAGATCATCACTTAAACCAAAAATCTCACTTGACGATTTCTGGATAAAATGCGGAGGTAATGTTGATAAGGCGCGTGAACTGATCCGGATCTATTATACCCGGGTACTCTTTTCGAACTACTATTTTACATCATACAAGGAGGGCTGGAGAAGCGAAAGGGGAATGATTTATATTATTTATGGCCCTCCGGATAAAGTTTACAAAACAGCCGAAGGTGAAAACTGGGGTTACAGAAAACCGGTTGTCAAATCCTCATGGGGCGGGCGATACAGCGTCAGTGAAGATTACCTGTTCTTTAACTTCAAAAAGAGAGAAAATATATTTTCAGAAAATGATTACTACCTGAGCAGAAGCGAAAACCCTGTAACATACTGGGATCAGGCTATCTCAAGCTGGCGGAAAGGAATTGTTTTTCGTCTCGATAATCCGGAGGATATTTAATAACAGGAAGTACTTAAAGTGAACTAAAGGGAGGAACTCTTAAAGTTGAAGAAGAAAATTTTACATTATAATAACAACTCCGGAAACTAATTTTTTAAAATATCTGAAATAAAGAATATCATGCAAAAAGAAACTGATTGTATTTTTGGACTAAGACCTGTTATTGAAGCTATTAAAGCGGGGAAACAGATAGACAGGCTTCTTATCAAACAAGGTCTTCAGGGTACTCTTTATCATGAGCTTATGACCGAAGTAAAGTCACATAACATTGTTTACCAGATAGTTCCGATTGAAAGAATAGAGCTTGTTACGAAAAAAAACCATCAGGGTGTACTGGCATGGTTGTCGGTAATTGAATATCAATATATTGCAAATCTTCTTCCGATGATTTTTGAGAAAGGGGAAGATCCGCTGATAATTGCACTCGACGGAGTCTCCGATGTAAGAAACTTCGGGGCGATAGTCCGTACAGCAGAATGTCTTGGTGCCCATGCTATCATTATACCTGAAAAAGGATCGGCCAGAATTACAGCCGATGCAGTTAAAACATCAGCAGGAGCACTTCACTCATTTCCTGTTTGCAGGGAAAAAAGCATTGTCCGTTCAATGGAATACCTTAAAGAATCAGGGCTCAAGCTGATCTGTGCTGCAGAAAAATCAGGAAAAATGGCATCGGAAACTTCATTAACCGGTCCTGCTGTTCTGATACTCGGTTCAGAAGACAAAGGGATCAGCAGGGAGCTCGTTTCGCTTTCCGACCATCAGATCAGAATACCTATGACCGGTACAATAGGGTCATTGAATGTATCGGTGGCAGCCGGTATCCTTCTTTACGAGATAATAAGACAGCGGTCTGCCGAATAACCCGGAAACAAAAAAAATATAATTCTTACAAGAAGAAGATTACCTATTCGATTATATCTTTAATTCGCTTATCAAGCATTGCCTGATCGGCGGTAAAGGAAGCCAGCCCGGCAAGAGTAAGTAATGTATCCGGCGCAATTTTACCTTCACTTATTTTTTTCTCCCATCGCGAATGAACAGGGATCTTGCCATCAGAAGCAATAAAACCCTTCTCCTCTTTTGAAAGGGATGGAAACATATCCTCACAACCCTCTTCATGAGCAATATGAATCAGCTCGGATCCCGTTACCGGAACTTTGGAAGCCAGTCTGCCGGCAAACTTCAGCACTTTATCATCTACTTCCCAGAACTTCTCAATCCCGGCTCCTTTAGCTGAATCATAGAGACTTACATCATAGTTTTCATGAGTTTGTGATGTAAATTTCCCGGCTAACTCTTTTCTTCCTGCCGCAGCCACTTTCGGAGGCATGGTAAATACATCAGTTCCTGCCAGAAGCTCAAGCTGATTAAAGCTTCTAAGGCTTGCTGCAATCAGTTTGGTCTGCCATGGATTTTCAGCAGAAAGGCCTGTAACCCAGTTTTGCGATGAGATAACTGCCCTCTCGCCTGCCCCGGAACCATCGCCAAGGTTATTATTTATTAAATAGGCTCCTACCCTTCCTAAAAAGACATTAAGGTAATCAGGCCTGGCCACTTTTGTTACAAGAACGTTTTCGCGGGCACTGAACTCAAGAGTAAAGTTGATCTTAACACCCGAATCTTTCAACAGCCTGGCTCCTATGAGTCCTTCAGCCGTATAGGGAACTTTTACAATAAACTGCTCGGGACATATTTCGTGATATCTTTTTCCGTAGTATTGAATAGCTTTAATGTCGTGTGCTGTATCGGTGTGGAGCTCTACACTCACATATCCTCCGAATTTATGAGCCAGCCTCAGACCATGTCTGGCATTTAAAATGAAAGCTATCTCCTTAACCCTGTCTTCATGAGGAAGATCTCTTACGATACTCTTGGCTTCTGAAATAAATATATCATAAATTCCCTTCTGTATCTCATTGTTTAGCAGCGTATTGTTTGTTGTAAGAGCACTCATCTCCGATGTCCAGATAGCTTCTGCTTCATCCATATCGCCCGTATCGAGCCACAGTTCAGTACCCGCATTCCTGAGAGACTCCCAGAAAGGGTCAACTTTCCCTGTAACATGCTTTTCACTTAGATTCTTCCAGACAAAATCACTAATTCTTGTATTCAGGTCAGCCATAGTCTTAAATATATGTGTAGTTTCAATTATTTCGTTTTTATCCCCGACAAAGATAGCAGATCTTCACCGGTAGGCTGCTGAAATACTTTAAGACCAAACTCGCTCATAATAGCCAGAAGGTGTTCAAATATTTCAGACTGAACATTTTCATAAGGAACAAACTGATTATTCCTGACAAACAGGTAGACCTGCAATGGCAATCCATTTGCTTCCGGAGACTTGTGTCTGACAATAACAGTCTGATCAGTGTCAACATCAGGATGCTGTTTCAGATATGTCTCTGCATAAAACCTGAAAATAGCAAGATTCGTTATTTGTGCCGAATTGAAAAATGGTTCATCAATAGTATCTGACGAATTGCTTTTAGATAAACCCTTCAATTCAGCTAACCCGATAAACTCTTTGAGCTGAGGATTCCTGCAAAGTCTCTCTATTAGCTCCCTTTCAGGAAACCTGATACTTTTTATATCGATGAAAATAGATCTCTTTATCTGCCTGACCCCTGACTCCTCCATCCCTCTCCAGTTCTGGAAAGACTCATTTACAAGTGAATAAGTAGGAACAGTTACAATTGTCTTATCAAAATTCTGGATCTTTACAGTATTTAAGGTAATATCTGAAACCACTCCGTCAACATCTCGCTTCTGTATTGTTATCCAGTCTCCTACCTTCAGCATCTTGTCGGCCGACAGCTGAATACTGGCAACAAGCCCGAGCAGAGAGTCTTTAAATACAAGAATAATAACTGCAGCCATTGCGCCTAAACCGGCAATTATGGTGCTTATATCTTTTTTAAAAACAACAGATACAATTATCAGAATGGATATCAGCACTACAAAGATCTTCAGAAGCTGAACATATCCTTTAATATGCCGATGCTGTGCAATAGGAAGGGAATTATAAATATTATGCCAGGCTTCAATAAAAGAGTTGATTACCACTGTACCTACAATTACCATATAGATATATGTCAGCTTATGAACAAAGATAAGCCAGACAGGGAAAGACTTCAGAGCCCAGGCAGCCATAAACCAGATTACCAGGGCAGGCGCAAAATGTGATAACCTGCTGAAAACTTTCTGCTCAAGGAAAATATCATCCCATGTTGATGTTGTTCTTTTTACAATCGCTGTAACAATCCGGAGAATAACTAATTTAGCAATGACATTTGCAAGCCAGCTTAAGAACAGAACAATAAACACCAGAGCAATGGTGCTGAATAAAGAAGAGAATGAATAACTTAATCCTGTCTGGAGGAACAACTCCCTAAGCCATATTCCCGGATCATTTATTGTCAGCATAAATCAACATTAAAATATTTCGTGGCAAAAATAGATAAATTATCAATCGATATTATTGATTATTTTTAGCTTTACATAATTCTATTAAAATATTTGCAAATAATCTTCGGCTTTTGCCACTGAAACTACTGAAGAACAATTCATTTTGTGAACATCTTTGATTCGGCAAGTCTCTTCGCTTCACTTCGACTTTTATTTTTTAACTTTTGATTTTTAACTTTTAACTTTTAACTTTAGGCACTTCAGGCACTGATTTAAAACGAATATATTAATTATGAAAACAACTATAATATTCATTTTGTTCAGCATTTCACTATCCATTCATGGGCAGAATACCTTTGATAATTATTTTACAGATAAAGTTTTAAGATTTGATTTTATGCTTGCCGGCAACAACCTGAAAACAGCTGTTTACCCTGTCGGGATGAGGGAGGAACCTTTCTGGGCCGGATCAGTGGAGAACCTCTCAATCCCTTTCGATTATGGGAATTTAAAATATGAAATTTTCGACGTAGCCGGAAATAGTCTTATTTACTCGAAGGGATTCAGTACACTTTATCAGGAGTGGCAGACAACCGCTGAAGCAAAAACAATTGAAAGAAGCTTCTATGAGGTTGCTACAATGCCTTTCCCAAAAAGCAAAATAAAATTTATTCTGAGTAAGAGAGAACGGAATGGTTTATTCAATAAGTTATATGAAACAATAATTGACCCATCTGATTACTTTATCAGGAAAGAGAACCCGATAAATGCTAATGTTACCAGGATTTACGAGGGTGGAGACCCTCATAAATGTGTCGATCTGGCATTTATTGCTGAAGGGTACCAGACCTGGGAAATGGAGAAATTCAGAAATGATGTGAAGAGAATGGCTGATGTCCTTTTTGCTGAAGAACCGTTTAAAGAATATTCCGGCAAGTTCAATATATGGGCAGTTGAAGCAGTCTCACAGGACTCGGGATCAGACATCCCCGGCGACAGACTTTATGTCAATACAGCTCTGAACTCAAGCTTCTACACATTTGATATTGATCGCTATCTTACCACTCAGGATATTAAAGCGGTAAACGATTATGCGGCTTTGGTTCCCCACGATAACATAATTGTTCTTGTCAACAGTACTAAATACGGAGGAGGCGGTATTTATAACTATTACAGCGGAACAACAGCCGGCCACTCTCTTTCAGAAAAAGTCTTCGTACATGAATTTGGTCATGGATTCGTTGGTCTGGCTGATGAATATTACTCCTCCTCGGTAGCTTATGATGAATTCTATCCACTTGATACCGAACCATGGGAACCAAATATCACTACTTTGGTTGATTTCGGTTCAAAATGGAAGGAGATGATTGAAAAAAGGACTCCGGTACCAACACCCTCTGAGAAGAAGTATCAAGAAGTAACCGGACTATTTGAAGGTGGCGGATATTCTGCCAAAGGAATATACAGGTCTGAACTGGAATGCCGTATGAAAAGCAACAGTCCCAAAGGATTCTGTGCCGTCTGCCGGAGTGCAATTAAAGAGATGATTGAATTCTATACAAGGTAAAGCAATTACAGATCTGCTTTCCCTTCATATTTCAATAACACCCTTAATTGAAAATTGTTACCGGAAAATAGTGGCCATTCCTCAATAAAGGAAATTCAATCCTATATATGTTCCTCTGATGCCATCACGCGGATCATCGGCCCAACCATAATCCATGGTAATTATAAAGTTATCATTTATCGCAAAGTGGGCTCCTCCGCCATAAGTTAAATGCATTTTTTCCTTATCACCCTTTGCCAGCCAGGCTATTGCTTCAGCATTGTTAGTCTCCGGCAGCCTGTATTTGCCTGTAACCATGCCTGCATCAGCAAAGCCGGCCAGTGCAAAATAGAAGTTCTGATTCAGTATTACAGTTCTGAAAACCTTCCACCTTAATTCTGCATTCCCATAAACAAAATCTTCACCAACAACGCGGTTTCTCAGGATCCCCCTTATTGTCCTTGCGCCTCCTAATCCGCTAAGGGTAAGCTGAGGAGCTGAATTGAAGACTAGCGGAAGCATATAAAATGGCATTTCACCTGTAAGCTTGGCCTGATATGATACCCTGTAGGCAAAGTTCACTTTTTTTGGAACAAGTGTAAAATATTGCCTGTGAGTAAAAGCGAAGCGTGTGTATCCGTATCCATCACTAAGAAATGCAGGAACCAGCAGTAACTGTGCTTCCGTCCATAACCCTTTCATCGGATTAGGCTCATTATCGCGGGTATCATATTTAGCACCAATTTTAAAAACACCTGTCTGCCCTCCATCGAACTGATCCTGTGAAATGAGTCCCCATCTGAGAAAATCGCCATAGAGCCCTCCTCCGGATGAAGGAAGAAGAGCGGACTGAGCCCTCCCTTTATTTAGATTATTTATATCAACCGTATCAAGCCTGATGTTTAAATATTCAAACCCTCCAAACCATTTCAGATTATTGTTTCCCAGTTTTCCGATAAACTCAAGCTTCGTTTTTATCAATCCCCTGTCCATACGGTAAAATACCGGTGTCCTGTATAAGGCGTTGCTTCTCGAGGTATATCCCGGATTGTAGTAACCATTATAGCCATTGAATCCGTAAAAATCAAGTACCTGTTCAGTCAGATAACTTGCTTCTGCAAGCATTCTGACACCTGGTATAAGCGTCCTTGTATCGTAGGTCAGCTGGTTTGTTCCCGTGCCTCTTGTGGTACGCGACCATTCAAAATGAAAACTCTGATCGTATCTCGGATAAGAACTCCCGTCGCCGTAATCAAATAATTTTAAAACACCACCATATTTCACACCTGTATTTGAGTCGTACCCAAAAGCCGGAAAAAAGCCAAACGACCAGCCCTTCTTCATCTTTTCCTTTACCTTCTCCTGCCCCGAAATAATGCTGCCTGACAACAGCAGGGCAGTGATTAAAATGAATACTGATTTTTTCATCAAATACCAAAGTGTAAGTTTACCGGCAATGTAGGTATATTATAAGGAGAAATCTTCCCACGACAATAAGAAATAAACCTTAATTAATGTTAAATAATGTTATGTTTTTATCTTAATTAAACATTAGTGTTAATTAAAATGAAATGACTTTGAAGTTCATTAATTAATAAATACATTTGTTTAGCCACTTTTATCTGAAAGATTATACCCGGGGTTGAAAAGTAATTTGAAAGTGTGGTTCCAACTAAAAATTAAAATCAAAATTATATAATGATGAACCGACCCTGTTTAACTAAAGAGCCAAACTTGCATGTACAAAATCAACATGCGAGCTATATCCGACCTATTAAAAATATTTTCGTGCGGATGAAAAAGCAAATTCTCTTTTTACTCCTTGTTTTTGCGTGTGCAGCAACATCATTGGCACAGGATGGTCCTATCCGGGTCATTGTTTTTGGTGCACATCCCGATGACTGTGATCTTACAGCAGGAGGGACAGCCATTAAGTTCGTGCAAATGGGCCACAAGGTAAAGTTTGTTTCAATGACCAATGGCGATGCCGGTCATCAGTCAACAGGCGGAGGTGCCCTTGCAAAACGACGTATGGCTGAAGCACAGGAGGCAGGCCGCCGGTTTGGTGTTGAATATACTGTCCTCGATAACCACGATGGTGAATTGATGCCTACCCTCGAAAACAGGCTGAAGGTGATAAGGGAAATCAGAAACTGGAATGCCGATATTGTAATTACTCCACGGCCAGACGATTATCATCCCGATCATCGCTATACCAGTATTCTTGTACAGGATGCCTCATTCATGGTAATTGTTCCGAATGTAGCTCCCGACGTCCCTGCCCTAAAGAAGAATCCTGTCTTTTTCTACCCGAACAATACAGAACCTGATATCGCTATTGATATTGATAACGAATTAACCCAGAAAATTTATGCCGCTTCAGCACATGAATCGCAGTTTTTTGAATGGCTCCCCTATATTCAGGGAACTCTTGATAAAGTACCCGCCGGTAAAGAGGAGAGGCTTCTCTTTCTGAGAAAACGATTCACTCCTCCAAATGATGCTGTAAGGAGCTGTCTCAAAAAATGGTATGACGAACCCAAAGCTTCAAAAATAATGTGTGCAGAGGCTTTTCAGGTTAGTAAGTTCGGAAGACAACCCGGAAAAGAGGAATTACTGAGTCTCTTTCCAATGTTAAAAAAACAGTAGTAATTATGAATAATAAATCTCAAATAGCTTTCAACTCCGCAGGCTCCAACTGGATCATAACCATTGGATATTTCTGCATTATCCTCATAATCAATTAATTTAAAAATATCCAGTATGAAATTTAAATCAATTACCGTTATTATTTTAACAGTTATTATCACTGCTTCTTGTGGCACAAAATCCACCAGCCATGGTTTAAAAGTTACTTTTGCTGATAAGAAATCTGAGAAACAGATTGATGTCCTGATTGATGGAAAACTGTTTACCACCTATTGCTGGCCTGACAGTGTCTATAAACCTGTGCTCTATCCTGTAAATACGTCGGCCGGAACAGAAATCACCCGCGGATATCCGCTTAAACCAAGGGCCGGAGAAAGTACTGACCACCGCCACCATGTAGGTATATGGTTAAACTATGGTAATGTCAACGGTCTTGATTTCTGGGGTAATGGCTCAACAGGAAAATGGGGCATAAAAAGCGGTGAGATAAAACATCTCAGTGTCGAAAAACTATCTGAAGGTGATGGTGAGGGATCAATGATCACCAACGAGAGCTGGGTCGATTCAACAGGTGCTGAGCTTCTGTCAGAAAGAACCGAATACCACTTTATTGCATCAGGCCAGGCAAGGATCATCGACAGGATAGCCACTCTTACTGCAACAGGCGATACCGTTACTTTTAAAGATACCAAAGAAGGAATGTTCGGCATTCGTGTTGCAAAGCAGCTTCAGTTACCTGCCAAAGAGGATATAGTTCTAAAAGATGCCAGCGGTGTAGCAACAAAAGTAACTGCATTGCCTGCTGACCAGGCCACAGGAAACTACAGAAGCAGCGAAGGAATAACCGGTGAGGCTGTTTGGAGCACACGGGCAAAGTGGATGGATCTGTACGGAAATATTGGTGATGAGAAAATATCGCTGGTAGTTTGCGATCATCCAAAAAACCAAAGCTATCCAACATATTGGCATGCAAGAGGATACGGACTATTCTCAGCAAATCCTCTTGGCGCTAAAGACTTTACCCAGGGAAAAGAAACAATAAACTTTAAGATCCCTGCAGGCCAATCTGCAACTTTCCGATACAGAGTAATAGTTAATTCAGGCGCAGATCTGACTGATGCCGAGATTGCAGTATATTCCGACGATTTTGCAAAAAAATATTAATAGTTATTTTAAACTTACTTCAAAATGACAAAGAGACGCGATTTTATTAAAAAGAGTGTGTTGGGTTCTGCCGGTATAGCTATCGGCGGTATGGGTTTCAGCTCCAGGTCGTATGCTTCAATAATGGGAGCAAATGACAGAATTGGTGTTGCCGTTATCGGAATCCGCAACCAGGGTAGTTTTCATATCGAGAACTATTGCAAGCTGAAAGATAGCCATAATATAATGCTGAAAACTATCTGCGACACAGAGGAGCAGCTTTTTGATTCACGTTCAAAAATGGTGTTCGATAAATTCGGAGTTAAACCTCTGACAGAATGGGATCTTCATAAGGTATTAGCCGACAAGGAGATCGATGCTGTGTCGATTGTAACACCAAATCACTGGCATGCTCTGGCAACTATCTGGGCTTGCCAGGCCGGCAAGCATGTATATGTTGAAAAACCTGCTTCATTCAATATCCTCGAAGGCAGAAGAATGGTTGAAGCTGCCCGCAAGTACAACCGGAGAGTTCAGGTCGGATTAAATAACCGCTCATCGGCCAATGTTATCGAGGCAATTAAGTTCCTCCACGACGGAGGAATAGGTGATATTTACATGGCCCGCGGACTATGCTACAAATTCCGCGATTCGTACGGTATGGCAAAAGACAGCGAACCGCCAGCCTCATTGCATTACGACAGGTGGCTCGGCCCTGCTCCATTGAGACCATACAACGAAAAGCGCAGTCATTACAACTGGCACTGGTACTGGGACACCGGCAACGGGGATACCGGAAACACCGGCCCTCACCAGCTCGATATTGCCCGCTGGGGTCTTAACAAAAACGAACACCCTGTTTCCGTATTTTCTTCCGGAGGCCTCTATGGCTTCAATAAAAACGAAAGCACCCCGGAGAAGAAAACTCCCGGAGTAATGGCATACGGCGATGTAGAGACTTATGGGATGGATAAGACTTCACAGCAAACGCCTAATATTCAGTCGAGCCTTTTTAAATACAAAGATGGTACCATGCTCGAGTTTGAAACCAGGGGCCGTTTTACCAATCACGAGGGTTCCAAGGGAAATGAAGTCGGTAACCTCTTTTATGGCAGCGAAGGATATCTCGAAATATACGGAGATACATGGAAAGCTTTCCGCAAGCGGGAAAAAGAGCCTTTTGCCGGATCAAAACCGGGTGAAATGATTGAGACTGATAACCATTATACAAATTTTCTCGATGCCATACGCTCCGGAAAAGACAATATGCTGCGTTGTGATGTAAATGAAGGGGTATTATCTTCCGATCTTCCTCATCTGGCAAATATATCATACCTCCTGAAACGCGAACTTGAGTTCAATGGCGCTACAGAGAAGTTTGTAAATGATCCTGAAGCTGATGCAATGGTTACAAGAAAAGAGTACAGAAAACCTTACATAGTTCCTGATATAGTTTAGTCCTCACTGAAATATGGCCATAATAATTAATTTTTCTAAATACTACAACCACTTATGCCGGCAGATCAGGTAAATACAACAGGAATTACCGGCAAAACCGGGCACTACCGCTACAGGATCCTTGCCCTCGTGTTCATGGCTACTACGATCAACTATTTCGATCGCAGTATAGTCGGGGTAATGGCTCCGACATTACAGACCCTTTTCAACTGGACCAACAAGGATTATGCAGCAATTATGGTCAGTTTTAAGATTGCTTATGGGATTGGTCTGCTGTTTATGGGCGGTATTATTGACCGGCTTGGGGCAAAAACAGGTTATACTGTTTCGATTGCCATCTGGAGCCTCTTCGGCATGCTCCATGCTCTTATCAGGCCTGCCTTCAGCCTCATTGGATTTATTACAGCACGGTTCGGACTTGGAATTGGTGAGGCGGGTAACTTTCCTGCTGCCATTAAAACTGTAGCCGAATGGTTTCCGAAAAAAGACAGGGCTTTTGCAACCGGCATTTTTGATGCATCAACAAGCGTCGGGGCAATCCTGGCGCCATTCATTGTCGGAGCTATTGTCTCAGTAAACGGTGACCGCTGGCAAATACCATTTCTGTTTACAGGTGTGCTCAGCTCACTGTGGGTGTTTTTATGGCTCAGGACTTATCAAAGCCCTGAAATCCATCCGAAATTATCGAAAGAAGAGTTAGCCTATATCAACAGTGATTCTGCTGAAGAATCTGTAGAAAAAATCCCATGGCTCAAACTATTGCCTAAGAGAGAGACATGGGCATTCTCTTTAACTACAGTAACTGATGGCGTCTGGTGGTTTTATCTCTTCTGGGGAGCTAAATTTCTTGGAGAACAGTTTGGGGTTGACATTAAGAACATCGGAGTTCCCTTCCTGATTATATTTATCATGGCCGATGCCGGAAGCCTCTTCGGCGGTTATGTTTCAGGAGCACTGATAAAAAAAGGATGGTCAATAAACAAGGCAAGGAAAATAACCATGCTCGTTTGCGCAATTATTATTTTACCTGTAAGCTTCGTTCCTGTCATTGAAAGCAAATGGTTAGCTGTCTTTCTGATCGGAATCGGAGCAGCCGGTCATCAGTCCTGGTCAATTAACGGATATACCCTTGTCTCCGACGTCTTTCCGAAAAAAGCCACCGCTTCTGTCATAGGAATAGGTAAAATGGTCGGAGTAGTTGTTGCTGTAATAGCCGATATAGCCCTGGGTGCAGTACTCGATACTGCCAATAATTCAGGCTACTTCTGGGCTTTCATTATTGCCGGATTATCCTATCTTGTCATTATTGGTTTCGTTCACCTTCTGATGCCCAACATGACACCACTGGATGATAATCTTGAACATGTTAAAGAATAATTTATAAATTTTTACTGTTATGGCCCGAAATGAGTTATCACGCAGAAATTTTATAGGAAAAACAGCCGCCGGAATTGCAGGTGCAGCTGTTTATTCAGGCAGTACATCAATGAGTGCAGCTTCATATAACAGAATAATCGGTTCAAACGATCGTATCAACATCGGTTTTCTAGGATGCGGGGCACGGAGCGGCGGTCATCAGACAATGGTAAAAACCTCTGAAAAAGAGAAGAATCTGGCTGTTGTTGCTGTATGTGATATATGGAAACTTAATAAGGAAAAAGCTGCAGCAAACTGCAAAAAACTTTTTGGCACCGATGTCAGACAGTTTAAATTTTCCGAAGAGCTGCTGGGGATGGCTGAGCTCGATGCAGTTATGATTGGCACCGGAGATTTTCAGCACGCCAGGCTCCTGGCTGAGGTTGTCAAAGCAGGTAAGGATTGTTACTGCGAAAAACCTATGGCTACAGATGTGGAAGATGCGAAACTCGCCAGAAGCGCAGTGCTGGCATCAAAACAGGTTGTTCAATGTGGTTCTCAATGGGTGAGCGACCCGATACAGCTTAAAGTACGCGATATAATCCGGTCAGGGAAGCTCGGGGCGATTACAAAAATAGAACAGGTATGGAACGATAATGGTCCCCGCTGGCATGTTCCGAATGACCCCGATGTCGCTTCAATAAAAGAGGCTGATACAGACTGGAACAGATGGCTGCTGGGAAAACCCTATGTCCCGTTCGATCCCTGGAAATACTTTGAGTTCAGGATATTCCGCGATTATTCGGGTGGTATTACCTCACAATGGATGAGCCATGGCGTGGGGCTTGTTCATTTTTATACCGATACTGCAATTCCTGATTCAATGGTGGCTAACGGAGGGATCTTCGGATGGCCCGATATCAGGCAGAATCCCGATACATTTCAGGCTCTCGCAACTTACGACGACAATAAATTTTTATACTCCTATACTTCGAACTATGCAAGTATGTTCGGCGATTATACCTGTATTCGCGGAAAAGAGGGAACCCTTTTTGCCCACGGAGGAGAAGGCAGCTCCAGATGGTTCTTTATCCCTGAACAGCAGAACCTTCCCGGTGGATTCGATTTCTATGAAGGAATGAAGGAGACTGTAAAAAGCGGAAAGGCCGAAGTAGTAACAACAGAAGAGTACGGAATGAAGCTCGGACCTGTAAATGTCAGTGACGACAGCAAGTATCATCTCGACAACTGGGTCGATTGCATGAGAAACAGAACTGTTGTGCCAAATGGAAACATCCATACCGGATTCTGGCATTCTGTTGCAAGTATTATGGCAACACGGGCTTACCGGGAGGGAAAAAAACTCTACTGGGACAGGATTAAGGAAGAGATAACAGATCATCCCGTAACAGGATAGTATAACTTATTTTGCAAAAACTCAGTATTAATCTTTTGAAACTGAAAAACATGAAATTGAAAAAATCCATTTTCCCGCTTATCATCCTTATCTCTTTATTGGGGTGCAACAGCGCCGGACCAAAACCAAACTATTCAACCCCACCATTTATCATTGATTCTCATATGCATTATGTGGCAACTGATGCCTGGGAAAAATCCTTTCTTGAAATATTCTCCCGCCATAATGCCATGGCCTGTCTGCTCATGGATATGAAGGATCTTGACCGTGGGATAGCTTTCGCCAAAGCTCATCCTGACAGGGTGATCCCATATGCTGAGATCGACATTGAAAACCCTGCTGTCCTCCTCGATATCCAGAGGGTTTATGACATGGGGTTCAAAGGCCTGGGGGAGCTGTTTGCCACCGGCAATTATGATTACAACGATCCGAAATATGAACCTTTGTGGACACTTGCAGAAAAACTTGGAATGCCTGTTGCTCCTCATACAGGAAACTTATCAAACGGACTTATGGACCATCTCCGCCCTGCTCCGCTTGCTGACGTTGCAGCCAGACACCCGCGGTTATTCATTCATGCAGCTCATTTTGGAAATCCCTGGTATAACGAGGCTGCTGAAGCAACCCGTCGTAACAGGAATCTCTATTTTGACCTGTGCGGCTCATCGCTGATTAAAAAAGAAGACGATCCCGGCTTCTGGGCGCAGTGGCTCTGGTGGACAGATGCCATTGGGAAACCCCATATGCCGAAGGATGCACTTCCTGCCTGGGAAAAGATTCTTTTCGCTACCGATGAAGGACCTGAGGCTCTGGAGGAGAATATCAGACGCTTCAACAAGGCGCTCGATGCCTGTAAAGTTTCAGATGAGACAAGAGCAAAATGTTACGGACTGACAATTGCAAAGATCTATGGCATTGATCCGGTTGTACCTAAGTAGTATTGCTGAACGCTTCTTTTAAAACGAAAAATCAACACCATTAGCCGGTTATACCATATACATCCGGCCGAAAATATTATCCTATGAAAACCTGGAATTTTGGAATCATCGGGGCCGGCCTTATTGCTGATTTTCATGCAAAGGCCATTAATAGTTTAGAAAATGCAAGGCTCATCGGGATCTGCGGATCAAATACTGAAAAAGTGAGAAACCTGGCAGCAAAATACAACTGCAGGATATTTTCAGATCATACCGAAATGCTTTGTTCCGATGAAATAGATATTGTTACAATAGCCACTCCCAGCGGGGCTCATATGGATCCGGTTATTGAAGCAGCACACCACGGAAAACATGTGATATGCGAAAAACCTCTCGAGATTTCACTGCAACGTATTGACAGAATGATTGATGCTCATTTTGCTGCTGGCACAAGGCTTGGAGGTATCTTTAATTACAGGTTTAATGAAACACTGAACTACCTGAAGTCAGCCATTGAAAACGAACGATTCGGAACCATAACCTGTGCTTCGGTACATGTCCCCTGGTGGAGAAATGAAAGTTATTACACCGGCAACTGGCACGGAACAGCCATACTCGATGGCGGCGGAGCATTAATGAATCAGGCAATACATATGATTGATATACTTCAATACCTGATGGGCCCTGTTGAATCTCTTCAGGCGTACACGGCAACACTTGCACACAAGATAGAGGTTGAGGATACCGGCGTGGCCATCCTGAGGTTCAGCAATAATGCCCTGGGAATGATTTATGGCACCACAGCATCTTTTCCCGGCCAGTTTCGTCGTTTGGAGATTACAGGTACAAAAGGAACGGTGGTACAGGTTGAAAACAGTTTTAAAGTATGGCAGTTTGCCGATCAAACTGAAGCAGATACAGAGATCTTCAACAGATTTAATCAGATTGAGGGTGGTGGGGGCGTTTCAGATCCGGGTGCAATCCCATTCGAACCGCATGCAAGGAACATTGCAGCATTTATTGATTCTGTTGAAGAAGAAAGGCCTTTCGAAATAGATGGTCATGAAGCCCGTAAGGCTGTGGAGATCATTACTGCTATTTACTCCTCCTCACGGGATATGAAACCTTTCTATTTCAGATAAGTAAATTTAGATTTTAACTCCGGAAATCTTTAGCTTTCCCTTGTTTTGGCTGACAAACAGCCGGAAAAAATGAAATAAACCAACTATGAAAAGCAGCAAAATTTCAACCCGAAGGAATCGATTACTTTTAATACCTTATTCCTTTCTTCTCCTCTTTTTGTTTATTGTAATACCTGCCTGCAAATCAGGAAATAAAAGCAGTATAACTCTCAGTTGCAGAGAAGATAATGACCTTTTCAAGGTGTTGGAACAAAACAAGATCCATTGTGTAAGATACAACACTCCGGCAGAGGCGGTTGAAAATGCTGAACCAGGGTCAGGCGTTATGATACTCGCTGATGATTACCCCGTAAAGACTACCCCTGCTGATCTTTCTCTTTTTGAAAAGGCTCTCAATAAAAAGCTCAGGCTCTTTGTCGAATATCCCTCTTTTCTGCCGGGTATGGCGACAGGTGAACCTCGCCGTGCTACACTTGAAAGGATTGTTGTATCGACCGACAGGATTAAGGACCTTACACTGATGCAGATCCTGGCACTTCACGACTGTAACTACATTCCCGTTTCGGCAGAAAACCCGCTTCTCGCTATATCTAAGGTAGCAGGTTTCGACCATGCAGTATATGGGCTTGATAATAAAGCAGGTACAGGAGCAGTGTTATTCGAAATACCCGAATATGGTCTATTGGTGTCAACAACTAAACTAAGCCATTTTGTAACAGCCCGCTACGCCCCGAAAGAGGCGATGCAGGCATTATGGGTATTCATCCTGCAAAATATTGGAGGAGGAACGGTTAATCTGCCGGTTCCGGACTGGACTCCCGAAGTTCGTCCAACTTATACCCGCGAGGAAAAACTTCCTGTCAACGCTGCAAGGCTTGCTGTTCAGCGAGGTGTCGACTGGCACACCGGAGCAGGAATGCTTCTTAATGAGCAGGGGTGGGAAGAATATAAACAGTTGTGGAAACTGAATGATTCAAATATGCTAACTACTGTTCCGTCTGTGAATAACGCAGCTCCAAGGCCCAAAGCTCTTTCCGGTGACGGAAGCTTTGGAGTACTGGAAGGAATAGCATCAGAGGTTCACCTTGATGGCAGTCAGCCAACACGCTGGTGGCTCCGTAGCGATAGTAACGGCGAAAGCTCACTTGCTTTTGCTCTGAGGGGCGAAATGGATGGCGACTCCTTAAGCAGTCTGGTTGCCGGCAACCTGCTCGACTGGCTCTATTTCCGCTCCGGGCTTTTTCAAAAAGACTCAACTAAAGCCAATTACGGTCTTCTTTTCTGGGCACCCGGAAATGCGCAGGGTCTATATCACGATAACGATATCAAAGCTATTCTCGGTTGTATAGGGACCTCAGCAATATTAAAGACAGACCGGTGGGATGAGGCACTTGTTAAGAATATCCTGGGAAACTTCAGAACTACCGGAGTAAACGGATTCCGGGGTCACAGACTTGAAAACCCCGATCTCCTTAGCAAAGGATGGAGGAGTTACTGGTCAGGAAATACAACTCTTTTTCAGCCTCATTACGAAGCCTGGGTATGGTCATCGTATCTCTGGCTTTACGACAAGACCGGGTGGAAGCCTCTCCTGGAAAGAACCCGGAAATCAATAACGATGATGATGAAAGCTTATCCTGAAGGATGGAGATGGACAAACGGAATTCAGCAGGAACGCGGACGGATGCTTCTTCCTCTGGCCTGGCTGATAAGGGTTGACGATCGTCCTGAATACAGGGACTGGTTAAAACGTATTGCTGACGATATTGAAAAATGTCAGGATCAGTCGGGGGCAATCCGCGAAGAGCTGGGAGCTTCAGATCGCGGAGATTATCGTCCTCCTCTTTCAAATGAGGCATACGGAACAAATGAGGCTCCTCTGATACACCAGAACGGAGACAGCGTTGCCGATCTTTTATATACCTGTAACTTTACCTTTCTGGGTCTTCATGAAGCCTACGCAGCAACCGGTGACGAACAGTATAAAAGAATGGCTGACAAACTTGCCGGTTTTCTGATAAGGATTCAGATCAGAAGTGAAAATCACAGCGAACTGGATGGTGGCTGGTTTCGTGCATTTGATTACCGGCAGTGGGAATACTGGGGTTCAAATGCCGATGCGGGATGGGGTGCCTGGTCGGTTGAGACAGGGTGGACACAAGCCTGGATCCCTTCTGTTCTGGCAATGCGTGAAATGAATAAAAACCTTTGGGATATAACTAAAAACAGTAAAGCCGGAACACACTTTGATAAGATCCGCAGACAAATGATACCCGATAAAGATCTGATAAGTTTTTAATGTTGCTTTACAGACTTTCCACTCTCGACTTAAGTCCCTTTGCATTAAGCGATTTGCTCATAGCCGTCAGCACCTCAATCATACCGGTTTTAATATCGCATTTACCCTTGAAATGAACAATGAAAGCGCATTGTTCTGCCTGAAACGGATCGTGACCGCAAACTTCAACCAGAGATTTTATTACATGATCGAATGTATTGATATTGTCATTATAAAGAATCAGCGAGTTTGATTCACTTCCGCTTTTCAGCTTATCTTCTTTATTTAATATCTTCTCCTTCATTTCAGATTATCAAATAGTTTCCTGGCTGTTTCAATGGGTATTTCTTTTGCACCAAGCCACGATACGACCCTCGCATCGCGGTTGCCGTTTCTGATCAACAGACCTGCATACTCTGCCGCGCTCTCAAAAGTAATAAATTTTCCGGTCAGATAAGCAAAACTTCCATCATCAAGTTGCTGAATATCCACCCCCTTTACTCCTGCTGACCTCCTTATTACTTCAACCATATTCTCTTTAAGCTGTTTTGTCGTTCTGATAATTTCAACTCTGAATGTAAGTGTTGGAGGAATAGTGTCAGTTTTCATTCCGCCGGATGACTTAACCATACTAATAAATGGCCTCTTTCCCCACTCTTTTTCAAGGGATGCTGCCCTTTCAGCTGAAACTGATTTATTGTCAAGAAGTGAAATGATAAACGCATCATTGAACCCTTTGGCTTTTACAGTAGCTAATGCTTTTATTGCATCTGAGGACCTTCTGAACATCCCGGCAGAATAACTGGTTTTGTCTGTTCCGGAAATCTTAAAACCGTAAACGGGCGATATTCCTTTAAAAAATACCGGCGATACAGGATTACGAAATACAGCTATCTGAAGACGGTAAATAAGCCCTTCCGGTATTTCAGGATTGAGAATAATCTTCACATCTTTGGCAGAAGAAGGGTATTGCAGCACTTCGAAATAACTGAATGTCTCTACGACCTTTTCAGCAGCAGTGGTAATCCGTTTAATTGAATCTGATTGTCTATCTGCTTTATTAACAGGCTTATTGATTGCCTGAATAACAGAATCTGCAACAACTATTCTGTCAGGTTGATGCAGAGTGTCTCCTCCAACCTCAGTTTTTCCGGCTCCGGAACTGATCCCATCTGATAATTTTGCCGTCTCAGGGTTAATTAATGCAAGGGCTTCAAGGTATTTCTGATCGGCAGTCTTTTGGAATGATGCTGCAGCCAGTTCTGTCTGAGAGATCCTGCTTTTAAAATCAGCTCGTTCAGCGCCTGAAACTGCTTCAGATTCTTTTTTCAATGTTCCTGCCTGAGCCGTTGAGGAGTCAGCTTTAAACTGAAAACTAAGGGCTTCAGTCAGAATCTTATCATAATCTTCCTTAACAAAAGCCGGCACATAACTTTTTTCAGACGGAATAACCGCAGCTGGTAACGTTTCTGCCTGACCAGCTCCGGGTATTCTGTTTTTATTAATCCCTTCTGCGCCGTCTTCAGCTTCAGGTAACTCTCCTTTCAATTCGTTGCACTGTTTTATGAATAGCGGGATCTCCTTTTCCCGGGCTGCTCTTTTCCCCGCCTGATCTATGTACTGATTATAAGATTTTATAGCTTCAGGGTACATCCCCGACATTTGCTTCGCCCTTCCAAGATAAAACGAAGCATCTGAAGGCAAAGATTTTACAACTGCATCGTTTTGCAATGCCTGTTCCAGAACTGTGACTGCTTCCTCCGGATCTTTGCTTAACTTTACAAGGCAAACTCCGGAGTAATATTTATATAAAGGGTCTTTGGGATATTTAATCAGCAGTTCACTGAATTCACTGTAAGCCTGTTCATAATCTCCTTTTGAGAAAGTTTCCAGCGAGGACTGACGCGTTGGTTTTGGACGAATATTCTGTGAATAAAGATCAACAGGAAACAAGCTGATAACGAAAATCAGGAAAAACAGGAATCTCAGAGGGATAAATTTCATAACTTACTACTAAACCACGATGCTCAATTAATAAATAATTAGTTTTTTGCTAAAAACAATTCAAACTTCGTAAATTTACCCATCATAACAAAATAAATAAACCATGATACAATTGGAAGAGGGAATGAATGCCCCTGTATTTGAAGGTATCGATCAGAGCGGCAATGAGATAAAGCTATCCGGATTCAGAGGTAAAAAGGTTATTTTATATTTCTACCCTAAAGATAATACACCGGGTTGTACAGCTGAAGCCTGTAATCTGCGCGATAATTACGATTCACTGCTGAAAAAAGGATTTGCAGTTGTTGGTGTTAGTCCCGACACTGAAAAATCACATAAAGGTTTTGCCGGGAAATACCAGCTGCCTTTTCCGCTTATTGCTGATACTTCAAAAAAAATAGTCAATGATTATGGCATCTGGGGAGAGAAGAAGATGTATGGAAAGAGCTATTTCGGTGTCATCAGGACAACATTTGTAATTGATGAGAAAGGAGTTATAGAAAAGATAATTTCAAAAGTCAATACTGCCGGTCATACTGAACAGATATTTAATATGTATAATCAATAAATCCGCCAATATGAGCAAAGAAAGAAAAGAGATCAACAAAGAAAAACTTAAGGCCCTTGAAGTTACCCTCGGAAAAATTGAAAAGGATTTCGGAAAAGGTACAATTATGAAGCTGGGCGATCATCCGGTAGATAACATCCAGGTCATCTCGACCGGATCAATCGGACTTGATGCTGCCCTTGGTATAGGTGGGTTACCGCGCGGAAGGGTAATTGAGATTTACGGCCCGGAAGCATCTGGAAAAACCACACTGGCTATTCATGCCATCGCCGAAGCTCAGAAAAACGGAGGTATCGCTGCAATAATTGATGCCGAACATACATTCGACCGTAATTACGCCGAGAAACTTGGCGTTGATGTAGAGAATCTTCTCATTTCCCAACCCGACAACGGGGAGCAGGCACTCGAGATAACCGATAACCTGATCCGCTCCGGAGCACTTGACATTGTTGTTATTGACTCTGTTGCAGCTCTTACCCCAAAGGCTGAAATTGAAGGAGAGATGGGAGACTCAAAGATGGGTCTGCAGGCACGATTAATGTCGCAGGCACTTAGAAAACTTACCGCTAATATCAATAAAACAAATACCTCCTGCGTATTTATAAACCAGCTGAGGGATAAAATCGGAGTTATGTTCGGTAACCCTGAAACAACTACCGGTGGCAATGCCCTGAAATTTTATGCATCAGTAAGGTTGGATATAAGAAGAACAAGCCAGCTTAAAGATGGCGAGGAGATTATTGGTTCGCGTACCAGGGTGAAAATTGTAAAGAACAAACTTGCACCACCCTTCAGAAAAGCTGATTTTGACATACTCTATGGTGAAGGCATATCCCAGCTTGGAGAAATTGTTGACCTTGGGGTTGACTTTGAGATCATCAAAAAAAGTGGCTCATGGTTCAGCTATGGTGATACTAAACTGGGACAGGGCAGAGATGGCGTCAAACAGATCCTTAAAGACAACCCTGAACTGTACGAAGAACTGAAAGGAAAAGTATCCGAAGCTCTTAAAAAATAATAATTCAAAATAATATTATGATGAAACGATATCTGCTGCCCGGATTTCTTCTGGTGCTGCTTTTGTCTGCATCGTGCCGGCAAAAAGCAGAAGTTAAGGAAGAACCTTCACCTCAATTCAACAACCAGCTCACTGTCGAAGAGAAAGCCGGTGGAGTAATGACGCCTGAAATTATGTGGAAATTCCGACGGCTCGGGACTTTCACTCTTGCACCGGATGGTTCAGTTGTACTTTATACGGTAACAGATATCGACCTTCAGAGTGAAGCCAGACAAACCAATATTTTTAAATTACCTGCAGCCGGAGGTGAGCCTGTTCAGCTTACCAATGGAGGAGGCTCTTCACCACAATGGTTCAGCAATGGTAAGTCAATCGCATTTGTCAGGAAGGGAAACCTCTGGACCATGAAGGCTGACGGATCGGAACAAAAGATGGTTACCGGCATCAGCGATTTTGAAATTTTCAGTATATCACCGAAAGATGATAAAATCTATTTTACAAGGAGAGTTAAGCTCGATCAGACTGCCAATGAGAAACATAACCTTCCAAAAGCCCACGTCAGAATAATCGATAACCTGATGTACCGCCACTGGAACTACTGGAACGATTTCTCATACAGCCATATTTTTGTTGCTTCATTTAACGGAAACAATGTCTCCGATGAAAAAGACATCATGAAAGGTCAACGTTTTGAAGCACCTACTGCACCAAACTTCGATGAAGGAGAGATTGGATGGAGCCCCGATGGAGAATCAATTGCCTATACCTCAAAAAGGCTGAATGGAATGGAAGATGCAAAAAGCACCAATTCCGATATATTTCTTTATAATCTTTCATCGGCGACAGAGATTAATATAACCGAAGGCAATAAAGGTTTCGACAAGTATCCCGTATTTTCTCCGGATGGCTCAAAAATAGCCTACCAAAGCATGGAAAGAGATGGATATGAAGGTGACCTTGACCGTCTTATGATCTATGACCTGAAAGAGGGAAATAGCACCTGGATCTCCAAAGGGTGGGATTTTGATGTTGAGAATATTACCTGGGCAAACAGTCAGACAATATACTTTACCTGTGCATACCTTGGCACCGGTCAGATCTTTAAAACAAATATTTCCGGAAAAGGTGTAGATATTGTAACTAAAGGGATTCACGATATGGGGCCTCTCAACCTTAAATCAGGGGTGCTTGTTTCCGGGGTTGTTTCCATGTCGATGGCTCCCGAGATATCGGTTGTTGATATGGCAGGCGGAGAGGTAAAACAGATCACATTTATCAACAAATCTGTTTATGAATCCATTAAGATGGGAAAGGTTGAGGAGAGATATATCAAAACAAAAGACAAAAAAGATCTGCAGATGTGGATCATCTATCCCCCCGATTTTGATCCCGCAAAGAAATATCCGGCTCTCCTTTACTGCAAGGGTGGTCCCCAGGGACCATTAGGACAAAGCTGGTCGTACAGGTGGAATTACCAGATGATGGCTGCCAAAGGCTATATTGTCATAGCTCCCAACCGTCGTGGAAACTCCGGTTTCGGTCAGGAATGGAAAGAGCAGATATCAGGCGATTATGGCGGACTGAACATACAGGACTATCTTGATGCCACAGATGCAATGGCCAAAGAACCTTTTGTGGATGCAGCACGTCTTGGAGCTGTTGGAGCCAGCTATGGCGGATATTCTGTCTTTTATCTGGCCGGGATGCATGCCGGACGGTTTAAAGCTTTTATATCGCATTGCGGTATGTTCAATTTAACCAGCTGGTATGGATCTACAGAGGAGTTGTGGTTCCCTGACAAGGATCTTGGCGGCCCTTACTGGAGAGGAGCAAAAAGTTACACCTACTCCCCTCACCTGATGGCAGATAACTGGGATACTCCTATTCTGATAATTACCGGCGCAAACGACTTCAGGATACCTTATACTCAAAGCATGGAGGCATTTCAGGCAGCCCAGCTGCACGGAGTCCCCAGCAGATTACTGTTCTTCGAAGATGAATATCATTTCGTCACGAAACCGCAGAATGCAGTAATATGGCAGAGAGAGTTTTTTGAGTTTCTGGAGACGTATCTAAAGTAAGGCGACGGGCTAGAGGCTCCAGATAGTTATCTGGAGCCTCTAGCCTTTGTTAATTATTTAAAAAGTATGTATATTTGCAATGTGATTGCTTAATTGCATATAAATGTTTATAGAACGTAACATTACTCAACATATCAGACAAATGCTCCTGAAGTTTCCTGTTCTTTCTTTGACAGGACCGAGGCAATCAGGAAAAACAACCCTATTAAAAAATGCATTTCCAAATTACAAATACTTTAATCTTGAAAGAATTGATCTGAGGGATTTGATAATGTCTGATCCTATGGGTTTTCTGAAAACAACCGGCCCTCAGGTAATTTTTGACGAAGCCCAGATTATTCCTGAACTTTTCAGCTATATACAAGTAGTTTCTGATGAACAAAATACACCGGGGCAATATATCCTTTCAGGCTCACAAAGTTTTTTAATGAATGAGAATATCTCTCAGTCGCTCGCAGGAAGGGTTAGAATAAGCCATTTGTTCCCATTTGACATGACAGAGTTGAAACCTGCTAAAAATGAAGACATCTGTAAAACCATATTGAAAGGATTTTACCCCAGACTTTACGACAATTCCATTGCCGCAAGTGATTTTTACCCTTCATATCTGCAAACATATATCGAAAGAGATGTCAGAACATTAAAAGCAATAGAAAATCTGAATTCTTTTTCACGCTTTTTGGGTTTATGCGCCGGAAGAATAGGCCAAGTGTTAAACCTTACATCACTTGCAAACGATGCTGGCGTCTCTGTAAACACTGCTAAAGCCTGGCTCTCATTATTGGAATCGAGTTTTATTCTTTTTCAGTTGCGACCTTATTACAGAAACTTTACCAAAAGGCTAATAAAAGCGCCAAAACTGTACTTTTATGATACAGGAGTAGCCTGCTCTCTGCTCAGGCTTGTAAGTCCGGAAATGGTAAGTACTCACTATCTTTATGGGGCACTGTTCGAGAACCTTGTTATAAGCGAAATTGTTAAAATTCAGCACCACTCAGGCAAAAGACCTTCTGTATGGTACTGGCGGGAAAGTAATGGATCGGAAATAGATTGCATTATTGAAAAAGAAAATAACGATATCATTGCTCTTGAAATTAAAGGGGGACAGACTTTTAACAAAGATTACCTGAAAAATCTTAAAAACTTTCCTGACAAGGGGAAAAACATTCATAAGGAACTTATCTATACAGGAGATCATACAACTACCGTCTCAAATGTTACGCTTACAGCATGGAACGATTTCTCTTCGTTCCTGAATGAGAAGCTATAGCGAAGGAGGACTTTCAACCCCTTCAACTTTACCTGAGTTTTAAGTGCCTGAAGTACGATGAAAAGTATCTGGGTTCAGATTATGTTTTCAGCAACTCCATCACCGCTTTTACTTTCTCATCCAGTGGCATCTCTCCATCAAGCCAGTTGATTTTTATCCCCCGCTTCTCCATTCCGCGGAACCATGTCATCTGCCTTTTTGCAAACTGGTGAATGGCCGTTTCAAGATTAAGGACCATTTCATCATACGAAAATTTTCCTGTCAGAAAAAGAGTAATGAACTTATATTCAAGTCCATAATAAATCAGTGTATTGGTATCAATCCCCTTTTCTATCAGTCCTTTTACTTCATCAACCATACCGTTATCCAGTCGCTGTTTAAGACGTTCTGTAATTCTTCTTCGTCGAGTCTCCCTATCCAACATTACTCCTACCACAAGCGACTTTACTTTTGGGAATTCCGTATAAAGTGCCATCTTGTTTCGGCTGAAATGTTCAATCTCAATGGCCCTTATAACCCTCTTCTTTGTATCTATATCTGTTATGTTGTGCAGGTTTTTATAGGTTGAAAGGATCTCCATCAGCTCTTCCACCGGTTTCTTCTCAAGTTCCATCCTCAGTCCGCTGTCGGGAGGCACCTCAAACATTTTGTAACCTGTGATAATACTGTCGGCATACATACCTGATCCACCGCAAACAACAGGAAAGACCTTGCGTTCTTTCAGATCAGAATAGACTTTGATAAAATCACGCTGGTATTCGAATACGTTATATTTATAGCCCGGATCGGCAATATCGATCAGATGGCATGATATCCGGTTCCCGTTAAAATTATAATCATCATAATCCTTTCCTGTTCCAAGGTTCATTCCACGATATACCTGACGCGAATCGGCACTGATGATCTCACTTCCGGTTTGTGCCGCAATGGCAACAGCAAGCGATGTCTTTCCTGATGCAGTAGGTCCGGTAACAACCAACAGGTCAAAGTCTGAATTGAATTCCAAAGTGTCTCTATTAATGATTTCTTAAGGAAAAGCAATTTACCATTAATTTACTTAATTTTGCATCCTTCGTTAAGATATTCAGATGAAAGGTGGCAAAGGCAATATTGTAATCAAAAATAAGAAGTCCTCGCATGACTACGAGTTCCTCGAGAAATTCATTGCAGGAATAAAGCTCTGCGGAACCGAAATAAAATCGATAAGACTTGGAAAGGCCACTATTGCAGATTCCTATTGCCTGTTCGAAAACGGAGAACTCTACCTCAGGGGAATGCATGTCTCTGAATACTGGTGGGGTAACCTTAACAACCACGACCCTCTGCGCGACCGAAAGCTTCTTCTTACCGCCCGTGAGTTAAGAAAAATAGAGCGAAAAGTAAAAGAGACCGGTCTTACCATTATTGTAATAAAAATCTTTATCAACGACAGGGGACTTGCAAAAGCTGAAATTGCAATCTCAAAAGGCAAAAAAGAGTACGACAAGCGCGAAACACTCAAAAGGAAAGATGCCACCAGAGAGATGGATCGTATGAGAAAAGTCTGAAACGTCCTCTCCCATTTCATTCCTGTCGCTCATTCATTTTCCCTTTACAATACAACATGCATTGAGTAATATCATATTGAAAAATAATTTGTCACAATTTTATTTCAATATCATTTTGGTATAATAAAAATTGTATTTTTAAAAAGTGGGAAAATTAAGGCTGCAACATGGAATCAGTTTTTGATTTTTTTGATAAATACATGCCTCTTTCACTTGAAGCTCAGAATATTATCTTAAATACTTTCGATGAGGTACATCATAAGAAAGGTGAGATAATAATTACTGAGGGAAAGCTGAATCCATATCTTTTTGTAATAAAAAAAGGTATTGTTCGCGGTTTTATTGCCACCGAACATGGCGAGAGAACAGTAACGCTCTGGCAGGAAAACGAACCGTTTGGGGAAATTAATGAACAACTTGCTGTAAGATCTTATCAGGTATTGGAAGATTCTGTCATGTACAGATTCAATGCTAAACTTTTCCGTAAGCTCTTTGATACAAACCTCGAAATCGGCACTTTGGGAAGGCTTATGCTTGAAAAATATTTTCATAAAAATGAAATATCCAAACACCAGTATGATAAATTGACTGTTCTTCAGAAATATATGCTGTTTGTATCAGAACGCCCGGGTATGATACATCGTGTTAAATTCATCCATATTGCTTCATATCTCAACATGTCGCCCGAAACGTTCTCCCGTATTCTCTCCACGATGGTAAAATTCGACGAGTAGCAGATTCCGCACACCGCATGCCACATTCCATTTTTCAACCCCTTTAACCTGCGTCGCACAACGCAAGCCGCAGGCAGAAGGCCATGAAGTTTTATTTTTGCCTATAAAAATACTTTTTTAATATAAAATATAAGCGTATATTTACACATCCAATGTCTGATATTACGCTTATATATGAAATCAAGGCATTTAAATATCACATTAACCAGAAAAGCTGAAAGCAAATTTGGCAGAATCATTGTGCTTACAGGTGCCCGTCAAACAGGAAAAACAACCTTAGCAAGGAGAGTATTCAACGGCTATAAGTATTTATCTATTGAAGACCCGATAACAAGAAGCGATTTTGTTAATCTTACAGCCAGTCAATGGGAAACCTTATATGAGAGGGCTATACTCGATGAGGTACAAAAAGAACCTGAGCTTATCGAAAGCATTAAATCCGTTTACGACCAATACGATAAGCCAAGGTATATCCTTCTCGGTTCAAGCCAGATACTTTTACTTGATAAGGTGAAGGAGAGCCTTGCGGGACGATGCAGTATCTACGAGGTTTATCCTTTAACCATTCCCGAAATGGTTACATCGGGCTGGGACGACAAGGTAAACCCTTCCTTTTTTCAGCATTTTATTTCCAATGGCACTTTACCTCAGTTGCCGGCATCTTATGCTCTTATGGAGGGCCATGCGCAAGGAATAAGGACTTTCGGATATTACCTCAACTTTGGTGGTTATCCCGCCATAATTGACAGTTCCCTAACCGACGATGAAAGGAGAGAGTGGTTAAACAACTATATCAGAACCTATCTGGAAAGAGATATAAGGGATCTTGTTAACCTCAAAGATCTTGAACCTTTTGTAAGGATTCAGAAGACAAGTTCAATATTAACCGGAACACCCATAAATTATTCACAACTGGCAAGGGAGGCAGGGATAGCATCAAATACAGCACAACGATTTCTCCGGTATCTTGAGATCAGCAATCAGGCATTTTTACTAAAACCATGGTTTCGGAATAATCTTAAACGACTTGCTAAAAGCCCTAAGCTACACTATATTGACCCCGGAATTCAAAGGGCAATTCTCCGGAAACAAGGTCTGTTAGGTGGTAATGAGTTCGAAAGCGCTATTGTAGCCGAGGTTTATAAGCAACTAAAATATATACCCCTCAACGGAGATCTTTACCATTTAAGAACGACTGACGGAAGAGAGGTTGACCTGCTTATTGAGATGGAAGATGGTTATATAGCTATTGAAATAAAGATGGCTGACAGAATTACAAAATCTGATGCCCGGCATATACTTCAGTTAGACGAAATTCTTGACAAACCACTATTACAAGCGTTTGTATTAAGTAATGACCTCGCAATAAAGCAACTTGCACCAAAAATCCTTGCTTTACCTGCTGCACTCTTCCTGTCCTGAGCAGGAGTTTGTCGTGCAGGTCATGCAAGTCGTGGGGGTCGGACTCCTTTTGACTTTCAACTTAAAGGACTTTTGCCTCCCGACTCATACCGCAAGCCATTCTTCAACCCCTTCAACTTCTTCAACCCTTTCAACCCCTTCAACTTCTTCAACCCCTTCAACTTCTTCAACCCCTTCAACTTCTTCAACCCTTTCAACCCTTTCAACTTCTTCAACCCCTTCAACTTCTTCAACCCCTTCAACTTCTTCAACC
>CAIJYD010000096.1 GCA_903824785.1 uncultured Bacteroidota bacterium
AATCAGATCAAACTGAGAGGCTTCAGGATTGAACCTGGGGAGATTGAAAGTCTTATTTCGCGTTTGCCGGGTGTAAAGGAAGCTGTTGTAAAGATTCATAAGTTTGGTGAAAATGATGAGAGGCTTGTGGCCTTTTTAAACGCTGATACGGAATTCAAACTGACCAAAGATGAGATATCATCATCTTTATCAGCACAACTGCCGGCATATATGATACCATCCTTTTTCCAGGTAAGTGATGGTTTTCCGCGACTTCCCAATGGAAAGATAAACAAGAAAGCACTTCTTTTTGTTACAGATGAAACGGAAGAGAAACATGAGATAGATTATGATTCACTTAGTTCTACAGAAAAAAAATTGATTAGTATCTGGGAAACCGTTTTGAAAACCAAAAACATTAACACTTCAAAGAATTTCTTTGAGAATGGAGGAACATCAATACTTGCAATAAATCTGGCTAACTTAATTTCAAAGGAGTTCAGTATAACTCTTAAAGCTCTTCTGATATTCGAATTCCCCACAATTAAAGATCAAAGCGATTACCTCTCCGGAAAGAAAGGAGATGTTTCCTCCCAAAAGAATCTTGAAATTGATGAAAAAATAAAGAGTAAGAAAAATGTGAACTTTAAAAGGTTTCGCTGATTATGTTTCAATATTCATAATAAATAATTCAGAAAATATTTATTCCGGAACAAGATTGTTTAAATCTCAGTCTAATTACAAATTTTTTAAAAATCAAATAATGAGCAATTTAGAAAAATACGATGAAATATTTCTTACTAACTTCCGGGTTACTAAAGAACAACTAAACACCCTGGAATATCAATCAGTTTCAGTCTGGGACTCCATCGGGCATATGGGATTAATTGCTGCCCTCGAGGAGACATTTGAAATAATGATTGATACTGAGGATATTATCAGCTATGCATCATATGAGAATGGAAAGAAGATATTATTAAAATATAATGTCGAAATCTAACCTCCATTATTCATCCTGAACATTCATATCATCTTCTTTACTTCGACCTTTATTTTGAGCGGAATATTTATTTAAACCTTTAAAATTACGGAAATGACTAAAACTGCTGACAATATCACATTTTCGAGCTTATTTACAAAAGGCTCCTTTATTTTACTTTTAGAAATATTTGTTCCGGGAGTTTTGTTTTTGGGGCTTCTGGTTCTTTTTACCCGATTAGGAGGTTTCCATTTTGAAATACTCTCCCGTGATCCTATACAGTTACTAAACGGGAAATTCTATTTTGGATTACTTTCAAATACAGGGATTGTATTCTGGTGTGGCGCTGCTTCCATTCTTTTCTTTACTGCAAAGCTTTCATTTGCACAAAGCAGGCCTAAAAAGAGATCAAGTTTCTTCATCGTTTCAGGTCTTTTAACCTTATTGATGCTTATTGATGATCTCTTTCTCCTCCATGATGTCATATTCCCGGATTATTTGAATATCGATGAAAAAATATTTTATGTAATTTATGGTTTATCGGTTATTTTAATTTTTTACTTTTATTTTCAGATAATCATGAAGTCGGACTATATATTGTTATTGCTGGCATTCGGTTTATTGGCAATAACTGCTTTCGTAGATGTTTTAATAGCCATAGGAATAGATTTGCCTTATCCTTATGCGATTGAAGACGGATGTAAGTTTTTAGGTATAATAAGCTGGTTTATTTATTTTACAAGAACCTGCTATAAGTATATTAAACATGTTGAATCGCTTGATTAATTATTTCCAGAATGAATAACGCAGGACTTTTAGAAAAGAAGGTATGTCTCATTACCGGAACCAGTCGCGGCATCGGACGTGCCATTGCTGAAAGATATGCGGAAGAAGGCGCAATAGTATATGCCAATGCCCGTACTAAAGGGTCAATTGATGAGTGGTCAGCAGAGTGTTCCGTTAAGAATCAGACAATAGTTACTCCTCTGTATTTTGATGTTACAGATTATGCTGCTGCAAAACAAGCCGTATTGCAAATCATTAAAGAACAAAAACGTATCGATATTCTGGTTAACAATGCTGGCATAGTAACACATGAATTGCTAAGCATGATTCAGTTAGAAAGTCTTCGTAAGATGTTTGAGGTGAATGTTGTTGCAATGATCCAGCTTATCCAGATTATTTCAAGAGTTATGTCCAGACAAAAGAGCGGCTCTATTATTAACATCTCAAGCATAGTTGGCGTAAAAGGGATAACAGGTCAGCTGGCTTATTCTGCAACAAAAGGCGCTGTTATTTCATTAACAAAGTCTGCTGCAAAAGAACTGGCATCTCAGAATATAAGAGTCAATTCAATTGCCCCGGGGATGGTCGACACAGAAATGTGCAGCGCGGATTCTGATAAGAGTTTTTTAGAGCGGCTATCCAATATTGGGATGGGCAGACTGGGAAAACCTGTTGATATCGCAAACGCATCTGTTTTTCTGGGATCTGATTTGTCGGAGTACATTTCTGGGCAAATATTAGGTGTGGATGGATGCAGTATTATTTAAAGATTTGAGAAGAGATGTTTCTTGATCTGGATAAAAAAAAATCATCATCAATAGCTGCTGTCGATAGCACAGGAATGCAGATCTCTTATGGTGAATTGAATGGTTTCGCAAATGAGTTTTATTCAGCAATCAATAAGAGAACCTTAATTTTCATCTTGTCGGAGAACACCATTGGTTCTTTAGCAGGTTATGTTGCTTCCCTTTCAGTTAAAGTGGTTCCACTATTGTTGAGCAGTAAGACCGACAAAGAAGTGCTGGATAAGTTAATCAATCTATACAGACCTGAATATTTATGGCTTCCCGAAAGATTATCAGGAGATTTTAACTACGATTTTTCATTCAGAAAGTTTGATTATGTACTTCTGAAAACAGGAATGGAGGCTTTTCAGCTTAATGATAATCTTTCTCTTCTTCTGACTACCTCAGGATCGACCGGTAGCCCCAAGTTAGTAAGACATAGTTATTCTAATGTTGAAGAAAACGCACGCAACGTTGCAGCTTTTTTTGAATTAAGCCCGGTTGAAAGGGCAATTGCAATTTTACCCATGCAATATACCATGGGGCTTTCCGTGATAACCAGTCACCTTTTTGCCGGCTCTGCAGTTTTATTGGTGAATGGAACTTTGACAGATAAGAGTTTCTGGAGTTTCTTAAAGGAGCATAGGGCAACCAGTTTTACAGGGGTCCCTTATAGCTTTGAAGTATTATCAAAGTTGCGTTTTACTGGCATGGATTTACCTGACCTGAAACTTCTTACGCAGGGTGGCGGAAAATTAAGCAACAAGTTATTTCTGGAATTTGCAGAATATGCACACAGAACAGGACGGAAATTTATAGCAACCTACGGACAGACTGAAGGAACTGCAAGAATGGCTTTCTTACCTGCCGATATGGCTTTAGCAAAACCGGGGAGCATAGGAAAGGCCATACCGAATGGGGAACTTTCTCTGATTAATGAAAACGGAGAGGAAATTGTTGAAACCGAAGCTTCCGGAGAGATGGTCTATCGCGGACCAAATGTTACTCTTGGATATGCACTAACCGGAGAAGATTTAATTAAAGGTGATGAGAATAATGGAGTTCTGTTTACGGGTGACATTGCAAAAAGAGATGCAGAGGGTTATTATTATATTATTGGACGCTTAAGCAGATTTCTTAAGCTTTATGGTTTCAGAATAAGTCTGGATGAAACAGAACAGATCGTTAAATCAGTTTTTGATATTGATTGTATTTGTACAGGTAATGACGAAATGATGAAAATTTATATCACGGATAGAAATAAGAAAGATCAAATTCATAACTATGTTGTTGATAAAACCGGATTATTTCACAAAGCCATTGAAATAGAGATAATAGATGAGATTCCGAAAAATGCATCCGGTAAAACAATCTATTCAAATCTATCACTTCAATAATGGAGTTAATTACAGGTTCTTTAACTGAGAATCAATTAATATAACGCAGACCCAGGATTTCGCCTGAAATGATAAATATCTGTCATAATTGCCTTTTTGGAAATGAACTTCAAATAAAATGAAAAGCTTAATTCATATATCTGATCATACACATCTTCCTCTGTCGTCAAATCAGCAGCGGCTATGGATAATATCACAACTGGATAAAGAAAACCCTTCCTATAATATAATCCTGACATATCACATTGAGGGTGAATTAGATATTCAAGTGTTTAATTCAAGTATTAAACTCCTCTTTGAAAGGCACCACACAATGTTTTCACTATTTAAGGAAAGTGAGGGTTCTCCATACATTGAGATTGCACAGATGCCTGTAGTTATTGAGTTTCTTGATTATTCAGGCTCCCCTGCTCATTCACGCAGGGAACAGATTTTTTCATTCGCAGGAGATGATTCAAGAAAAAGTTTTGATTTGGAGAAAGGACCTCTGTTCCGGCTTTACCTGTTTAAGGAGGATGAGAAGACCTTTTTCTTTTATGCTGCAATACATCATCTTATTTTTGATGGTTTTTCACGAAAAATATTTGTTCAGGAACTTAGCAGGATATACAGCAATATCATATTTGGTAATGTTGAATCGCTTGAGCAATTGAATTTTCATAGTTACGATTTCGCAGAGTTGGAAAAGGAGAGATTAGCTCCTGATATGGAAGAAGAACTTGTTAGTTTCTGGACCAATAATTTAAAAGATTGCCCCACTGAATTAAAATTCCCTTATGATTATCCCAGAAAAAGTCACTCCTTAGGTATCGGATGCATGGTACCATTTGAGATTCCAAAGGAACTCACCGGGAAATTAAGAGAGCTAAGCAAAGAGACAGGAACCTCCCTCTTTAATATCCTGTTATCCGCTCTTGGCGTGCTTTTTCAGAAATATACAGGAGAAAACGATATTTGCATTGGGGTTCCTGTTTCAACCCGCCGGTCATTTCCTTCATTCAAAATATTCGGATTTTTTGTAAATACCGTCGTTGTCAGGATGCTGATTAATGGAGGGAATAAATTCAAAGAGCATATCCAAAGTGCATCTGAGGTTATGAAGAGAGCGGTTCAGCACTCAAAGCTTCCATTAGAGAGAATTGTAGAAGCCGTTAAACCTGAGAGAGTTGCCGGCATAAATCCATTTTTTCAGATTTCATTTTCATGGTTAAATAATTTCACTATCCCAATGGATCTGGGGACCATTCCCGGAAAAAGGGTAACGTTGAATAATTGTGTTTCTCCTTTTGATATTAATTTCAATATGTGGGAAAATGAGAATAAGATAGAAGGGGAGATCGAATACAATATTGATATTATTAAACATGACACAATTATCAGACTAAGAGACTCTTTTGTTCATTTGATTAAGTCTTTGGCTGAGAATCCGGATCTTAACTTATCTGATTTTTCTTTAATATCAGCAGAGGATGAAAAAATAATTGAGTCTATAAACAATAATCAGACAAGCTATCCAAAAGATAAAACCATAGCTCAGCTATTTGAAGAACAAGTAAGTCTTTTCCCTGATAAAACAGCTCTCTTTTATGAAGAAAACACAATAACGTATGAAAGATTAAATGAGAAGGCAACTCAATTATCAGGAATTTTAAGGGCGGCAGGGGTAAAAGTAAATACACCTGTTGCAATACTTGCAGACAGAACCATTGACACGATTATCGGGATCCTTGGAATTCTTAAAGCCGGAGGAGGTTATGTGCCGATAGCTCCGGAATATCCTGAGCAAAGAATAAATTTCATCCTGAATGATTCCGGCTGTAAAATTATTTTAATTCAGGACAAGTACAATGATATAACCATTGACGGGGCTTTGAAGTTAAGTCTGGATTCCTGCATCGCATCAGGAAACAATGAACCGATTACCGGGATCTTAAACAGCTCTTCTGATCTGGCATACATAATGTACACATCTGGTACCACAGGGGCACCTAAAGGAATTCCCATACCACAAAAAGGTGTTGTCAGACTTGTCCGGAATACCAATTATATACATTTTACTTCAGAAGACAGGGTACTTCAGGCTAATACATTTGTTTTTGATGCGTCAACATCAGAGATCTGGGGAGCGTTACTGAATGGGGGAACGCTGTATCTTATTGATAAAGATACTCTTCTTGATGTTCATGCATTTGGAGCTTATTTAGCAAAACACAGAATTACTTATGTTGACCTTCCTTCAGCAGTTCTTACCCAGATAGCAGAGTCAGGTGCTGACATATTTAATAAGGTAAAAACATTAATAGTTGGAGGAGACGTTTTGTCTGCACCTCATATTAACAAGGTAAGAAAAGAGAACCCTGACCTTTCAATAATTAATGCATATGGACCTACTGAAAATTCATGTACTTCAATAGCATATAAGGTAGACCGGGATTTTGCACATAATATTCCAATTGGAAAACCCATAAGCAACTCTACAGCTTATATTTTTGATAAGGATATGAATTACCAGCCTGTTGGGATAATAGGTGAGCTTTATGTAGGTGGCGATGGACTATCCATGGGATATCTCAACAGAGATGATCTGAATAGAACAAGTTTTATTGAACATCCGCATAAGCCGGGAGAAAGAATCTACAAGACAGGAGATTTTGGGAGGTTGTTACCTGATGGAAATATAGAGTTTCATGGAAGAATAGATAATCAATTAAAAATAAGGGGATTCCGGGTAGAACTGGGAGAAATTGAGTCTGTTATTTCAGAAATAGATGGAGTTATTGAAGCCATTATCAAGCCTGTAAGAATCGAAGGTGGAGAGTCTGTGTTAGTTGCCTTCCTGAATGTTCCGGAAACTTTTAATCTTGATTCTAAAGAGATCAGCATACTGGTAAAAGAAAAACTGCCTTCTTATATGCTTCCATCAGCATACAAACTTATGCATGGTTTTCCCCGGAATATTAACGGGAAAATTGACAGAAAGGCTTTGTTATTGCCTGATGACTTTGGTATTGATTTGTTACAATACATTGCTCCTTCAACACCAATAGAAATAGCATTGGTAAAGACCTGGAGTGAGGTGTTAAGGATCTCAGAAGAAAAGATAAGTGTCAAGGCTGATTTTTTTGATATGGGTGGAGATAGCATCAAATCCATTCAGGTTGTATCGAGGATGCGTAGTGCCGGATATGAATTAAAGATATCTGAGGTAATGAACCATAGCGTGTTGGAGGCAATGGCATCCAAAGCTAAGGAATTGAGCAGAATAATAGATCAGAAGACGGTTACCGGCGAAGTGGTTCTAAACCCGGTTCAGCAGGAGTTTTTCAAGTATGATTTTGCTGACGTACAAACAAAAGAGTTGAACCACTATAACCAATCCTTTTTGCTTCATTTTAAGGAAGGTATTACAAGAGAAGAAGTTGAAGTGGTTTTCACTAAGATAGGAGAGCATCATGATGCCCTTCGGATGGTTTACAGAAAGAAAGGGGGGATCTGGAAACAGGTAAACCGTGGACTTGATGTTTCTCTTTTTGAATTTCAGAAATATGATTTAAGAAATGAAAAAGAGGATTTCAGCCAATTAGAAAAACTTTCTGTCAGCTTAAAATCATCAATTGAAATTGAGCAGGGGCCATTATTGAAACTCGGGTTGTTTCAAATGGATGACGGAGACAGATTATTAATAACAATTCATCATCTGGTTATAGACCTTGTATCATGGAGAATATTATTCGATGATATATCAATGCTTTTGCAGCAGCACCGAACTGGTAAGAGATTATCATTACCGGCAAAAAGTGACAGTTTTCAATACTGGATGCAAAAAAATGACGCTTATGTTGACGATTATGCATTAAAGCAGGAATTTGATTACTGGCAGGAACAGGAAAGTATAATAACAGATATTCTTCCGGTAGAGCGTACGGAAGGAAGTAACCTGTTTCTCGATATTGAAAACTCCGGCTTTACTTTAAGCCAGCAGGAGACGGCATTTGTTCAAACCTGTTTAAATGGTAAAAACAAGGTCGAAATCAACACTTTATTATTAGCTGCTTTAGGGCAAAGCCTGCAGAAAATATTTGGGATGCATTCCATAAAAATTAATTTAGAAGGACACGGCAGGGAAGATTTTGTGGATAATGTGGATATCAGCCGGACAGTAGGGTGGTTTACCTGCATATATCCTGTGATAATGGAACTTAAAGCAACCGGTATTTCAGATGTGGCAGCTGTATTGACACTGGACGAAGCGTTAAAGTTAGTTCCAAATAAAGGGGTAGGCTATGGACTCATAAAATATTTGTCAAAGCTCCGGTTAGACTATTCGCCAAATCAGGCGCAGATTCTTTTTAATTATTTAGGAGAGTTTGAAAGGAGTCATTCTTCAGATGATTCTTTTCTGTATACCCTGTCTGACCTTAAACAAGGCAGTGATGTTGCTTTGAGCTTACAACGTGATGTTGAAATGGACGTTACCGGCAAGACTATTGATGGCCGGCTGAGTATGACCATTAAGTATAGCAGACAGCGATATGATAAGGAAACCTTGGATGCCATAATGGTTCAATACAAAGCTGAGCTGTTAAGTCTCGCAGAGCTATTATCAATGAACAAGAGCCGTATTACTGTGCCGGGTGATTTTACTTTTAAACGATTAACCATTGATAAGATAATTGCATTAGAACAGGAGTACGGTAAAATTGAAGATATTTATGGTCTTAGTCCAATGCAGGAGGGCCTCTATTATCTGTCATTGTCCGATCCGAATAGCAGTGCGTATTTTGTTCAGCTTGGTTACAGGGTCACCGGCAAACTTGATATATTAAAGGCAGAGGAGAGCTACAAAGAACTCATTACCCGTCATGCTGTTCTAAGAACAATATTCCGTAATGATGTGGGCTCCGATTTTTTACAAATAGTTCGGGCAGAAACAAAACCTGATTTCCGGTTTATTGATCTCAGCTCAAAAAGCAAAGAAGAACAGCAAACTTATTTAAAAGAATACCGGTTGAAAGACCGTAGTGAAGGTTTTGATCTGGCTAAAGGTCAGTTGATAAGACTAACTATACTTCGTTTATCGGAAAAGGAACACGAGAAAGTCTGGAGTAATCATCACCTTATTCTGGACGGATGGAGTTTTAACGCACTGATGGCTGAATTTAACATGCTATATGAAAGCAAGTTAAAAGCATCAGAGGTTAAATTGCCTCTATTAAAACCATTCTCAGATTACATATCATGGTTGTCAAAGTTTGATGTGGAATCGTGCAAGAGTTACTGGCGCGAATACCTTGATGGTTACGACTCATTGTCAGGTATTCCGGCTGATAAGGTTAATAGAAACAGAGATACAATCAGTGTAATTAACCATGAGTTTTTCTTATCGGAAGAAATTACAAAAAAGCTTCAGAGTACTGCTGTAAAAAGCAGGTGCACGCTCAATACTGTTATTCAATGTGTATGGGGAGTATTGCTTAGCAGATACAATAATACCAATGATGTGGTTTTTGGATCGGTAGTCTCCGGCAGGCCTTCTATGCTGAAGGGTGTTCAGGAAATGGTAGGTCTGTTCATTAACACTGTTCCTCAGCGTATAACATACCAACCGGAAACACGATTTGGTGATTTGATCCGCAGTGTTCAGCAATCATTTATTACAGGAGAACCTTATCATCATTTGAATCTGGCGGAGGTACAAAGTTTAAGCTGGATTGGATCAGGCTTGCTCGATCACTTATTGATATTTGAAAATTACCCGATTTCGGAAAACCGATCAGAGATAGAAGAAAGCACTGAAGAATTAATTAAAGTGGAAGCCGGTAGTGTCGAAATATTTGAACAACTGAACTATGAGTTTTCATTGATGATAGTTCCGGATAAAGAGTTGTTCATAAAGTTCAAATACAACGGAGAATCTTATACAAAAGAATTTATAGAAAGACTTGAAAAACAGTTCAGGGTTATTCTTAATAATCTGCTTGATAATCCGGATCAGGCTATCTCCGGTCTTTCAATAATTTCAGAAAACGATAAGAGTAAGCTTGCTGAATTCAATAATACAGAATCAGCTTTTCCGGATTGTTTAATTCCGGCTCTTTTTGAGAAACAGGCTTTATTAATCCCGGCAAAGAGAGCAATTCTTTCAGGAACTACAACTCTTACTTACAAGGAATTAAATGATCAGTCAAATCAGGTTGCACACCATCTGATCTCACTTGGAGTAATCGGCGGCGATGTGGTGGGGATCTGTCTGGAGCGATCTGCTGATATGGTTGTCTCCGTGCTTGGTGTTCTTAAGTCCGGATGCTGTTATCTGCCGATGGATCCTATGTTTCCTGACGACCGCATCAGCTATATGTATGAAGACTCTGGTGCTAAAGTTCTTATCTCCCAGAGTTCTCTGAAATCCCGGTTCGGTCAGTTCAACAGCACATCAATTGTTTTGACCGATTCAGACATAAGCAGGATCAGTGAATGCAGCACAGAAAATCCTGATGTCAGGATAGATACGCAGTCGCTTGCGTATATGATTTACACATCGGGGTCAACCGGAAAACCAAAAGGTGTAAAGGTTCATCACCAGGCTGTTGTGAATTTTCTTAACAGCATGTCAAAGAAACCTGGCTTTTCGAAAGATGACCGATTACTTGCAGTTACAACACTTTCGTTCGATATATCGGTACTCGAGGTTTTCCTTCCGCTGTCCGTTGGCGCAGAACTGATCGTTGCAAACACTGATGATATATTTGATGGTCCGAAGCTGTCAGAGCTGCTTGATATTAATGATATTACCGTAATGCAGGCAACACCTGCCACCTGGAACATTCTTCTTGGCAGCGGCTGGAAAGGGAAAAAGAACCTGAAGGCATTATGCGGTGGCGAAGCAATCCTTCCTTCACTTATCAACGACCTTCTTCCGAAAGTTGAATCGTTATGGGATATGTACGG
>CAIJYD010000097.1 GCA_903824785.1 uncultured Bacteroidota bacterium
GATTCTAAGTATTATGGTTTGAAACCATAGCCGTTTTGGAGGGTCAACATCACTGAAATATCCAACATGCAGGATAATGATACCCACAAAAGTGAAAAATTATGCTTAATTTAAAGTTTATGAATTAATCAGGTTAGTATAAGATGAGATGGCCCGATAAAGAATAACTTTTCCCATGAACTCTGAGATGGAGGTTGAGTTCAATAAATAAAAATGAAGTTATAAGAGCCGCGGGCAGTTAGTGAAGATTATTTTATCCAGGACAAGCGGAGACAAAATAGAGAAGAAACAATCAAAGTGAAAAGCTTATAGAAAAGCTATAAAAGGTTTGATTTTTCAAACTGTTAAAAAAAAATTGACTCTCAAATGTTAAAATATATTAATTCATTGTTCTTCAAGCTTATACAAATAGAGAAGAGAAAATTTAAATTAGGCTTTTTAAAAAGCATATATTATATTTGTCTCAGACACCTGAATTGAAGAAAATAGTTTATAGGGTGGCAATTAATGAAACATAATTATAACACATTCTAATCTCTTTAATATGAAAAAAATCAACGTCTACAAAACAGCATTGGGGTTTGCTGCATTATTATTTATCATAATTCTTGTAATGGCCCTTACCGGGAATATTTCAAGTGCAGGGCCGCTGGTTCTCATTTTCTTTATAACACTCTCTTTTACGGTAAAAGGATTTCAGGCAGTAAAAGGATTGTCGTTTACAATGTGGATGTTTACTGCGGTTACAGCTGCTTTGTACTATCCTCAGTTCTTTGTCTCTTCTAATTTCTATGACTCTGGTAGTAACTTCCAGTTTAAAACCCTAATAACGCCTCTTCTCCAGATCATTATGTTTGGGATGGGTGCACAGATGAGCCTTAATGATTTCACCGGTATTATTAAAATGCCAAAAGGAGTTGCAATAGGTGTTATCGGACACTACACGATAATGCCACTTCTTGCACTTGTAATAACTTTTGTTTTCAAATTTCCACCTGAGATAGCTGCAGGTATTATACTGATCGGATGTGTTCCAAGCGGACTGGCATCAAACGTAATGTCGCTGCTGGCAAATGCCAATCTCGCCCTTGCAGTTACAATCGGCGCCACAACAACAATCCTTTCTCCTTTCTTAACACCTTTCCTGATGAAAATTATCGGTGGGCAGTACATTGCCGTTGATGTCTGGAAAATGATGTTTGATATTTTTCAGATGATGATCCTCCCGATCATAGCAGGTTTTATTTTCAATCTTTTCTTTATTGGCAAGGAACCCAAACGCTCAAAAATAATTCAAATGGCTTCCTACTTTGTGATTATCCTTCTTGCTAACCTTATCAGTATGAAAGTAAAAAATGCAGATTTCACAGGGTATCTTATTTCAACTTCAATATCTCTTGGAATTTTCTTAATACTCCCGGCTATTGTTGCAGCTATTTTGCAAAAAGCTCTTAAAGGTGACATTAAAATAATAAAGAAAGTGTTGTCAATGCTTTCCATGGTCGGAATTGCAGTAATAGTAACAGTTATAACATCTGCAGGACGTAACAGTTTAATGTCAGTAGGTGCATTGCTTCTCATACTTGTTATTATTCATAACCTTGCAGGGTATGCATTCGGATACGGACTGGCATGGTTATTCAAGATGCCGGAACAGGACAGGAGAACCATTGCCTTTGAGGTCGGAATGCCAAATGCAGGGCTGGCATCAGGATTGGCAATGTCTATAGGAAATATTGCAACCGTTGGACTTGCTCCTGCTGTTTACGGGCCGCTAATGAATGTTACCGGCTCCACACTTGCCAGCTGGTGGAGAACCAAACCTGCAAATGATGAAGAAAAACTTAAGGAAACTGCTGCGAAATAAAAGATTTAGAAATACTGAAATTATAAATTTTAATCAAGATAATTTAATCACTATTAACTCAAAAACATCATATCTATGGATAACAGAATTGTAACATTCGGAGAAATAATGCTAAGGCTAGTTCCCCCAGGTTTTGAACGCTTCAGTCAGGCCAGACAATTTAACGCCTCATTTGGCGGAGGTGAAGCCAATGTGGCCGTTTCGCTGGCCAACTTTGGACTAAAGGTTGATTATGTAACACGTCTCCCGAAAAATGATATCGCCGAGTCATGTCTGATGGATCTTCGCAAATATAATGTCGGTACCGATAAAATCATTTTCGGAGGAGACAGGGTTGGGATCTACTTCCTTGAAAACGGTGCTGTTGCACGTGCAAGCAAAGTAATTTACGACCGGGCTAATTCTGCCATAGCGGGAATCCAGCCGGGTATGGTAAACTGGGATTCCGTTTTTGAAGGTGTAACCTGGTTTCACTGGACAGGAATAACTCCGGCAATTTCTGAAGGAGCTGCTCTTGCCTGTAAGGAAGCCATCGCAGCTGCAAATAAAAAAGGTATTACTGTTTCTACCGATCTGAATTTCAGAAAAAACCTCTGGAAATGGGGTAAAAAAGCTTCAGAAGTAATGCCTGATCTGGTTGCGGGTTGCGATATTATTCTCGGGAATGAAGAGGATGCCGCAATGGTGTTCGGGATTCATCCTGAAGGTATTGATGTTACAAGCGGACATGTCGAAGCTGCTGCCTATGAATCTGTTTGCCTCCAGATGATGGCAAAATTCCCAAGGGCTAAAAAGGTTATTGTTACTCTCCGTGGTTCGGTAAATGCAAATCACAATACCTGGTCGGGCGTTCTGTTTGATGGAAAGAAACTGTTTGAAGCTCCGGAATACGATATTACACATATCGTTGACAGAGTAGGCGGAGGCGACTCCTTTATGGCCGGTCTGATCTATGGTCTGGTTACCTTTGCCGGTGATGATCAGCGTGCACTTGATTTTGCCGTGGCTGCATCGTGTCTTAAACATACAATTATCGGAGACTTTAATCTTGTAACTGTCAAGGAAGTAGAAACTCTTATGGGTGGCGATGGCTCAGGACGTGTATCAAGATAAATATCAGAAAGAATAGTTAGCGGATTATAAACAGTAATAATAACCTTAAGATTAATAATAAATAATATGGCAAGATTCACAAGAATACAAGTAGCTCTTAAAATGGCTGAGTCCGGAATGATCCCGGTGTTTTTTCACAGTGATGTGGAAGTGTGCAAAAAAGTGATAGAAGCATGTTATAACGGAGGAATAAGACTGTTCGAGTTTACAAACAGGGGAGAATATGCCCATGTAATATTTGAACAGATCAACAAATATGCTGCAGCTGAGTTTCCTGACATGATAATGGGAACAGGTTCTGTAATCGACGCCCCTACAGCTGTCCTTTATGCTCAGCTCGGGTCAAACTTTATAGTATCTCCTATACTTAATGAAGATATGGCTGATGTTCTCAACAGGAGAAAAATCCTTTGGTCACCCGGTTGCGGATCTGCTACCGAGATCTCAAGAGCAGAATCTCTTGGCGCTGAGATCGTAAAAATATTCCCCGGATCACAGGTTGGCGGTCCTAAGTTTATTGCTGCCGTTAAAGGCCCAATGCCATGGACACAGATAATGCCAACAGGAGGTGTTGAACCTACGGAAGCAAATCTTACTGAATGGTTTAAGGCAGGGGCAGTATGTTGTGGAATGGGATCGCAACTAATTAAATCAGATCTCGTTAAAGCTAAAAACTTCAAACAGATTGAACAGGATGTACACGATGCGGTTGTTCTGGTACAAAAACTAAGGCTGCTCTACCCTGTAAGAATCTGATAAAAGAATATCTTTTGGTAAAATAGTTTTAATAATTTAATAAAAAGAAAAATGATAGCTGATATATTGAAAAACAGAGATCTATATACCGCAATATCACCAAGGTTAAAAACTGCACTTGAATATATTGCAAAAACAGATTTTTCTACCATGGAACCAGGCCGCTATGAACTCGACGGTGCCAATCTTTTTGTTCTTGTACAGGCTTATGATTCTTTGGTTAAAGAACAGGGGAAATGGGAATGCCACCGTAAATATATTGATATCCAGTATATTGCTGAAGGTATTGAACAGATTGGTTTCACCAATATTGATGATATGAAAGTAACAACTGAATACAATCCTGAAAAAGATGTTGCTTTCCTGAGTGGCGATGGTGATTATGTAACTCTTAAAAAAGGCTCATACGGCATATTTTTTCCTGAGGATGCTCACCAGCCAAAAATCGCTCCGGGGGACATACCTGCAGCTGTTAAGAAAGTGGTAATTAAAGTAAAAGTCGATTAAATCTGTTTGTTTTTATAATGAACTGATCATCTATGAGCAAAATAATAGTCATCGGAAGTTCAAACACCGATATGGTGATAAAATCAAAAAAACTTCCGGTGCCGGGGGAGACCATTCTCGGAGGTGTTTTCTTTATGAATCCCGGCGGTAAAGGAGCCAATCAGGCTGTTTCTGCTGCCAGACTTAAAGGAAATGTAACATTTGTTACAAAAACCGGGAACGACATGTTTGGCGCCGGAGCTATTCAACAGTTTATAAATGAGAATATTAACTCAAATTACATTATTACGGATCCTCAAAATCCATCCGGAGTTGCCTTGATTAATGTTGATGACGAGGGGGAAAATTGCATCGTTGTTGCTTCCGGGTCGAATGGCACCCTCTCACCAGCTGATATTAATGATGAAATATTTGATACAGACCTTTCAGATATTTTCCTTATGCAGCTTGAAATTCCGGTCGATACTGTGAAATATGCTGCACTAAAAGCAGTAAAAAAGGGCAGCAGGGTAATTCTAAACCCTGCTCCTGCCCTACAGTTATCTGATGATTTGTTAAGTTGTCTTTACCTCATTACCCCAAACGAAACAGAGGCTGAAATTTTAACAGGAATAAAAGTTGTTGATTCTGCCACTGCGGAACAAGCAGCCTCAAACCTCAGAAACAGAGGGGTTAAGAATGTGATCATAACCATGGGTGCTTCAGGTGCATATCTCTCTTCAGAAGATTTAACTGAAATGATTCCGGTTATACCTGTAAAAGCAATTGATACTACTGCTGCCGGTGATGTGTTCAATGGGGCATTGGCCGTTGCCATTTCAGAAGGAAAACTACTTAAGGATGCCATCGTTTTTGCGAATAAAGCTGCCTCGGTTTCAGTTACCCGTATGGGCGCCCAGGCCTCTGCACCTTACAGAAAAGAAATTCTCACCTGAAGAGATTGAGCCAATCAAATAAACCATAAACCAAGATTAATTATGAAACTAATTCCACAGATTGCATTATTAATTCTTCTGATTTTTTCTGGCTGTGCAAATCCGGATAGTGCAAAACAAAACAAACCGGCCGGTATCATTTTCGACAGCGATCTCGGTCCTGATTATGACGATGTAGGAGCACTTGCGTTTCTACATGCAATGGCTGACAGCGGAAAAGTTGAAATCCTTGCCACTGTTGCATCAAATAAACACGAACTTGTTGCACCTTCAATAGAGGTGATTAATACATATTTCGGACGCCCTGAGATACCTGTCGGCGCTCCGAAAACAGATGGGGTAAATATAGGATCGCCTTACCATTGGGCCGATTCAATAGTTGCAGGATATCCACATAAATTAACTGCAACATCTGACGCAATGGACGCTATAACTGTTTACCGGAAAATCCTTACTTCGCAACCTGATAATAGCGTAACAATTGTTACTGTCGGATTCTTAACCAATCTGAGCAATCTGCTTAAATCGCAAGCTGATAATATTTCTCCTCTGTCAGGAAAGGATCTGGTTTCAAAAAAGATAAAAAAACTTGTTTCCATGGCAGGAAAATTTCCTGAAGGGAGGGAATTCAATGTTTTTATGGACTCAACAGCATCGGAATATGTCTTCAATAACTGGCCCGGAGAGATAATCTTAACCGGATTTGAGATAGGCTGGGAGATCCGCACCGGACTTAGGCTGATAAAATCTGAAATAAAAAACAGCCCCGTGAAGGATGTATTCAGAATAAGTATTCCTCTCTCTGCCGAAGATAAAAACGGAAGAATGAGCTGGGATGAAACAGCTGTGCTTATTGGTGTTTACGGCACCGAAGACTTCTTTGATACTGTTAGGGGAAAAATCATTGTAAATAAAGACGGAAGCAACAAATGGGAAGATAACCCCTCAGGGAACCATGTTTATGTAAAACAAAAAATGTCTGTTGATGAGATGAGTCTGTTTATTGAAAACAGAATGATGCATCAGCCTGTAAAATAGTAAATATCACGTTTGGTCCTGTTTTATCTCTTTATTGCTTAGTTGAGCCCACAAACCACTTATTACCAAACAATTAAATCCGACGATATGAAACGAGTATGTTCAACAAATAACTCAGAATTGCATGAACAAAATCAACATGCGAGCTCCATCCATCCTGTTAAAAATAAATTTGTGCTGATGAAAAACAGATCTTTCCTGACATCTTTTTCAATAATCCTTCTGTTTGCCTTTTCATGTAAAAACTCAACAGAAGGGTTCAGGACTATAACTCCTGAAGTTCTGAAAGACAAAATAGCAGGTGGCTGGGCCGGTAAGATGATAGGCGTGACCTACGGTGCTCCTACTGAATTCCGGGCAAAAAGCAGGATTTACGAAGATTCAATAACATGGAAACCTGCCGATATCACAGGAAGCATGTGGCAGGATGATATCTATGTACAACTGACCTTTCTGATGTCGATGGATAAATATGGTATTGATGCACCTTCAAAAAAATATCAGGAGATGTTTGCCAAGGCAGGTTATCCGTTATGGCATGCCAATATGCAGGCAAGAAAGAATTATTACGACAGCATCTTCGCCCCCCTTTCCGGAACCCCTGAATATAATCTGCATGCAGATGATATTGATTTCCAGATTGAAGCCGATTATATTGGATTCATGTGCCCGGGAATGCCTCAGACTGCCTCGCAAATTGCAGATAAGATTGGCCGGATAATGAATTACGGAGATGGTGTTTATGGTGGAATATTTGTTGCGGCGCTATACTCCGAAGCATATTTTGAATCTGACAGAATGAAGGTTATTGAAAAGGCTCTCCAATCCATTCCCGCTGAAAGCGATTATTATAAAATCGTAAAGGATGTAATTAAACTTTACGCATATTATCCGTCAGACTGGAAGAAAACATGGAAAGAACTGGAAGACAAATGGGGTGATGTTGATATATGTGGTGACGGAGCCGGCACTGATTTTAACATCGATGCAAAACTGAACGGAGCCTATATTGTAATGGGTTTGCTGTATGGTGAAGGCGACCCTGCAAAAACGCTGGAAATAACTACACGGTGCGGTCAGGATTCTGACTGTAACCCTTCCAATGCTCTTGCTGTTCTGGGAGTTATGAAAGGATTTACCGGTCTTCCTGAGAATATGCAGGCAGGGGTAAAATCTATGGGCGATTCTCTGTTTATCAATACAACCTATTCATTTAATACTGCTGTAAGCTCAACAGAAAAGTATGCCCTTGATCTTATTGTAAAAGATGGTGGTACCGTTACAGAAAAGAAGATAATGGTAAAAACCCAGCTTCCTCTTGCTCCAAAGAATGAGGTCTCATTCCCTGATGTAGTCTTTGATAAAAGAGTTTCAGTTTTTGAGGAGAACGGATGGAAATTCAGTGGAAAATGGAAACCATTCGAAGTTACTTCAAACCGTGATAATAAGCTGATAAAACAATCCTTTTACTCAGAAAATGCAGGCGACGAACTTGAAATTAGTTTTTCAGGAACAGGAATCTCCATTGATGGCAACTGGTATAAAGACGGTGGAAAAGCTGATATATACGTTGATGGCAATCTGCATCGCACAATTGATACTTATTACAATTTTGCAAATCAGCAGCACACAGAAAGTATCTGGCACATTCTTAACCTTAAACCAGGAGATCATAAAATCAGACTGGTTGTAAAAGGAGAAAAACGACCGGAATCGGCAGGGAACAGAGTCTATATAACTTCAGCTGTAATCTTCAAAACAGCCCCTAAGAAAAATGAGAATTTTAAATTTTCATTTGAGAAATAAGACAATGGAGCAGCTAAGCATAATTAATTTTAAAACCATAAGAAATGTTTATACCACAAAGTTATTCGTTGGCGATAATCCTCTGCATAGTAACAATGATGTGCTGGGGTTCATGGGGCAATACCCAGAAACTTGCAGGAAAATCATGGCGCTTTGAACTGTTCTACTGGGATTATGTCCTTGGGATTCTTCTGTTTTCACTCTTACTTGGCTTTACTCTGGGAAGCAACGGCGAAAACGGACGTGGTTTTATTGAGGATATCTGTCAGGCAGACCCAGGAAACATCCTTAACGCATTTCTGGGAGGAATAATATTCAACGCTTCCAATATTCTTCTTGTCGCAGCAATGGCAATAGCAGGTATGGCTGTGGCATTTCCGGTTGGTGTTGGAATTGCTCTGGCACTAGGTGTTATTATTAATTATCTTTTTGCGCCACAGGGCAATGCAATGTGGCTTTTTGGCGGAGTAGCACTTATTGTCGTAGCAATTATCATTGATGCTATTGCTTATAAAAAGCACAGCGCAACTTTAAAAAAAGTCTCAGGTAAGGGAATAATATTATCAGTAGCGGCAGGTGTTCTTATGTCACTCTTTTACCGGTTTGTTGCCAGCTCTATGGTAACCAGCTTTGAGATACCTGAAGCAGGAAAGCTGACCCCCTACAGCGCAATTTTCTTTTTTGCCACGGGTGTCCTGATAAGTAATTTTCTCTTTAACTACCTTATAATGAAGAGACCTTTTGATGGAGATCCTCTTACATTCAGGGATTATGCAAAAGGCAGCTTCGGAGTGCATCTTACAGGAATCCTGGGAGGGGTTATATGGAACATCGGCATGGCAATGAGTATTCTTGCGTCAGGGAAAGCCGGTTTTGCAATCTCCTATGGACTTGGACAAGGTGCAACATTAATTGCAGCTTTATGGGGAGTTTTTATCTGGAAAGAATTTAAGGGTGCATCCCGATCTGTTAACAACCTGGTTCTTCTAATGTTCCTGGCCTATCTGGCAGGGCTGGCATTATTGGTATACGCAGGGGCTTAATAACACACCCCTAAAAGGCTGAATAACCTGTATGATTAAATTTTATATTAGCATCGGCAATCAATAATATTCTCAAAAAAATTGATCATGAGATTCCTCGCCAATGATTAATGGAAATATTTTATAACTTATATATTATCAGAAACTTATAAGTTATATATTAGAATCTTACATAATATATTTAAAGCCACAGAGTGGCTGAATATGAATAAACACCGGTGAAACCGGTGGTAGTTGACTACCCGATAAAAACCTAGCCCTGAAAGGGCGTTATACTTTTGAAATGGAAAAGAAGTTTTTCCCTGACTTTTATATAGCTCCGTTGGAATAAAGATAAAGACCTTACTTTTACATAAGGTCTTTTTCGAATGCCTCTTTATTGAATTTATATCTGTTATCCAGAAACTTAATTATCTCAGAGGTATCTGAATATGCATTTCCCAGACAGGTTGAAGCGCCCGGTGACGGAGTTATGTTAAAAATGATCTTGTCACCTGCCAGTTTTGCTTCTCCCATTTCAAGTTTGCGGGTAGTATTATTCACAATCTGGGGCCTTGTTCCACCTATTCCCTTGGCATATTTGAGCTCACTCACCTTTATTGAAGGGACAATCATCCGGATCTGTCTGACAAATAACAGCTTGCCGATAAAAGGAAGATCATAGAGAAAATTTACAACAATATACCCGAACAGAACCTTGTCGAAAATTATTTTGAATAAACTTATTATCGGGCTTAACCCTAATCCAAATGTTTTCCAGTATTCCAGGAATGTTGAACTGTTATGTCTTTCTAACTGAAAAATGGGTTTTGCTGTGGGTCCGAATCTTGTAATATTCTCATTATGAACCTCAGGATCACCATGTATTGCAGCAAAAGGAAGTTTTGCAACCTGTATGGTATATACCTTGCCATTGAGAACCTTTGGTGCAGTATAGAAACTACCTGCCATTGATAAAACCGATAGATCCATACCATAACCAAGTGATTTTGCAATCATAAGGCTATGACCACCTGCAGTTATAGCAACCACGGTTGCCTTGATTTCTCCATTATTGGTTTTAACAATATAGCAATCTTTACCTTTTGATATTTTCAGAAGTTTTGTATTGAGCTGAATATTTATATCAGGTTTTTCAATTTTAGCATTATCCACAAATGAATGGGAAAGTCTTTTGAAATCAACGGTATAACCATCTTCAGTTAATAAAGCAAGTATCTCCTGATCAGGATCTCTTCCTTCAACAACCCGTGGTTCGATTTTTCCTATTTCGTCCCTTGAGATCATTTTCAGATTAGGAAACAACTTACTGAATGATAAGAACCTTTTACTCAGCTCCTCTGACTGATTTTTGCCAACCGCAAGAACCATCTTGGAGTATTTACTGAACAGTTTGGTATCAATATTTTCCAGTTTTTCCTTTTCAAGATACTTCATTACCATATCAGACATAAGCTTTACGCTTTTTGCCTTTTCGAAAGTGTAATTGGTTTCAATATCGCCGAAATGGAGTGTCTGACTATTTTTGGTGGAAGCTGAGTTTACAAGTCCGAAATCTGAGTACTTCTCTATTAATCCAATACTCTTAATATCGGTATATTTGCTTAGTGTGTAAAGCAGCGCTGTTCCCACAACGCCGCCGCCTACAATAAGAACATCATAATTAATTTCAGTATCACTCATATAATCAATTGGATAACCGTTCAGCAATTGGAATGTATTCGCGATTACCATAAACATATTTAAATGCCGGTCTGATAATCCGTTTAGCAGAAAAAGTAAGTTCTTCAATACGGTGAGCTGTCCATCCTGAAACTCTTGCAAGTGCAAAAAGTGGCGTATATAACTCTTTTGGAATTCCGATGCAGGAATAAACAAAGCCTGAGTAATAATCTACATTTATACAAACCACTTTTGTTGATTTCTCACCTTTAAAAACTCTGAAAACTTCAGGAGTAAGTCTTTCAACCAGAGCATAAAGTTCAAACTCTTCAAGACGACTCTTTTCTATGGCAAGCTCCCTTGCTTTCTCTTTCAAAAGTGAAGCTCTAGGATCAGAAATAGTATAAACAGGATGCCCTATTCCATATATTTTCCCTGAGTTATCATTGGCTTTTTTATTTAAAACTTTCAAAAGATACTCTTCAACCTCCTGCTCACTACTCCAGTTCTTAACCTGCTTTTTCATATCTTCCATCATCTCCAGAACTTTCAGATTGGCGCCTCCGTGCAATGGCCCTTTAAGAGAACCGATTGCAGAAGTAACTGCGGAATAAATATCTGTTTCAGTTGAGCTGGTTACTCTCATTGTAAATGTTGAGTTATTACCTCCGCCATGTTCAGCATGAAGCACAAGTGCAAGGTCAAGAAGGTCAGATTCCAGTTTGGTATAAGCAGCACAATCGCCTCTTATCAGATAAAGAAAATTCTCTGCAGTACTCAGGTTTGCCTGAGGATGACGAATGGATAATGTTTTTCCCTGATAAGCATGCTTTAAAGCCTGATATGAATAAGCAATAATTGAAGGAAATTTGGCAATAAGATTTAATGTCTGCCTGATCATATTGTCAAGAGCAATATCATCCGGATTCTTATCAAGAGTATATAAACCCAGAACAGATCTGGCAAGCATGTTAAGAACATCTTTACCCTTGAGCGATAATATCATATCTTTTACAAAATGATCGGGTAAAGAACGGAGCGCTGACATATGAGCTGTAAACTCATCCAGTTCAGCCTTGTTAGGAAGATGACCTACTAATAATAAATAAACAGTTTCATCAAAACCATGCCTGTCATCTTTCTGAAAACCAGCTGTAATATTCTCTATATCAATACCACGGTAAAGCAACCTGCCGGGAATAGCAACAACTTTACCATCTTCCTTTTTATAACCCATTACTTCGCCGATATTGGTCAGCCCTACCAATACCCCTGTACCATCTGAGTTTCGAAGTCCGCGTTTAACGTCAAATTTCTCAAATAACTCATTATCAATCTGGCAAGATTTCTTTACCGATTCCTCTAAAGTAGAAAAGAATTGTTTGTCTTTCATAACGATTATTTTTTATAATTATGGATTTTGAATGCTCGAGATTATTGAATCTGCAAATTCAGATGTTTTTAATAATGTTCCATTTTCCATCAAACGATGAAAATCATAAGTTACTTTTTTGCGTTGAATGCTAAGTTCCAGTCCGGCATAAATACTATCGGCAACTTTGTCCCATCCCATATAATCAAACATAAGTGCACCGGAGAGGATTACAGAACCCGGATTGACTTTATCCTGGTCAGCATATTTGGGAGCGGTGCCATGTGTTGCTTCAAATATTGCATGGCCTGTCTCATAATTAATATTCGCACCAGGGGCAATTCCGATTCCGCCAACGATAGCAGCAAGAGCATCAGAAATATAATCTCCGTTCAGATTTAATGTTGCTATTACAGAATATTCAGCCGGCCGGGTAAGAATCTGTTGAAGGAAAGCATCAGCTATCACATCTTTAATGATCACCTTACCTTCAGCTTCAGCCTGTTTCAGCATATCGTCAGCAATATCTGCACCCTGTTTTTCAGAGATACGTTTATGCTGCATCCATGTAAATACTTTATCTCCAAATTCTCTTTCAGCCAAAGCATAACCCCATTTCATGAATGATCCCTCGGTAAACTTCATGATATTCCCTTTATGTACAAGTGTTACTGATGGCAATTTCTTATTAATTGCATATTTTACGGCCTGTCGTATAAGCCGTTCACTTCCTTCCAGGGAAACAGGTTTTATGCCTATCGAAGAGGTTAAAGGAAACCGTATTGATTTTACACCCATCTCATCAATCAGAAATCGTCTTATTTTTTCAGTTTCAGGCTTACCGTTCATGAATTCGATACCTGCATAGATATCTTCAGTATTCTCCCTGAAAATATGCATATTAACTTTCTCAGGCTGTTTAACAGGACTGGGAACACCCTTGAAATAACGTACAGGCCTGTAACAGGTATAAAGATCGAGAACCTGGCGCAAGGCAACATTTAATGAACGCATTCCTTCACCTATTGGGGTAGTCAGCGGCCCTTTTATGCCTACAAGATACTCTCTGAAATCGGCCAGAGTCTCTTCAGGTAACCAGTTACCAGTCTTTTTAAAGGCTTTTTCGCCTGCAAGGACCTCTTTCCATGCTACTTTTCTTTTCCCGTTATACACTTTATTAACTGCAGCATCAAAAACACGGACTGATGCTCTCCAGATGTCGGGTCCGATTCCGTCTCCTTCAATAAAAGGTATAATAGGATTCTCCGGAACAATTAGTTTACCATCGGCTAATTTGATTTTTTCAGGTATCATATTTTATAATTGATTAATAGACAAGTATCATTATTATTTTTAGTAATCAGCGGTTTGCTTTTCTTATGATATTCAAGGCACTGCCTGCTTTAAACCATTCAATCTGTGAATCATTATATGAATGGTTAGCCAGAAAAGTTTCAATTTCTCCGTTTGAATGATTCAGAATTATATTCAACTTGCTTCCTGTGGCAAATTTATCAAGACCGGTTATGTCTATTTTGTCATCCTGTTTTATTTTTTCATAATCTTCTTTATTCATGAAGGTCAATGTGAGCACCCCCTGTTTCTTCAGATTGGTTTCATGTATTCTGGCAAATGATTTAACCAGAACCACCTTTACTCCAAGAAACCTTGGCTCCATCGCCGCATGCTCCCTTGAAGATCCTTCACCGAAATTCTCCTCTCCCACTACTGCTGATCCGCTGCCTGAATCGCGATAAGCCCTGGCAACCGTTGGAACAGGCCCGTATTCTCCTGTGAGGTGGTTAATAACATTGTTGGTCTGTTCATTAAACGCATTAACAGCTCCAATCATATAATTTTCAGATATATTCTCCAGGTGCCCGCGGTATTTGAGCCAGTATCCTGCCATTGAAATATGATCTGTTGTACATTTCCCTTTGGCTTTAATGAGTAATGGAAGGTTATGAAGATTATTGCCATCCCATTCCCTGAAAGGTGTAAGTAACTGAAGCCTGTCGGAGTCTGCTGCAATTTTAATCGCTTTCCTGTTACTGTTTTTATCCGGTTTCTGATATCCTTTTTCAGCAGAACCAAAACCTTTCGGCGGAAGATCAAAACCCTGAGGTTCAGCCAGACGCACCTCTTTACCTTTCGAGTTAATAAGGGTATCGGTTAAAGGATTAAATGTAAGTTTTCCTGATATGGCAATAGCTGTAACAATTTCGGGTGAGGCAACAAAGGCATTTGTATTTGGATTTCCGTCGGTTCGTTTTGAAAAGTTCCGGTTAAAAGAATGAATTATCGAATTGCTCTTTTTTGCTTCTGCATCTTTTCGTGCCCATTGACCGATGCAGGGACCACAGGCATTTGCAAATACTTCACCTCCAATGTTTCTGAATAATTCAAGGTATCCGTCACGTTCCGTAATGGATCTTATCTGCTCTGATCCCGGAGTTATCTTAAACTCAGACTTTGCAACAAGATTTTCTGCCAAAGCATTTTCCACAACTGAAGCTGCACGGGAGATATCTTCATACGATGAATTGGTACACGACCCGATAAGTCCTACCTCAATATCCAGTGGCCATCCGTTCTTTTCTGCCTCCTCTTTCATCCGTGAGATTGGAGTTGCAAGATCGGGAGTGAAGGGTCCGTTTATGTATGGTTCCAGTTCTGAGAGATTAATTTCAATAAACTGATCGTAATATTTCGCCGGATCAAGGACAACCTCTGGGTCAGGAATCAGGTGTTCCCTGCATTTGCCTGCAAGTTCAGCCACATCTTCTCTTCCCGTTGCTGAAAGGTAGGCTGCCATTGCATTATCGAACCCGAAAATGGAACAAGTTGCTCCTGTCTCAGCACCCATATTGCAAATAGTGGCTTTACCGGTACAGGAGAGAGATTCTGCACCTTCACCAAAGTATTCAATTACAGATCCTGTTCCGCCTTTTACTGTAAGCAGTCCGGCTATCTTAAGAATAATATCTTTTGCGGAAGACCATCCACTTAGCTTTCCTGTAAGTTTTATACCAATTACCCTGGGAAACTTCAGCTCCCAGCTCATTCCTGCCATTACATCAACAGCATCAGCACCTCCGACGCCAATTGCAACCATGCCAAGTCCTCCGGCATTTGGAGTATGAGAATCTGTTCCTATCATCATCCCTCCTGGGAAAGCATAATTCTCAAGCACTATCTGATGTATAATACCTGCACCCGGCTTCCAGAAACCGATATCGTATTTATTGCAGGCTGAGCTTAAAAAATCATAAACCTCTTTGTTTGTTATTCCTGCTGATTTAAGATCGTCGTCAGCTCCGGTTTTTGCCAGAATAAGGTGATCGCAATGTACAGATGAAGGAACTGCGGTTTGCTCTTTTCCTGCCATCATAAACTGCATCATTGCCATCTGTGCGGTAGCATCCTGCATTGCAACCCTGTCAGGTGCAAAATCGACATAATCAACACCCCTTTTAAATGAACCTGAGTTTCCTTTCTCAAACAAATGGCTGTAGAGGATTTTCTCAGTTAAGGTTAAGGGATGTCCCAGAGTTTTTCGGATTTCAGAAATTCTGACCGGAAGTTCCCTGTAAAAAGTGTTTATCATTTCAAAGTCAAAAATCATATTATAATCATTTTAAGTTTTCAGCGTCTGATCTGTCCGTTTCCTTCAATAATCCACTTGTAGGTTGTAAGGGCTTCCAGAGCCATTGGCCCTCTTGCATGTAACTTTTGCGTGGAAATTCCTATTTCAGCACCAAGCCCGAACTCAGCTCCGTCAGTAAATGCAGTTGAAGCATTTGAATAGACAGAGGAAGCATCAACTAACCTATAAAACAATTCAATACGTGAATTGTTTTCAGAAATAATTGCCTCACTATGCTTCGACCCATATTGGTTAATATGCGATACGGCTTCATCAAATGTATCGACAGTTTTAACCGACATTTTATATGATAGAAACTCAGTTCCGAATGAGTCGTCGGTTGCTCTGATGAGCAGCTCTGAAGGATATTTCCCGTTTAAGGCAGAGTAAGATTTTTCATCGGCACAGATCACAACCTGTGAATCAGAACAAAGGCTGACAAGATAAGCAAGGTCACCCAGGCGGTCTTCATGAACAATAAGGCAGTCGAGCGCATTACAAACACTCACTCTCCGGGTTTTGGCATTGTTAATAATAACTCTTCCTGCTTCCTTGTCGCCAAATTCATCAAAATAGGTATGGCAGATTCCGGCTCCGGTTTCAATAACCGGTATGGTAGCGTTCATGCGAACATAATCAATAAGATTTCTGCTTCCTCTTGGAATTATCAGATCAACATAATCGCGGGCATTCAGCAACTGTATTGTTTCATCCCTGCCGGCAGGAAGAAGAGCAATTATATTTGGGTCAACTCCATTTTTCTCAAGAAGGTCTCGTATTACCTTTACAATAGCTGTATTTGAGTGGATTGCATCACTTCCTCCTTTAAGAACACATGCATTTCCTGATTTCAGACAGAGAGAAAAAACATCAAATGTTACATTAGGACGTGCTTCATAAATAATGCCAATAACACCAAACGGAACAGACATCCTGGAAATCTTTAGTCCATTTGGTCTTATATTCTCCTGAAGAAGTCTGCCAACAGGACTTATCAATTCAGCTACATTCCTGATATCTGAAGCAATTGACTCAATTCGTTTGGCAGTAAGCACTAAACGATCATATCTTGAATCAGCCTCATCCATCAACTGCAGATCCTTTTTATTTTCTGCAATGATATAATCTGAATTTTCAATAGCAGCAGCTGCAACCATCAGGAGAAGATCATTAATTGTTCCTTCATCCAGAAGATTCAAGATCCGCCCGGCTTCTATCACTTTTTTGAATATGGGTGTACAATCCATAAAAACCTCTTATTGAAAATTCCTAATTATACCTAAATAATATTTTTATTCTTCTCACTAATAACCAGATAGTTATAATGAATAAATGGTTTATTCACCTTTTCACCGGCATGTTGTTCAGCCTTCTTGGAATCGTACTGCGATTTCCCCAAACCAATGATACTCCCCTCTTCATCAATTATGCGGACAATATCCCCGCTTTTAAAAAACCCGTCAACACGAAGAATCCCTATCATAAGCAGGCTGGTAGCCTTATCTCCAAGCAGAGCCTCGCGTGCACCGGCATTGATAATTACTGCCCCTTTCGCAAAAGTATCGGAATGGGCAAGCCATTTTTTAACACCTGTTTCCTTCTTCTTATTTGCAACAAAATGAGTATAAGGAACTTCCTTACCTTTTACAATATCTGTTATAATTGCGTCGCGGGTACCGTTGGCGATAAAAACATCTATTCCCTGAGCAGCTATTTTACGCGCTATGGAACATTTTGTCAGCATCCCGCCCCGGCCAAAACCCGACTTAATGGTTGAGATATATTTATCCAAATCTTCAGAATCCTCTTCTATCCTAGTAATGAGCTCTGTTCCTTCCTGCCCGGGAATACCTGTGTAAACCCCGTCTACATTTGAAAGTATAATAAGTGACTTGCAGTCCATCATTGATGAAATAAGTCCCGATAATTCATCATTATCAGTAAACATAAGTTCATTTATAGAAACGGCATCATTCTCATTTACAATCGGGAGAACAGAATTTTCAAGCATTGCCAGAATGCAGTTCTTCATATTGAGATAATGCCTGCGGTCTCTGAAGCTCTCTTTCGTTGCAAGCAGCTGACCGGCCTGAATCCCATATTTGCCAAAAAGAAACTGATAACTCGACATTAGTTTCACCTGACCAATTGCTGCCCAGATCTGTTTTGCAGCTATAATATTTGTTTTTTTTGAAGGGGTAAACTCACTGCGACCCGCCGCTACTGCACCTGAGGTGATCAAAATAACTTCAGTCCCCTGCTTGTATAAAATAGCAACATCCTCTACGATTCTTAATATCCTCCCTTCGTTGAGCGATCCGTCCGGCTGGGTAATTACATTGCTCCCAACTTTAATTGCAATTCTGTTAAATTCAGGGGCTGCTTTTTTCAAATTATTATCAATTATTACTTATATTATCTAATTTGCCGCAAAATTAATAGAAATAGTGAATACATTATAGTTAAATTGAATATTTAAGCATATTTATTTAATCTCAAAAAATCATTAGTATTAACAGTATCTTAATGAATAACAGCACGTTCGGATACTTTCGGCAAGATATAACAGTTGCAAAACAGAATTCAAAAACGTGACAATTATCATATTTTGTAATATTTTCTTAGTTTGGTCCCATTCATTAGAAAACCGGAGTGCTTTTAAAATATTACCAGCAGACACAGGTGAAAATCTTTGACTAACTTCGTAACTTATCATTTTTCTGAAATAATATTCATCTGATTAATAAAAAATACAATGAAGAATAATCTATCCATCCTTTGCTCTCTGCTGTTTTTTTCAGCTTTTTCCATGGGTCAGGATCCCGGAAATATTGTAAAAAATGCAGATTTTTTCCCTATAGCTGTATGGGTTCAGAGCCCTTCCAATGCAGCTGCATACAAAGCCAATGGCATTAATATGTTCGTTGGTATGTGGGGAGGGCTCGATGAGGGTAAGCTGGATAATCTGAGAAAAGCCGGGGTAAAAGTAATCTGCGACCAGAATGCTTTCGGACTAAACCATCTTAACGATACTTCAATTTATGGCTGGATGCATGGTGATGAGCCTGATAATGCTCAGATGAACAGAACTACAAAAAAATATGACCCTTGTGTTGCCCCCCGGATTATTATCGAAAGTTACAATGAGATTAAGAAAAAGGATCCCTCACGTCCGGTATATCTTAACCTTGGACAGGGAGTCTCATATATTAATTATATCGGTCGCGGAACCTGCAAAGGAGACATTGACAAGTATAAAATTTCATCAGGAGGCTATCTCAAAGGATGTGATATCGCATCATTCGATATTTATCCTGTAAATAACAGAGATGTTGAAACGCAGAATAACCTCTGGTATGTGCCAAAAGGGATTGACAGTCTTTTTTCCTGGACTAATAATTCAAAACCAGTATGGTGCTGGATTGAATGTACTAAAATCTCGGAGAAAAACCCCCGAAAGCCGACAACCTCTGAAGTAAAATCAGAAGTATGGATGGCATTGATACATGGGGCAAACGGAGTTGGATATTTTTGTCATTCATTTATTCCTCCTGCAGACGAAGCTGCTCTTCTACATGATAACACAATGATTCAGGCAGTTAAGGCTATAAATACACAGATTACTTCACTGGCACCTGTTCTGAACAGCCGGAACACCGAAGGATATGCTGTTGCAACCTCCAGTAATTCAGCCGTCCCTGTTGATATCATGACAAAAAAAGATGGCCAGGGAAATTACATTTTTGCAGTTGGAATGAGATGTGGTTTCACAACCGCTACATTCAGCGTAACATCAGGAACCATTGCTGAAGTTCTGGGAGAAGGGAGAACTATTAAGATAACTGAAGGAAAGTTTGCTGATGAGTTTTCACCATATGCGGTTCATTTGTACAAAATCACTTTATAACGCAGAGCAGTAACCCTTTTCCACAGGAATACCTTCCCCCATTTTGAACATCCGGATCCACTGGGTCTCCGGATGTCAGACTTTAAGATATAAACCGGAAATTAGTTTCCAGCCAGTATCAGTTGTTCAATAATCCGGGCATTTGCATCCTTTTCATTTTCAGTAAGAACAAATGCATTGTCTTTCAGAAACTTTGCTTTACTCCACAACAGCAGCTTATTATTCGGAAAAGCCTTTACCTGACTATCAAGCCATTGAGTTGCCTCATCTCTTTTACTGAGTTTTTCAAAAGCCCAGGCAGTTACCAGTGCATTTGAAGGCAGAAAATTCCTGACGGTATTTTCAACACGGGGCTGAAACTTAATGACAAGCGCTAACATTTCCTCTGCCTCTGATATTTTTTTCAATTGGTTGTAGCATAAATAATTCATCCAGTTTTCGAGACGCATGTCAATATCTTCAATATATGGCTGTCCAACGCCCAGATTTTCAGGCCATAATCCGGCCTCTCCGATAAACTTCAGAGCTGCCTTATAATTTTTCTTTTGCATTAACTGCGCTGCCTGCATCAGCTTGGCCTCTCGATACATCTCATGTCCTCCTGTTGCACCTTCATTGGGTAAAATATTAAGTTTTGTAAGCAGTGCATCAGCCTCTTTATATTTCTTGTTCAGCAATAATGTTCTGGCATACAACGGGCTCATAATAAAGTCTCCGGGATGAGCGCGATAAAAGGCTTCCGCTATTGCAAGCGCTTTTTCATACTGCTGGTGATTATTGTAGAAATTAGCCAGGAGCGAATGATAGCGCCACTGATTGTCAAGCAATAATGCCCTTTTTAAATCCTTCTCACACTGTGAATCGTCTTTCCCTCTCAGAATCTCAGCACGGGAGGCATAAAATGGAGCAAAACCGGGATTATCACCACACGAAACAAGAAGTTTTATACACTCCTCCGCGCGGTTCCTGTCTTTATATATCAGGGCAAGATGATATTTAAGGAGCCAGTCATCCTGCTGTGCCAGCAACTGCTCAAGTACAAATGCAGTTTCAGCACGAAACGGAAATGAATATGCGGGATTAATATCTGCAAAGTTTACCTTTTTATGCTGCAGAAAACTAAGCCAGTAAATCGTTTCCGGCGTTTTAGGCGAAATGTTCAATACCATCTCTGATTCGGCAATACAACCTGTATTATAATACCATACAGATAGTTCCATATAAGTTTCCTGAGGCAATTCATTTCTTATAAGCGATGTGAACTTCACTTTGGTCTCTTCGACAGGGTTAAGAAGATATTTCTCAAACCTTGAAAAATGGTTCAGAGGGTCATACGATAAAATCTCATTAAGTACAGCGGTTGCCCTGGTGAGGTCATTCTGCTTACGGCATATTACAGCCTGCAACTGAAGCGCAATAATATTGAATCTGTTATAGTCAACTGCTCGTTCAGCATAACCAAGAGCTTTTTCATAATTCTTCTCCAAGAGATATATTTTGCTTAACTCGGTATAAGCTGCACTACGATAATCAGTTGATAGTGTGGCTATATCAAATCCATCTTTTGCATCAATAGTATTACCGAGAACGGCATTTATTAATCCATAGTAATAATTGGTTCCTCCTGACTGTGTGTCAATACTTAGTGCTTTTTTAGCCAGTTCCAGAGCTTCCCGGTACTGTAAATTGCGATATTTCAGCTCAGTCATCTTTATTAAAGCAGGCAAATAATTATGATCCTTTTTCAAACAAGCAGTCAGCTTTTCTTCAGCCAGTGGAAACAGTTTCTGATCCATTGCCTCTTTTCCCAGCAAATATAATCCGTAGGTACTGGTCCAGTCAAAATCCGATGGTGCCTCAACAGGTCTGCTTAGCACATAAGCCTTAGGATCTGTGTTGTATATAAGCTTGTTTTCACCAAGAGTAACTATTAATGCCTGGCCGTTTCCACTATATTTTATTGAATCGCCAAAAGTTTTCAAAGGCTTCAGCTGAAGTTTCTTGCTGTAAATAACCTTTTGATTCTCAGTAATCACCAGCTGGTCATCAATTGCCTGCACAGGTGAAAAATAGATTTTCAGCAATCCTCCTTCATTCTTTACATTCAGTGCTCCGTATTGATTTGCTTCCACAAATCCTTTTGTTTTCAGAACCGGATAAAAGTATTCTGTCCAGATGTCGGTTGCAAAAGGGGCAAAACTCATATGTTTAAATGGTGTATAAGTAGCACTCTGGCTATTCTGTCCAAACAACCTGCCCGACTGCATTTCAACATACTGGCCATCGGTATCTGTAAGAAATTTCTCCCAGATCATCCCCTGTCTTGACAAGCCCCAGATCCATATTTTTTTTCCGGCTTTATCATCATGAGAGCCGTAGCGGACCATTCCAAACTCATCATCATGCCAGTAGCCACCAAAGAAATTTGTGTATTTTCCAAAAACATGATAGGATTTATAGCCTCCGAAATTATTTGATTCATAAAACGAAATGTTCTTTCCGTTGGTTTTATTTATTGGCCAATCAGCATATTCTCCTCCATGCCCTATGTAACTTGTTCCGGGATAAATGAATTCCAGATTACCTGCCGACTTATAACCACCATTTAACCAATGATAATATGGCTGATCTATTGAGGTTGAATTGTACCAGAATGTCCGGGTGATGAAATAGGCTTTATCTTTAGGAAGCCTGATCTCCAGACGCCAGTTGCTTCTTGTAAGCAGATCAAGCACGCCAACAATACAGCTTATACTTCCGTCTGCATTATTCTGTACAACATAATCAACCGGGGTGGCACAATTGGGAGTATGACCAATAATGCCATAATTGAGTTCAAGTCCGCCACTTGTATATGGCCCGCGCATTCCAATATCCCTGAACTTTATAGCGTGGTTATAATAGATAAAAGGCTGATTCGTTGATTTTTCAATGGCAGTCCATATCTTTCCGCCAATCTCCGGAAGTATCATTACTTTAATATAATCATTTTCAAGCTCCACTACTTTCCATTCCTTCTGAACCGGCTTATCGGTGAATCCGTCATACCTGAAATAGGGATAAACAGATGTAAGTAACGGGATTGGACTTGGATCGGAATAGGGATAAGTAGTGAACGCTTTATCATATTCCTTAACTGTAACTTTCTGAGGCTGCGAAATACCTGCTGCACAAATACAGAAGAAAAGGCAACTGATAACAAAGTGCCTGTTTTTTAATTTTTTAGTAGCCATAATGGTAATTTTTGAAATTATTTCATCTATCTGATACGAAGAAAGCAAAAATAAATCTCTTTTTGCCCTGATTATCAATTAACCTCAATAAAATAATAACCAAAGGAAGCTTTTTCTACACTCATAAAAAAAAAGCTGTCTTAAAGTCAGGATCTGACTCTTGCTCCAATAGAAATGCAAAAGCTGAGGATGTAGTATCTGAAAAACACCAAAGGTTATTTTATCCTGATGATTTTCCTGAGAGACATGGCTTTGCCACTGGCAGTAATACCCTGGATATTAACCTCATAATCACCAGGTACATCTGAAGCAAAATAATCTAAACTGACTTTCCCGTTATCATCAGGTTTAACTGAAGGGTTCCAGTATAGTGTATTCCTGAAATCAGGGATTCTGTTCTGTTTAATCGCATCAGTAGAATAGTCAGGTGATATAAAAGACAATACACGATCTGCCACTTTGTAACGCAATCTGACAGCATAGTCGGGCAGAGAAACACTACTGTAGTCGCCGGCTCTAGAAATTACATTAACGATTCCAAAGAACAGATAATCTCCAACAAGGTATAAATCTTTTACAGCGTCAATTTTTTCAACTTTCTCAGGGTCGAGGGCTGCAATTACAGCGGCATCATTAACCACAACACCATCGATAAACAAAACCGGTGGCTTTTCATAGATCCTGTTATCAACCGGATCGGCCACAGACATCTTATAAACAGATTTTTTATTCTTTAAAAAAACTCCGGGGGTAAGTTCAAAAAAGACTTCCTGCATAACCGGCAGTTGTATGTATTCATCCATAAGAAGCTCAATGTCGGGCTTCCCATAAAATCTTTGTGGCGCTGGAGAAAAGACCAGCGGTTTAAGAGGTTCGCCTGTTGAGGCTGTCTCATAAATTTTCCCAACCTGATAGTTTACACTCCATTTTGAAATATATTCCGGAATAGTAATAAAAGATGTGTCACGGATATTTCCTGAAGGAATAAAATCTTCTGAAAAAGAGGATTCTATTCTGACAACATTGTTCTCTGTAATATCTTCCGGTTGAATTATTAAATCCTTTTCATCTTCCGTAACCGGAATTTTGAAACTGAAATTGCCATCTTTATCTGTTCTGGCATATTGGAAAACAGCCTTTTTTCCCGGTGTTGAAAGGAAAAGATATTTATCGCTGCCGGCAATCTTAGAATTTTTGCCCATCAGCCTGCCTGTCAGAAAATGGTCCTCGTTTTCCGTCCTGTATTTTAGAGGAGGAAAAATTCCTGACATAAGAATACTCCAGTCAACCCAGTTACTTTTCACAGTTAAAAGGAAGTTATCAAGAGTTTCAGGCGAAAGTTCGCTTAGTCTGTGATTTTTAATTTCAGCAGGAATTGGCCCGAATTCTGTTCCAAATACCAAATAATCGGCCAGATCAGAAGTCACGCTGAAATCCGTTAGCGGTGAAACAGAGATGCTTATATTGGCATTTTTCAGAGTTGACACAGCCTCTTTTTTAACCTCTATTCCGAATGAGATCTTCTCTCTTTTATTACAACTGTCAGGGGAATTGAGTGTCAGAATATTTTCTTTAACTACAGTTGTATAGATAAACCTGTCAATAAGTGGTAATCCTTTTGAATCAAATAAGGTAACCTGATTAATACCGGAAATAAGGTCAGCTTTTGGCACCTTTACAGTAATACTTTCAGAAGAGAGCTGAATCGTGGAAATCGTGTTTATTACTCCATGAGTCTGAATAAGAAGGTAACAGAGATTATTATTCGCCGACCGGAAATAATTATCACTCTTAATATTAATTATCAGTTCATCAGGTTTCAGGTTATCAACATAAAGAGTGAACCCTGCTCCGGAAACACCTGAAGAAATATCAGCAGGGTCTTTTGGAAGACCATTTACCGGAAGTGCTCCTACACTGAAAGTCTTGTCACTTATTGCATTATAAATATCTATCTCCTGCATGAAACAGTTGAAAGGAAGGAAATTCTTCATCAGGTTAGAGTATGCCCTTAGGGTATATTTTCCGGTACTTAATGTGTCGGGGAGTGTGAGTTGTCCGGGACCAAATCCATTTTCAAGCCTCACCCGCTTCTGTGCAACCGGACGATTCTCGGAATTAAGAATCTCCAGGTATGCTATCTTGCTGTCTGGAGATGGCTTATTACTCTTCCTGTCAACCAGATATACATTAAGCCATAAATTCTCTCCTGCAATAAACTGAGTTCTGTCGGTATGAACAAAAACTTCCTCTCTCGGTACCGCATCAAAATACCTCTGAACTTTCTCAGAAATGCTTTTTCTGAAACTGTTCTGTTCCTGGCCACTGGCCAACGGCAGAAACAGGATAAGTGAAAGTAATAACAACAGCAGTTTAACAGATTTAATCATTTAAAAAATATTTATCATTTATTGCTATCCCAGAACAGTGGTTTTACATTCGACCCTCTTATTGAGCAATCGGCACAATTCTTATCGTTGGTTAAAACCCTGTATGGGGGCATATCAAGAGTACCATCAATAATTACCCATACCAGTCTTCCCAGATTCGGAATAACAGTCCTTGAACCTGGTATCGTATCGGAGGGGCAGCCGGGATAAAGATCAATCACCCCTGAAAAAGCCTCTTCAATAAAAAGTCTTTTGGAGGTCTTTGCTGAAACGCTGAAATAGCCAAGGACTTTTTCATTCGGATCTTCAATGCAGAACACGTTGCTTGAAACAGACGCCGGGGTTATATCGTAAAGGCTTCCAACCGACTCAGTCATATTCTGCATTTTTTCCCAGTAAACATATTCATCTCCATTAAGTGAATACTGGTTAACCAGCATGCTGTACTTTATCTTCAGCCTGTCGGTTTCGTTCGAGATAAAGCTTAATGGATACCGTGAGATCCTGTTTTCAGTAAGTGCAGAAGTATTTTTGATTGTAATCTTGCTGGAATTATTTGTTACCCAGCAAATCCTGTTTGGTACATCATAAGGAAGTCGGAACTCCCAAGTTTCAACATAATCCCATCTGAAGAGCTTACAGTTGTTCTCCGGATCAGAAGTTGAAAGATATACCTGACACCCTTCCTTAAGCTGAACACCTTGTGATGCCTCCTCAATAACCTCTTTTTCATAAAAAATATTATCGATAGGCGGGACCGGCTTCATTTCCATTGGCAAAGATTCATAGGAATAATTGTTGGTGGAAATGTTATTGGTAAGGATCTTAAGGGTGTATTTTCTTCCTACTACACCGCAAAATTCTGCAGCCTTTGTAACATAAGTACCATAAACCGATTCGTATAACTTACTTGAATTGCCAAGATCATCAGTTATTGTTACTACGCATCCCCTCAGAGGCACAGCAGCTATCTTTCTCCCCAGAGGCAGAGATTTGTACAGCTTTATGGTGTTTATTCCGGGCTGGTCGGTAATCATTCCTTCAACAACAACAAGTTCCCTTTTTTCGTCTATTTCAGGAATGAATTTAGTAACGCAACTGCTTAGAAGCATTATGACTGAGAATAGTATGAAGTACTTTAATGATTTCATTTCACTTAAAAATCAAAAGTATAAGTAACAGAAGGTATGGCTTTGCCAAAAACTGACAACTTATATCCGTTAATAACGTTTTTTTCATTTTTAAAATAGATAGAATAAACATTTTGTCTGCCAAGAAGATTATAAACTGAAAAGGTCCAGTTAGGATGAGCAAGTTTTCGCGATTTCAGGTTTCCGCTCATTTTTAATGAAAGATCGAGCCGGGAATAGTCGGGAATCCTGTATCTGTTTCTGTCGGAATAATGGATAAGCGTAAGATTGCCCATATTATAAGTTGCCACAGGAAATGTAATTGGCCTGCCGGTGCTCCATGTATAATTGGTTGAAAAGCTCAGCCTTCGTGAGAATATGTAATTGAATGTTGCCACCAGATCATTCGGCTTATCAAAATTGGCAGGAAATTTCTCACCTGAGTTAATAATCTCTTCACTGAACTGACTTATACTTTTCAGGAAAGTTCTTGCATAAGTATAACCTAAACTCCAGCGGATCCTTCCTTCCGATTTTTTAATCATCAGCTCCACACCATATGCTTCTCCACTAACGTTAACCAGATCTTTTTCAATATGTTCGTTCATAATCAGCTTCGTTCCGCCTTTATAGTCAACCATATTTTTAATCTTTTTATAATAAACCTCTGCAGAGGTCTCAATACCTTTAAATAATACCTGATAGTACCCGATTGCATATTGGTCGCCTATCTGTGGTTTCAGATAATAATCGCTTAATTTCCAGGTGTCAGAAGGAGAAATAGAGGTAGAATTAGTTAAAAGATGCAGGTACTGCCTTGTTCTGTTATAGTTAACTTTAAGAGAGCTTTTGTTTGATATCTTGAAATTCAGCGACATCCTGAATTCAGGACCTGCATAACTCTTACAAAGTTCATTAGACCGGAAATTGAGCGTATCGGTTACAGTAGTCATACTTTTTGAAAATAATGGGTCATAAAGCAGTACTGTCCTTGGACCGGTTGTAAAGAAGGAGGAGATCCTCATGCCGGCGTTTATCGACAAATAGTCGGTAAGAATAAATTTATCGTCAATATAAAATCCTGTTTCAAGTGCTTTCTCCTGTTCAATAATTACCGGAACAACAAATGAAGAATCGCTTGCAGGAAGGTAGTTCCCTGGCATCACCTCATGCCTCGAAAGATCAACTCCGAAATTGATTTCGTGCCTGCCCTGATACCAGTTGAAATCGCTCTTGAAGCTGGTTGTGTTAATACTATGCGAAAGAATAAATCCCTCCAGAGACTGGCTCTGGCTGGAGATATCATATTTATAATTACTGTTATTTACCGATATTACTGAAAACAATCTACTGTTGAAGAAATGGCGCCATTTCAGGGCAAAAATATTATTCTGATAACTGTAAACTGTATCCGAATTGAAACGGAAAGAGTCGTTACTCAGGTAGGCGGAAAAATCAATTTTGTTATTTCTGTTCAAATCGTAAGTTACCTTTCCGTTCAGATCGTTGAACGATGCCATGCTTCTCCTGAGGGAAGGATCTTCCATTAACTTAAAAATCCAGTTCGAATAGGTTGTACGGCCGGTAAGAATAAAGGTCAGTGTATCTTTGATTATCGGTCCTTCAACCATCAAATGAGTAGTGATAGGACTGATCCCGGCATTACCAGTAATTTTCTTTCTGTCACCTTCCCTTGAAGCAATATCGAGTACAGATGAGATTCGCCCGCCGTATCTGCTTGGAATTCCTCCTTTATATAGTGTCACATCTTTTATTATATCGGAATTGACAACTGAAAAGAAACCAAAAAAATGGGATGCGTTATAGATGGGTGCACCGTACAGAAGTATCAGATTCTGATCTGCCGAACCGCCTCGTACATTAAAACCGGCAGAACCTTCGCCAACAGACTGTACACCTGGAACAAGCAAAACACTTTTAAAAATATCTGATTCCCCCATCGATGTGGGTAATAATTTGAATGATGCAATATTTATCTTTTCAACACCTACTTCAAAACGTTGAAACATAACATTCTTCTGAGCTGAAATAACTGTCTCTTTTAAAGGAATAAGCATACTGTTCATTTCAACATTCAACTCACCCGGTCCGTTAAGATTAATGTGTACCAGCTTTTCTTTCATTCCGATAAACGACAATTGCATCAGATGGGTACCCCGTGGCAGAGTAAGTGAATAAAACCCATATTCATTTGACATTGTTCCGACAGCCTGTTTCGCGACTAAGACAGTTACGCCGGCAACCGGATCCTTCGTATCGCGGTCGTTTATGTAACCCGATACCACAACATTCCCGGGTTTGTTTTTGTCAGCCGGATTTCCAATGTCATAAAATATGTTACCCGATAGTTCCCCGTTATCCTGACTATCATAATAATCTGTCGGAGGAATAAAATTGGTATCGGTAACATCAGCCTTCCCTGACACTTTAAGTGCAAAATTTCTTGTAATTATTACGTTCCCTGCCTCGTCAACAAGATAAAACAGAGATGTTCCTTTAAACAATGAGTCGAGCAATTCAGTCAACAGAAAACTTCCATTAAATTTACCCGGTTTAATGTCTGCTACCCATTCATCTTTATAAAAAAACCGTAAGTCATAAAGACTTTCCGCTTTTATGACAAATTCCTTAAAAGTAAGATCCTGATTATCCCAGCTCCTTTTTTTACCCTCCTGTCCTTCCAGATTGCAGAATAAAAATAAAGTAAGAACAAGAAGAAGTATTTTTGATTTCATCCGTATTAAATTATTTCTTACAGGTCGGATGAATCTCGCATGTTGATTTTGTTCATGCAATTTTATGCTATTAGTTAAATATCCCCGGTTCATCTTCTAAATTCTAAGGCTTCAGGCTATCATAAAACTTCAACACGGCTACAAAACTTTCAGGCTTCTTGCTTATCACCTTAATTTTATTGGACTTAATATAAACCTTTACCTGTTGCTTATTATCGCTAAGCAATGCAAGAAAGGCTCTCTTATTTTTTATATGATGAACAATCCCATTTTTGAGAAGGTATACTTTATCCGACTGAATAAATATGTCATACATTTTCCCCTGCGTAACACGCGAAATTTCTTTTCTGTATTTTACGTAAAGATCTGTCTTCCCGTTGTAAAGAACATCGACATACCCTTTCAGCTGGTTTATGCTGTCACCATCAAGTCTGCTGAACTGATGCAACCTGTTTTCATATTTCAAAGAAAAAGAATCAACCATCTCCTTATTAAGCTGGAGAATCTTCTCATTGTCTGTAATTATCATTATTTCATCATTATAGATATCATACCTTAGATTGATATCGTCAAACGATTTTCCGCTGACAATTACCGAACCCGGAACGAACTCCTTTGAAAAAAGAAACTGGTTCTCCTTAACCCTGAGATAAAGATTCCGCCAGATTCTGCCATTATAAAGAATCTGTTTACCTGACAGGGTATCGGTTTCCGGTATCAGCTTAAGGAAAGTAAAGGAATTACACGATGCTCTCTCAGAAACACCGCATTGTATTAATACTGCCAGAAAAAATATTAAATAAAAATCAATTCTTCTCATTAAAAGAAATCATAATATTGAAAAGCATGTTTCGTCATTAACTTTCAGGTGAATATTCGCAAATGAAAGTTTCTCCGAAAGGGCAATTCTGTAAAAGTAATAATTCATTCAGATTTATTCTTAATATGACAACCGGAGTGAACCTTTTATTCCACAGAAAATTATTTTTCAATGAATTAATGAGGCAGATCCTCTAACAGATTAAGCATTACTTTAAACATTTTGCTAACTTTTATTTTATATGTTTTTAACCCTTGGTTTATTTCTGCTGACTTTGAATATCTCTATCTTTATCTGATTTAATTTACTTACTGTTATTCTCAACTTTCTCAAAATGACTAATGCAAAGAGCTATGCAAGAGCTGATTCAGACACTAAATGGTTTGAAATGGAAGGTAGTCTGGTCACCATTTCCGACAAAAAAGTAACACTCGAACCTTTTTCAGTATTTTTATATTGAGGATGATTAAAAATATGAGATATTTGCATTACCGGCTAATGGAATCCGGATGGGAATGAACTCTTGCCCGATTGGGTCTTATCGATAATTCAATATCTGCCAAGGCTGAGTTTTAACTGAAAAATACTTGTATATGAAACCGATATTTATTATTTTTTCCTTGCTCCTTACTACTCTTAATTTACTGCAATCGCAGGAAAATCCATGGGAAGGTGCATCTGCAGATTTCACTCACGGAAAGCTGAAAGTCTCTGAAAACAAACGGTTCCTGATTTTTGAAGATGGTACCCCTTTTTATTATCTCGGCGATACCGGATGGGAACTGTTTCATCGCCTCAATAAAGATGAGACTGAGAAATACCTTGAAAACCGTCGTTCAAAAGGTTTCACCGTTATTCAGGCTGTAGCACTTGCAGAACTTGATGGGCTAAATACTCCTAATGCAGAAGGTAACAGACCTTTGATCGATAATGATCCACTGAAACCCAATGAAGAATACTTTGCTCATGTCGACTGGGTTATCAGAAAGGCAAAAGAAAAAGGGATATTCATTGGATTACTTCCTACCTGGGGAGATAAAATTGATAAGCAGTTTGGAAAGGGGCCGGAGATCTTCAATGTAGAAAATGGTTATAAATATGGTCAGTGGATCGGCAAAAGGTATAAAGACTTTCCAAATATAATATGGATTAACGGAGGTGACCGTGACGGTGGGGGTAAGAATCAGCCTGTTTGGGAAGCTTTGGGAGAAGGTATTAAATCGGTCGATAAGAATCACCTGATGACATTTCATCCATGGGGCGAGCATAGTTCTTCTGAATGGTTCCAGAATAGTAAATGGCTCGATTTCAATATGTGCCAGACAGGCCATTCCCAGCGCAGTTATTCAATTTATAAGCGGATAATAGTCAGAGATTATAACCTTGAACCTGTAAAGCCATGTTTCGATGGAGAGCCACGATATGAAGACCATCCTGTTGACTGGAAGCCTGAACAGATGGGATGGTTCGATGAAGCCGATGTAAGGCAGGCAATGTACTGGAATCTTTTTAGCGGCGGAGCAGGGCACACCTATGGTTGTCATCCAATCTGGCAGATGCTGGCACCCGGAAGAACTCCTGCCGGATTTGCCCGTCATAACTGGTATGATGTTCTTGACCTGCCCGGAGCATTTGATCTGATTCATGCCCGCAGACTGATGGAGTCGCATCCGTTTCTGACACGAATACCTGATCAGTCTCTGATTGTTCCTTCATATTATCCTGAAACAGATTATGTTGTGGCTACAAGAGGCGATGGTTATGCTTTTGTCTATTTCCCGACAGGGTGGCCGGCAGAGATCCGTCTCGATAAACTGGGTGCCGGAACCTTAAATGCTTATTGGTTTAATCCAAGAAACGGAGAATCAAAGTTGTTTGAAACAGTTTCCGGAACAGCCATTCGCAGATTCACACCACCTTCCAAAGGCCGTGGAAACGACTGGATCCTTGTCCTTGACGACGCTTCTAAAAACTTCAAATTGAATAAATAATATGAACCATTTCAGATCAACAATAATTGCAGGTTGCCTGCTGATAGTATGTCAGTTACAAGCCAACGGACAACAATCAAACTGGACTCATTTCAGAGGAAGCGACCTGAACGGAATCTCGAAAGAGACAAATGTTCCTGCTCTATGGAGTGATTCTACAGGTATAAAATGGAAAACAGAAATTATCGGAAAGGGGTGGTCATCACCGGTGGTTTACGGGAATCAGGTATGGTTAACTACAGCTACAGCAGATGGAAAACAGATGTATGGTGTATGCTTAAACTCTGAAACAGGTAAAGAGGTTTATAACATTAAACTTTTTGAACCGGAAGTTACATACTCAAAACACGAAATAAATACATACGCCTCTCCTACCCCTTGTATTGAACAGGGCTCTGTTTACCTCCATTTCGGAAGTTATGGAACTGCCTGTATCAGAACCAAAGACGGATCATTAGCCTGGAAACGTACTGACCTTAACTGCGAACATGTACAGGGGCCGGGTTCATCACCTTTAATATACAAAAATCTTTTAATCCTGCATCTGGAAGGTACTGATGTTCAGTATATTGTTGCTTTGAATAAAACAACAGGAAAAACAGTCTGGAAAAAAGAGCGTCCAAAAGATTGCTATGACAAACTACAACCAATTGGTAAAAAAGCATATATAACCCCGATCGTGGTAAATGTTAAAGGCAAAGATATTCTGATATCTAACGGATCCGCCGCATGCATTGCTTATAATCCGGAAACAGGCGAAGAGATCTGGCGGGTTGTTCAGGGAGAAGATTCAACAATATCGATGCCTGTTGCTGAAAATGGCATCATTTACTTTTATACCGGATTCGTGGTACCCAAAGAGGGTGAAAGATACTCGGAACTGATGGCTGTAGATCCAAAAGGTTCGGGGGATGTAACCTCCACACATATAGTATGGCGGATAAAAACTCCTGTATTACAGCTACTCACACCACTTATAAAAGACGGGTTAATCTATACCGTCGACACTATGAACAACCTGTTCTGTATTGATGCTGTAACAGGGAAGACAGTGTATACCAAAAGATTAACAGGAAAATACAATTCCTCTCCGGTTTATGCCGGAGGTAACATTTATTTTACTTCAACAACCGGAGAAACAACTATAATAAAGGAGGGCCGGAGCCTGCAGATATTATCTCGAAACAAACTTAAGGGTGAAGTATTTGCTACACCTGCAATAACCAACAAATCAATAATGCTTCGGGCAGGAACCACCCTGTATTGCATTGGGTCGAATTAAGAAGCAGACTCTTTGTCAATGGGCAGGAAACATCTCTTCAAAATGCGGCATCGGGTCGAAAATTCCTCCTCCGGTTTTATAAAACCCGCTGTTTAGTTCATACACTCCGCCTTTTACAGCAACCCACGGTTCATCTTTCCGCGGATGATAGTTTAGCATGCTGTTCCAGTTTTTGTAATTCTGATGTCCGTTGCTTTCCACCAATCCCAGGTTTCCTATTCCCGGAAAAGATTCAAGCCGCGCTGCTACATTTTTATTCCATTCAACCAACACAGGATTAACAGTAAGGTCGGCACAGAAACAGGGAATATTTCGCTCAAAAGCAGCCTGTGCAATTTTCATTGTCATACTCAGGGTTTTTGCAATTGCTTTCAGTGCAATTGCTTTATATCCCATTTGAATGCGTTTAATTGCATCCTCCACAGTATGAGCGCTTTCATCAGCTGCTAAACGAACAGGTATATCGCTTGCATCAATTTCAATCTCTTCAGGAAATGGCTCTTCAATAATTGCAATCTGATCGAAGGCACCAATCTTCTGTGCATGGTCGAGCAGTTTTAGGAGCGTCTCCTTCTTTTCATACCTGCCGTTGGCATCAAAATAATATGGAAGTTTACCGTCTTTTGTATATGAAGTTCTCACATTACCAATAGCCTGATGAATGGCTGTCAGCCTTGCTTTATCTTTTTCAAGCATCTCTTCCTGGGTGCCGGGTTGTCCTATCTTGATCTTCATGAAGAAGTATCCCTTGTCGGTGGCAGCCTTAATCTCATCAATTGGAATTGTATAAGCCATCAATGGAATGGCGGCCACCTTTTCATGTTTATGAGAGAGGGCAGGCTTATAAGCTGCAGGGATCATATCATCGAATGTTGTGAAATCATTTTCTTTTGCATAAAGAAGCCAGGCAGCATTGTCTAAACCAACAAGGGCATTCAGGGCAAATGTTTTCCGCAAAGCAGGATTTGATGTGATCTTTTTTCCATACTCATAAACTTCGGGATACAATAGGTCAAGTAACTCCATTGGCGTTGTAAAGCTCAATCCTTTAACTATTTGCACAGCCTTTTCAGTCATGGCATACATCAGTGCATTACCACCGCTTTCCGAGTGATCTGCAAAGATCTTTGCATCTGACCAAAGAACGCTTTGGGTACATAATCCTATTGTATGGTTCCCTGAAATGCTTTCCAGATAAGCTGCCGATTGCCATATTTCTGTCATATATCCTCCTTTAAAACCAAAAGGACGGATCAGAGGCTCGCGCTCAAAATTTGAATTTACCCGGGATATTTTAATCGTTTTTGGTATAATATTTTTACCTCCTGAAACTACAAAATCAAGAGGCCCGGCAATAGCACCTGCTCCAGCAAGTGCTGCCGTTGATATAAATTCCCGTCTGTTTTGCTTCATTTACCTTTCTTTAAATTTTCCAGGGGCTCCTGTATTCGTACTGAAGCAACTTATTAGCTGCTTCGCTGTTTGTAAACCGCTCATTCACCTGATCCCATTGCAGTCTCTCGCGTGTTGCAAGGGCTATGTTTGCCAGATGTGCAAATGAGGTGGAGCGATGGCCATCTTCAAGCGTGCAGAACGGTTTTTGACGCGACTTAATACAATCGAGAAAATTACGTATCAACCCGGAAGTACTGTCAGCGCTGCTGCCATCATCAAGGATCTGGCTTGGATTTTTAAATTCTTCTGCCTCAACCTGTTTGCTCCACGATTGGAACTGTCCATTTGTTGCAGGCACTACCCTGTAACCCTTTTCGCTTGCATAAAGATTAGCTTTTGTTCCGCGCAATTCAAGCTCTCCATAAGGGAACAACTCTCCACTGCTGGCTTCATATATTGAAAACGATATGATTTTTTTTGATGCAAACTCAAACGTTACCTGCATGGTATCAGCGATATCTGCATCATGGTCGAGGACAAATTTACCTCCGTGTGCAGTAATGGCCACAGGTGCTACTTCTCCCATCAACCAACGGATAGCATCCATATAATGAACACCCCAATTTCCCATCTGGCTTGAGAAATCGCTCCACCAACGGAACATATACGGAGCCATATTATATTGATAAGGCCGGTATGCTCTTGGCCCAAGCCACATATCCCAGTCAAAATCTTTGGGTGGTGGTTCCGGTTTCAGCTTACCGATTCCATCCGGAGCCATGTTGCTGATACGGGCAGCCCGGGCAACAGTTACCCTGCCGATCTTACCTTCAGGAATCTCTTTTGCCAGTTTCTGAAAAACAACATTTCCCCGGCGGTTCAGTCCCACGGCCACAACCCTGTTACTGGCCTCCCAGGCATTTACCATCTTTCGTCCTTCCACCAAAGTGTTTGTAAGTGGTTTTTCAACATAAACATCTTTTCCGGCTTTAATGGCATCTATAACCTGAATGGCATGCCAGTGATCGGGAGTTGCAACACATACTGCATCGATGTTCTTGTTATCAAGGAGTTTACGATAATCTTTATATGTCACAGGTGTTTTTGGAAATTTCTCCCCCATTTTTGGCACCTGGCCTGGCATCACCTTAAGATAACGCTGATCTACTTTACTACGGTCGCGCATCAGGTAGGGTTCATAAATATCGCACAAAGCTGCAACCTCCATATCAGGCTGACCCATAAACAGGTTAAGAAGCTGTGAGCCCCTGTTCCCGATTCCGATAAAGCCCATGTTGATTTTATCGTTTGCGCCAATAATCCTGTTATAGCTTGCTGCACTCAGCGATGAAGCCCCGAGAGTCATCCCTGCAGTTACAATACCTGTTTTGGCAATAAACTCACGCCGGGTTGTTTTGTTTTTGCTTTTCATAGTTAAACACACCGTTAAGATTAAAATTTAAACACCTAAGAATCAATGTATTTACTTAACAATAGGTGTTAAAATAAGATTCCGGTACTGTACTGTTCCATGATCGCCCTGAAGATAGATAGGACCGGCAGAAAATACATCGGATATCATTGCGCCGCCAGTTGGCCCGTAAACAGGCTGGTTGTCGATAATTTTGACTCCATTAAGAATAACGGTGATGTGCCTCTGGCAAAGAGTTATATCCATTGACTGCCATTCGCCGGCAGGTTTTTCAGCAGCTACAACAGGTTTGATACGGCTATAAACAGCTCCCATATTATGTGGGTCCAGCTCTTTTTTATAAGAATCAACAACCTGTATCTCATACATTCCACGAAGGTAAACGCCACTGTTGCTTCCAAGAGGTACGTTAACTTCCAGCTTCAGATTAAAATCTTCGAATACCTGTTCGGTCCTGAGGTTGCCATAGCTTACATGAGGTGCTCCTTCAGTCTGAACCGGATTATTTGATAAAATTCCATCTACAACGGAGAAACCATTTTTTTGCTTTTCATTTATCAGTTTCCAGCCTGTCAGATCTTTTCCGTTTAACAATGTAACAGGTGTACCAAACTTCAGTGCAGCCATATCTGGTGCAGGAGGAGGCACCGGCAATTTTGTTCCGGTAAAGGTGGTTGTATCGACACCGGTACCTGTGCTTTTTGGATTCAGGAGAAGACCGTCAATCTTATCTCCGTTTTTTACAATCTCCAGCCAGCTTGTAACTACCTGTGTTTTAACAGGATTTTTATTATCGTCAAATTGACGTACAACACTATTTGAACGTGTTACCGTCAGCACATGATCCTTTGCAAGGAAAATATTTGAAACAGGAAGCACACTTCCACCACCCCAGAGAATATCACCGTCGAGATATTTATCGGCCTGTCGCACTTCCAGCCAGCCAACAGAACCGCCTTGAATATCGATGGTCCACTGTCCGATAAATTCAGAAATATCTGTTTTTTGTACAGGCGCAACTTTATTTTCACATTTACATGATGAGATGGAAAATGAAACAATAACTGCTGCCAGAAAGAAGAAAATAGTTTTCATAGGTTTGAGTATTAAAAGTTAATAATTGCATCTGAATAGTTTATAAAGTTAAAGAAAAGTTTGGAGTCCCAATTAGTCTGCAAAATTAAAAGTAAGCTTTTAAATATATTATGAGTGCCGGGAATCAAAAATAATCTCGAAACAACTGATTATGAGATTCCTCGCTATAGCTCGGAATGACAGCATTTTTTGTGATTTTAGGGGAAGCTGAGGATACTCATTGATGTTGTCATTCCGAGCGAATCCGCCATAAAGCGGAGAAGTGAGGAACCGAGTCCCTGCTTTTAGATTCGAGCTCACCGAAGGTAATCTCCTTTAATTAACAACTGTATCTTGTCAAAAAGAAATACCTAATTTACGTCTGGTACCCGTCTGAAAAACAATCATATCAGAGAGTACCCAGATATTCAGCAAATCTTAAAAGATCCTCCTGTGATTCAAAATTGACTTTGTTTGTCTTTAAATATTGCTGTATTTCAACATTTTTCTGCGGAAATTGCTGCAGTACATTCTTCTTTCTGAATTGCACAAAATTTCCTGAAGGGATTGAAAAACTATATTCGAAGGTCTTCTGGAATACCATATCTTCGTTTGGCACCAGATCATAAAAATTACCTCCGGCTGTCATAGAATTGTATGAATCAACTGATGCTCCTCTGGTTGCTACACCAAAACCATTTTTCCTGAGAACTTCCGTCAGTTTATAGTACTGCTTCAATACAACCCTGACCTGTCCGTCAGATATCATTTCAAGATAACCGCTATCATAGAAATAAATATCATTCCCGACAGTTAAGGTATTGATATCCTTTTTCTTTGAAATGGACAAAGTATCCACCCCCTGGATAAACTCCATCTCACTCAGCAGAAAATTATAATTAAACCTGCCGTTGCTTACACGCCCGTTTTTAAAAATTATCTGTCCGTCCAGAAATTCCGGGTAGCGATACCTTACTATAGCCGGAAAATAGTCGAGAACTTTTGTCCCTGCCATTACGGTTATGGTTTTATTCTTCTGCGCTGACAAACTGATAGTTAAAAACAGAACTGAAGTGATGATAAAAATAATTTTCTTCATTGTACAAGAATATTAACAATTTTCAAATTTAAATTACGCCAGCCTGCTCGTCCGGTTTTTTCAATTCACGAACAGGCTTATCAAGAATTTCAAAATCAGGCAATACATTTTTATTGTCAGTGGCCTTTAGTTGCTCAAGTTTTCTTCCTGCAGGCAGAACACGGCTCTCCCACGAACCTATTGCATCATTATAGCCTTTAAGTGCTGTCTTTAATCCTCCGCCAACTTTATCCAGATGATCCGCAAACACATTTACCCTGCCATAAAAATCCATAGCAGCATCCATAATCTGCAAAGCATTCTCTGTAATATTATGCTGCTGCCAGGACATTGCAACAGATTTCAGAACTACAATCAGAGTTGTTGGAGTGGTTAAAATAATTTTATTGTTCATGGCATCCTGCAACAGTGACTTGTCTGTCATCAGTGCGACATTTAATGCAGATTCCACCTCCATATACAATACCACAAAATCAGGAGTATTCTGAAACTGAGACCAGTATTGTTTTTTGCTTAATTTATTTACATGATCCCTGAGGTCTTTTGCATGTTTTGCAAAAAGCAGGTTACGGGCAGTTTCATCATCAGTTTCCAACGCAAGCAGATACGCATCCAGAGGCAATTTTGAATCGACAACAACATGGCTGTTTCCCGGAAGGTTAATTATCATATCAGGTTTAAGTACCGAATCCTCACCTTCCGTATAAACCTGCTCCACAAAATCACAGTGGGCAGATAATCCGGAAAACTCAACAACACGTTTTAACCCTATTTCACCCCATCGTCCTCTTACCCTGGGGTTTCTCAGAGCGTTAACCAGAGCGCCGGTCTCTTTTTGAAGACTCGCATTTGTTACCTGAATATTTGACAGCATCTCAGTAACCTGACCAAAAGTTTTTTCAGAGCCCTTTTCAAGCTCTTCAATTCTCTTTTTATAGCTGTCAATTGATTCCTTTACAGGCTTTAGCATCTCGGCAATTGCCGATTTGCGTTCATCAAGATTACCCTCGGCATCTTTTACATGTGTCTCGAGTTGAGTTTTTGCCAGATCAAGAAACTGCTTATTATTCTGAGTCATGGCGTCAGAGGCGGCTGATTTGAATGTATCAACCATAGCTTTTCTTACCTCTTCCAGACTATTTGCCTGAGCTTCCACTCTGGCCTTCAATGAACTGTTCTGATTATTTATTTCTCCTATTTCAACAATTTTTTTAAGCAGATCAGCCTGATGAAGCATACTTAACCTGTATTTTGTCACAAGAAAAGCAACCAATGCTCCAATGCCGGAACCTGCGAGCAGATATAATACTATTTCCATTTTATTAAGAATCTGTTTTTTCTCAAATTTATAAGTTTTCACTGTAATTGTACTGATAAAAATTTCATTTTACCAATTTTACTATCTTCGTATTATCTAAATAAATGAAATGAGAAAAATAGCAACCCTAATTATTACAGTAATGGCCATTACTGCTCTCTGGTCATGCACCTCAAAACAGGAAAAAATGGAGAACCGGATAAAGAAGTTTATTTCGGACTACGAAGCAAAGGCCAAATCTCTTTATACGGCCGATGCCCTGGCTTCATGGAATGCGAATATAAGCGGCAGTGATGCAGACTGGTCAAAAAGTGAAAAAGCTACATTTGAATATGCAAAGATCTTTACCGACACCACTGCATTCAGGGAACTCAGCGAAATCAAAGAGTCTGGTGCAGTGAAGGATCCGCTCCTGTTACGGCAGATTGAAATTCTATTTAATGCCTATGCAGAGAAGCAGGTGGATACTTCCCTTTTAACCCAAAGGATAAAAATGGAAACTGAAATAAGTAAGAAATATTCTAATTTCAGAACAAAAATAAATGGTGTGGATGTTCCCGATAACGGGATAGAAGACATTCTCAGAAAATCAACTTCCGGTACAGATCTCCAAACAGCCTGGGAAGAATCAAAAAAGATTGGCCCTGTTGTAGCCGCTGACATTATAAAACTTGTTGAACAGCGCAATACCATTGCACAAAAAACCGGGTTCCGCAACTTCCATGAGATGACACTTAAGCTTTCAGGGCAGGATCCGGCCGAGGTTACAAAGATCTTTGATGAACTAGACAGTCTTACCCGCAATAATTATATCGTTCTGAAAAGTGAAATAGATTCCTATTTTTCAAAATACTATAAGATTCCTGTTTCCGAACTGCGTCCATGGCATTACCAGAACCGTTACTTTCAGGAAGCCCCTGAGATTTATACGGTTGACTTTAATAAGTATTATAAGAATCAGGATCCTGTAAAACTTGCCTCTGCCTACTTTTCCGGCATCGGACTGAATCCTGAAGCAATCCTTGCAAAAAGTGACCTGTATGAAAAACCCGGCAAAAACCAGCACGCTTTTTCTACTGATATCAATCGCGAAGGGGATGTTCGCACCCTTGATAATATCCGGCCTGATTCATATTGGATGAATACAATACTTCATGAACTGGGGCATGGCGTTTACTCATATTATAATGACATGTCGCTTCCATTTGTTCTTCGTGATGCAGCTCATCCTTTTACAACAGAAGCCATTGCAAACATGTTCGGCCGGTTTGCCACCGATCCCCACTGGATGCTTGACATGGGTATTATAGATTCTGTCGAATGTGAAAAAATAACTGCCGACAGCAAGAAAGCCCTTCGTCTTCAGATGATTGTCTTCAGTCGCTGGGCTCAGGTAATGTATCGCTTTGAAAAGGGAATGTATGAAAACCCGGAGCAGGATCTTAATAAGCTATGGTGGGATCTGGTTGAAAAGTACCAGATGATTGCCAAACCTTCCGGGCGAAATATGCCTGACTGGGCAACTAAAATACACATTGCCCTTTACCCTTGCTACTACCATAATTATCTGCTCGGAGAGTTACTTGCTTCTCAATTATACTATTGCATTACCGGGAAAGTGTCTAAATCACAGTCGTTCAAGGATGAAAAAGCAGTAGGTGATTTTCTCAGGGAGAAAGTTTTTGCCCCGGGAGCAAGATACCAATGGAACGATATGATTTAAAAAGCGACAGGTGAGAAACTCACCGCAAAGTACTATGCAAAACAGTTCGTTCAGTAAAGACAGAAAAGTACTGATGGTTAACAGAAATAAACTAATCTATATAAAATGAAGAATTCTTTATCACGCCGTGTTTTTATTCAAAAGAGTTTTGCAGCAGGGGTAAGTCTTGCAGCAATAAATAAACTTGAACCATTCTCAGAAGCAGGGAATTCAGGAATGCGTTTCGGACTTGTTACCTACCTGTGGGCTCAGTCGTGGGATTTGCCAACCATAATTGCCAATTGTGAAAAAGCCGGTTACGGAGGGGTTGAACTGCGTACACAACATGCCCATAAAGTGGAAACCAGTCTGAATGCTGCTCAGCGTTCAGAGGTAAAAAAACGGTTTGCCGACAGCTCAGTTACCTGCATAGGTTATGGTGCTAACTTCGAATATCACAGCCCCGATCCGGCAGTACTGCGCGATAATATTGAACAAACAAAGGAATATATAAAACTATGTAAAGATATCGGAGCCAGCGGCATTAAGGTAAAACCGAATAATCTGCCGGCTGAAGTGCCGAAAGAAAAAACTATTGCACAGATAGCCGCTTCCCTGAATGAAATAGGGAAATACGCAAAGGATTTCGGCCAGCTTGTAAGAGTTGAAGCACACGGACCTCTTACTCAGGAGCTGCCAAACATGAAGGCAATATTTGACCAGGTAACTGAATCAAATGTAAAGATCTGCTGGAATTGCAACGATCAGGATCTACTTCCCCCGGGACTTGAAGGGAACTTCAATATGGTAAAAAAATGGTTTGGCGATACCGTTCATATCCGCGAGTTGAACGATGGCAATTATCCTTATCAGCAACTGTTTAACCTATTTGCCGGTATTGATTATAAGGGATGGATACTTCTCGAAGCAAGGACAGAGCCCAGTGATAAAATTGCCGCAATGAAAGAGCAGTTATCTCTCTTTAACCAGATGATCGCCAAAACAAAAAAGAGATAGTCCGGAAAAATAATTTCAGATAATAAGAAAGACATAACAACCTGATAATCACACTTTTTTCACTTTGATCAATGTTTCATAACCTAAAACCTTTATAAATATGCTACGTAAAATTCTATTTTCATCATTATGTTTTCTGGCAATTGCAGCAAATGGCCAGACTACATACACCCCCACGCCTGAAAACCTGAAGTCGCGTGAATGGTTTCAGAATGCCCGCTTCGGATTATTCATCCACTGGGGCGTCTACAGCACTCTGGCTGACGGGGAATGGGTAATGAACAACAAGGGTATTGATAAGAAAACCTATGAAAAACTACCCGCATTCTTCAATCCCATTAATTATAATCCGAAGGAATGGGTTGCTATGGCTAAAGCCGCAGGGATGAAATATATTACCATAACAAGCAAACATCATGACGGATTTGCAATGTTTGACTCAAAGCTTACTGACTGGGACATCGTTGACCGTACTCCTTACCGAAAAGATGTTTTAAAAATGCTTGCAGAAGAGTGTCGGAAGGAAGGGATTAAACTTTTCTTTTATCATTCACAGCTCGACTGGTTTCAGGAAAACTACTTCCCGCTGGGGAGAACAGGCCAGACATCAGGACGTCCTGCCGGTGGTGACTGGTACAAATACCTTGATTTCATGGATGGACAACTGACAGAACTGCTTACCAATTATGGTGAGATTGGAGGAATATGGTTTGATGGATTCTGGGATAAAAAAGATGCTGACTGGCGTCTGGAGAAGACCTATAAACTGATTCATGGTCTGCAGCCCGCAAGCCTTATTGCAAATAATCACCACCTGGCACCAATTCCGGGAGAGGATTTTCAGGCTTTCGAAAAAGACCTGCCTGGTCACAATACCACCGGATTCAGTGGTGATTCAAAGGTTGGTGAACTTCCCCTTGAAACCTGTGAAACAATGAATAACGCCTGGGGCTTTAACCTTCTCGATAAACAGTTTAAATCCACCAAAACACTTATCCAGTACCTTGTTAAGGCAGCCGGTTATAACTCCAATTTCCTTCTTAATGTCGGGCCAATGCCTGATGGAAGAATTCAGCCTGAATTCGTCAGTACCCTTAAAGAGATGGGAAAATGGATGGAGAAAAACGGAGAAACAATTTATGGTACAAGGGGTGGTCCGGTTCCTCCAAAAAACTGGGGAGTAACAACTTACAAGGATAACAAGGTATATCTCCATCTCCTGAAGGCTGAAGACAGTAATCTGCTTATTCCCGATTTCGGAAAGAAGGTAAAGAGTATAAGTCTCTTTTCAACAGGTGTTAAGCTGAAATTCAAGCAGGATTCATTTGGAATTACCATCATTGTACCAAAAGAGGTAATTGATGAAACTGATACAATTTTAGTAATTGAAATCTGATAATGCTATGGCAAAAAAGCTTGAATATTTCGTCCACCACGTCTATTTCTGGTTTAAGAAACCGATAACTGCAGAAACCAGAAAAAGATTTGAACTTGCTCTCAGGAAACTGGTAACAATAGAAACTATTGCTGAGAAGCATCTTGGGATTCCTGCCTCAACTAAACGAAGCGTTGTTGACAGATCATATTCTTATTCGCTGCTTTTGACCTTCAAAAACAAGGAAGATCAGGATATCTATCAAACACATCCGACACATCTTCAATTCATAGAAGAGTGTAATGATTTGTGGGAAAAGGTAGTTGTATATGATTCTGTAAGTATCTGATAAAACAAGTGAATCGAGTAGGAGGAAAATAAAATAGTTTCCTCCTATTTTCTTTGACTTTGCAGAGATTAAACTGCGAAAAATATTACTTTAAGATTACCTCCAGAACAGGAATTTCTGTAGGAGGTTTCTGAACAGGCAACTGAAGATTAAGATCATTTTTGTTCTCATCTTTTCCTGTACTGAATTTTATTTCAGAAGCATCGTGCAGGAACTGAACATATTTAACCTTATCGGCCATCGCAGGTAGGGTCAGGTTACCCATAGGATATACCAACAGATGAACATATAACCTTTTGCTAACAGGATTATATGTTAAAAGGGTGTTGGCAGGAGGAGTAAAACCTGCAGGAGCCTCTGTACAGCCATAAACTGACCGGTTGTTGAATTTCATCCAGTCACCCATCGATTTCAGTCTGTCCTGTGCCCTGATATCAAATACACCGCGTGCTGTAGGACCAACATTCAATAACAGATTACCGCCTTTACTGACAGACTCTATAAGTAGCTCAAGTAACTGGGCCGGACTTTTCCAGGTATTTTCATCACGATAGTAGCCCCATGAACCGGAGAAAGTCTGACAGGTTTCCCATGGAACTCTTTTCCCATTAATTTCCGGCCACTTTGACACTTTCACCTGTTCAGGAGAGACAAAGTCGTATCCTCCTTCAACATTGCTAAGATCAAGGCGATCGTCAACAATAATCCCAGGCTGAAGTTTTCTGGTCAGTTTCAGAAGGTTTTCTGAATCCCAGTCATCATGCCCTTTTCCATTCTTTCCGGGGAAAGAAAAATCGAACCAGATCACACTTATCTCTCCGTAATTGGTAAGAAGTTCAGTTACCTGATTCTTAATATACTCGCGATACTTATTCATATCCCTTCCTTTATTCAGACGTGCATAAGCTGTATCAGAATCCTGCCTCTGAGGATGAACTCTGTCGACAGTATAATCAGGATGATGCCAGTCGATAAGAGAATAATAAAATCCCACCTTCAATCCTTCTGCTCTGAAAGCTTCAACATATTCTTTAATTAGGTCCTTCCCGTAAGGGGTATTGGTTGCTTTATAATCGGTGAATTTGGAATCGAACAGGCAAAAACCCTCGTGGTGTTTGGCAGTGAGCACCACATATTTCATACCGGCTGCTTTTGCCATTTTGGCCCATTCGTGCGGATCGTACAAATCAGGATTGAATGTCTCAAAGTACTTCTGATATTGTTCATTGGTTAATCTCTCATTGTTCTTTACCCATTCATGCCGGGCAGGAAGAGCATATAATCCCCAATGAATAAACATCCCGAACCGGGCATCTGTCCACCATTTCAATCTTTGAGTTTTCTGAGCCTCCGTTTCTTTCGGAAGCTGAGCAGATGCTAATTGTGAACCAATTAACAATAAAGCAGTTAATAACAGAATTAAGAAGTTTTTTGTTTTCATATCAGTACTCTTTTATCTAATTAAGAAATGTTACCATTATACATTAGTAAATATAGGATAAATATTTCTGCCCCACTATCAGTAAACTCTGAATCTCAACCATTTTTTCATTAGAAACAGAGAATAATCTTTCATAAATATCTTTCTGAAAGAATCTCTGTAAGATTATCAAGGGTTAGCTTTACGGGGTTATTTTTGCATTCAGTTTGTGAACAGATTAACCCGATATCCTCTTTTTTCAGACCATATTTTTTAAAACCAGGCAATTGAAAAGTATCAGTAAGTGCATGAAGATATGCGATAAAACCATCGATATAATAATCATCGGATTTTCCCGTCTCATCAAGAAAAAGCCGGCCGAGCAGAGCATACTTTCTCAATGCAGAGGGGCTTTCAGATCTGTGGCGCAACTCCCGTACGTTAACCGCATTTGCTGAAGCCATCAGAGTCCCGCAAATCAGACCGTGAGGAATATCGAACTTCCCTCCTATTGAGGAGGCAAAACCGTGAACAGCTCCGAGCCCCGCATTGGCTAAACAGATGCCAGATGTAAGTGAAGCAAATGACATACCCTCCCTGGCTTCAAGATCCATTCCGTCAGAATAACTTCTTATCAATGAATTCTTTACAGCTTTAACGCCTTCCAATGCAAGAGCATCAGTATAGTTGCTTGCCTTATCGGATAAATAAGCTTCCGTAAGCTGGGTAAAACAGTCCATCCCTCCAGCTGCTGTGATATCCTGCGGGCATTTCAGAGTAAGAGCAGGGTCAACAAGTGCGATATCAGGCACAAAATTATCATGGCGAAGAGACCGTTTGAAACCGTTTTCTCCTATTTGAGAAATAACTGCGTTTTTTGTGGCTTCGCTTCCGGTACCGGAGGTTGTCGGAACCGCAATAAATGGAAGCTTTGTACCCGGATGATCACTGTTACCAACCACTTCAAGAAACTCTACCACCGATTCAGCCTTATACATCATAGCCGAAATTGCCTTACCTGCGTCAAGCACGCTGCCGCCTCCTATTGCCAGCACCAGATCAATCTCCTTATTGTTTAATTCTTTAACCGACTCATCTATAATATCAGGTGAAGGTTCTCCCGGAACAGTTACCAGATGATATACGATTCCCTTCTTTTCAAAATCGTTAAGGATAATTTCAGCCTGACCTGAGCGGATAAAGGAGCTTTTTCCGGTAACCAGAACTATTTTGTTTCCATACAATTTAACAAAACCGGAAAGGTCGGAAGTTATTCCGCTTTTAAAATAAATTTTTGGCAAACCTGCCAACTGAAATGGCTTCACCATCTTGTCCTGTCGCTGGGTTCGACAATAATATATTTCACACCCTTTCTTTGTTCCGACATGAAATCAGCAACTGCATCACGCCACCTGTTATAATGAGCTGTGTTTTTATGCTCAGCGGCGGCGGCTTCAGATTCATAAGCTTCATAAAGCATAAAACTGCAGGGATCATCAGCCTGCTGAATGAAGTCGAACCGGAGATTTCCGGGTTCTTTGACAGATTCTCTATGGTTGGCAATTGTTGCATTTACAAAGCTGTCAACCACATCGGGTTTTACATGTACATAAACACAGGTTACTATCATGGCTTAAGGTATTATCGGTAAAGCTAATTTACTTGATTTTATACTCCAATTTCTTATTAGATACTGCAACTATTTTTTCATAATTATCTCAAAGATAGAACCATCGTACGATTTATTAAATGATACCACAAATCCTTTCTCTGCAAGATCCCTGCCTGTTGTGACCATCACCAATTCACCAGAAGGGGCTTTTCTCACTTCATAAAACAGCTCCGGGTTGAGGTATTGCACAGTTACCTTTCGCTGATTTTCAGCCGATCCCTGCCGGAAGATACCCACAATTCCACCCGACTTTGTTTCAGAATTGATACGTTGATATCCGTCCCAGTTCCCTTCTGCAGGTTCTCCATAGCCATGTAAATCCTGCCTGAACGACATAAAATCATGTCTTGTCTGCATATTACGGAGCCAGTCGGCCCATGTTTTCATCCTGGCACGCTGTTCTTTGGATAAAAGACGCGGGTCTCCCAGAACTATTGGCAGAGAACCCGCAAGTGACATAAGTGACAATTCAAAATCGGGGTCATCGAACTGCTGGTTGCCGATAACTAAAGCAGTGGAAGGAATTACAGGCGATCTCCACCACGACATTTGCCTTACACGCATTGAACCGAGAGGTGCTTTTTCTCCGAAATTGGAGAGCCAGTTACCCTCAGCATGCTTGCACATATCAAGATCAATAAGCTGGAGAGCGCCCATAGTTTCAAAGGTGCAATCGATAAACAGCCCGGGGATTTCCTCATGGAGGTCATCGAAAAGCTGCCACGTGCGACGGTACATCTCCAGCATCGATTCATTTCTGTCTTTATGCAGAGGGTGGTTCGGAGCGTAGCAACCTGATCTGGTTTTATCGGTGGTATATGCACCTGTAACAACAGCAAAATCGCCTTTAATATATTCAAGACCATGCTCCTTTGCAAGATTCATTATCACACCTTTAATATGATCATACCATCCGGTTGTCATGCACATTGAGTATGTTTCCCATCCGTACATCTTATCAAAATCGGCATGAAGACTTATTGGTGAACCGTCAGCTTTTCGCACAGCCCATTCAGGATGTTGCTTATAAACATTACTTTTCGACTCCGCTGCCCCTAAGCTGATCCAGACACCCGGCTTCATCCCTTTGGATTTAATATAGTCAAAAACAGGTTTAAGTCCATTTGGAAATTTTTGTTTATTTATGCCCCAGTCACCGTACGAATCCTGCCATCCATCGTCGATCACAAACTCTTCTATACCGCATTCTGATGCAGCATCAGCCAGTTCAAAGATCAGTTTTTCGTCTATATTATGGAGGAAAGGGATCCATGTGTTGTAAACAAAAACAGGTTTCGTTTCAATTTTACTGAGCCTTGTACCCATATGGCGGCGCACATAATCGCTTACTGCTCCGCTAAGTACGGCATAAGGATCGTCAGACTTTTCATAAATGGCTGTAAAAACCCAGGTACTTTCCCATGGTTCACCGGGTTTCAGCCATTTTCTGAATCCAAAATTCTGATCGGGAAATGTTAATCCTGTTGTAATCTGATCAGGCTTCAGAAACGCTGTCGTACGTTTCATAACTCCGGGAGACTCATTTCCCAGAACAAAACCACGACGATGACTGACCTCATGAACAACAACTACAGGATCATACCAGTTGCCAATAAACTGACCCAATGACTTTTGCCGTGCATAATCGTGCATCACCCAGCATTCAGTGCCAGTTCCTGAATATTTAAACCGCAGGCTCTCTATATCCAGAGCTTCCAGACTGATCTCTTTTTTGCCGGTATTTACAAAGGATATTTTTTTTCGTATTATGGGAAGTTCTGGATATAGCAGATAGGTAATGGTGATCCTGATTTTCGACCCGGGATGGTCAAGAACAACAACCGCTCCATCGCCTCTGTTTTCACTTTTAACCATTTCCACAGAAACCAGGTTCCAGTCATCAAGGCCGGAAAGAGCTACTCCATCAGCTTTAAAGGAAAAATCAGATGAACCTGCAGATAAAAATTCATCGCTGCTTCCTTTCAGAGCATAACTCTCTGACACGATCCCATGTTTCTCTGTGGCCAGATTAATGACTCGTTTTACAACCCCGTTATCGAGGGTAAGAACGTTGCCATTTCGGGATGCAAATGGCTGAGCAACAAGGCTGCATGAAAGGGAAAGCAAAATGAATCCTGAGATAAATTTCCTGACTGAGTTTGAAAAACAGATGGGTTTCATAAGTAATATTTTTGTTCTGACTATTTTTTCTGAATATTGAAATGAATCTATATTCTGTCCGTTACAATATTTGTATGTAAATATACAGTAATCGGTGTTTTTCCTACGTTACAGCTTAATAAAATTATATAAGTATCGGGTATCATGTACATAAAATATATTCTTTTTTTTACCAATATTCCGTTTCTCCTGATTGGAGATTACCTTCGGTGAGTTCGTCCCGAAAAACAGATTATCTTTGAAGAACTGAAACGCATAAACTTAAAAACATAATTTGCATTTATTGAATATTTGAATTAAGTTTATATTTCCAAACGATGTTGAGCTGAAACAATGGCTAAAAAATCTATATTTATTTTGATTTTTTCTTCCTTTTGCATTCTTGCAGCAGGACAGCAGACTCCGCTTTATCCTGTCTCCTACAGAATTATCACCCCTTTTGTGTTTAATCCAGCTATAGCGGGCAGCAAAGATTTTTTTTCTATCGATCTTATTTCAAATAAATTCGGGAATTCCAATTCACAGGTTTTGAATGGAAATGCAAGGCTTAAAAGAGCAAACCATAATTATTTTTCAGCACCAAACGCTACGGAATACGCCAAGATAGCTGTAGGAGGATTAGTATTCAATGAGTTAAATGGGTTGTCACGGAATATTGGAATCGGGGGTACAGGGGCGTATCATTTTCAATTGAAAAAAGATGGCCTCTCATATTTATCCGTCGGAGTAACCGGTAAAGCTATTTATAATAAGTATTCCGGTGATCCGGATTTAGGGAGAGCGGCTAAAAGTACTCTTTTCCCCGATTTTGATGCCGGTTTATACTATTATAATACCAACCTCTTTGCAGGATTATCAGCAACAAATATCCTTGGGCATCTGGAAGATCCTGACAGTACCGGTTTTTATTCAATACAAGCTTCACGTCAGCTCTTTTTCCTTATAGGATACAAAATAGTTCTCAGTAAATCGCTTAACATATTACTGGAACCTTCAATTATCATAAATACAGGAGACTCCATTCCCTCGAAAAAAACTGATATGATTAAGCCCTCTTTAAAGCTTTATGCAGGAGATTTCTGTGTTGGAACCTATTTTAATGATTTCAGCAAATTATCTTTTTTTGCTCAGTATAAATATCCGGCATTTTATGTTGCCACCTATTTTGAAGTACCAAAAGGTTCTCCGTTTTATAAAAACCCTTTTCTTGCAGAATTTGCTTTAGGTTTAAATATATCAGCAATTAAATCACGGTCATCCATACATAATCACTGGTAGCCGGGTTTTGAAAAATATTATGAAAAAGCTATCCGGAATATTAATATTTCTTGCGGCAACTATCAGCCTTCAGGCGACTGTTTTAGCTAACAATAGGCTGAAGGAGATTAACAGTTTCTCAGGTAAAACGGTAAAATCCGATTCTTCAGATATTAACCGGTACATAAAAGTAGTTCCGTTTAAACTTAACATCCTGCAGCCATCTTCCGGGGTTCAATACTTTAAAGATGGGATCATATTCCTTTCATCATCAAAAACCGAGAGTAATATGCTGTCTCAGCATTTATCCTTCGGTGAAATTCATACCCGGTATGCGGAGTTAAAGGATTCCATTCTTACCAATCAAAGGCCATTTTCTCCAACCTCCGCCTTTCTTTTTCCAAGTGAAGGACTTACTTTCAGCAGAGATTTCAATCTCATGTATTTCACCGGAATCTCAAAAAAAGAAGATACTGAAAAAATCTATTGTGCAAATTTTTCATCGGGAGAAGGAATATCGGGTGATTGGAAAATTGATACTAACCCGCTGAGTTTTTGCAATGATCAATCAATTTATACTCATCCCGCATTATCAGAGGATGGAAACTTAATGATCTTCTCGTCAAACTGTTCAGGGACTCTTGGTGGAATGGACCTGTTTCTGACGAGGCAAAATGGAGGAACATGGTCGGTGCCGGAAAACCTTGGCAGGGAAATCAATACAAAATCGAACGAACTTTTTCCCTACCTGGATTCTGAGAACAACCTCTTTTTCTCATCTGATGGACAATGGGGATATGGAGGATATGACATATTTGTTTGTAAATACAGGAATGGCAGCTGGACAAGACCTGTAAACCTTTCAAAAGCTGTAAATTCTGAAGCGGATGAAATTGCGTTTACTATGAGAAAAGACAGGATGGCTGCATTTTATTCCGTTAAGCAGAAGAAAGATAACAGTTTGTCACAACTTTACCTGGTTGGAATCAACCCCAGTACAACCACTGATAATACCTTAACACTTTCCCAGTTACTAATAAATCCCGGCCAGGAAAACCGGAATGAAACGGAGACAATTCATACCATAGCAAAAATGGGAGAAGTCCCGGTTCAAGCAATAGATACCAGTAAAATAACTTCAGATCAGGCAGGGAAATCAGAAACGATAATCAAGAGCAGGCCACAAACAAATGCTGATTCGAAAAAAACTACTGAGAACAAGCCTGTTCCGGAAGCTTTACCAGAAGTTCAAAAGTCAATATCAAAACCAATAGTCAGGCAATCTGCTCAAAACAACGAAATAAGCAATACTGTAATATACAGGGTTCAGATCATTTCAAATATTAAACCTAAAGGAACTTATATGATCACTATCGGAAATAACAGTTTCAAGACATTTGAGTATTTATCCGGAGGAGCATATCGCACATGTGTTGGGGAATTCAATATATTGTCTTCTGCAAAGGAATTACAGAATAGCTTAAGAAAATCGGGCTACCCTCAGGCATTTGTAGTAGCATTTATAAATAATTTCAGATCAAACGACCCGCTCTTGTTCAGATAATAGATTTTTTTTAAAAGAAATGATCAATTTCTGAACGGATAATAAATATCAAAAGAATCTCTGGAAATATTCAGACCTGCAAGTGGTTAGATAAAAACGAGTGTATCCTTAATTACATCACCATTATCATCTGTACCGTAGACTTTTAGTCCAATGCTTGCAATCGCACCATGAAATATATCTGTAATTGGAGCGAAAACATCTTTGATATCTTCAAATTCTTTCATCTCATCAAACTCATCGAGAGGAAGATACAGGTGTATAAATAAGACATAATTCGGCTGATCTATTTTGATCAGAACTTTAAGAATTTTTGCCAGCCACAACGATGAAGAAGTATTGAAATACTCCAGATTAAACCGCAAATTGGTCGTTGGCTTGGGATTTAAGATATATTCTTTAACCCAGTTAAAAACAGGCTCGTAAATTTTTGCAGCATTTTCAGGAATTGACTTGCCTGAAAAAATAAGATCTCCTGTCGATTGATTCAGATCAATTTGAGGAGTTTTGGGTGTTTGCTCAATCATTAAGCGCTGAAGTTCATTCATAACAAACTCCTTTGATGGTTTACTAAATAACATATCTCAATACATATAAAATATATTGTCAAATTTATCGCTAATTTCTGCCTACAGAAACATTTTAATGAAAAATAGGGGCCTGTTCGTCAAATAAATTGGTAGTTTGATATAAAAAACATGATATTACTGATTATTGAACCTCCTTTTTGTAAAAATATTTGAAATAAATGAATAAAGGAAGGAAAATAATGAAGAATTGCCAGAGTTCCGTAAAAGATCGTTTCACAGAAATAATTAAAACTTAGAAAAACGAGTGATTGAATTATTGCGAGGTTTACGGTTAAAATAAATAAAGGCTTCTATAATTTCCCGGATTAATAACTTCAAAAAAGATCAGCCTACTGATTTTTCAGGTCAAAATATTACAAAATTGACATTTATTAGCTAAAGTACTGATATTCAACGTCTATACCCATAAAATATCAATCCCGGATTTTTTAACCTCATAAATCCGCCATTGGTCAAAATCTGAAAAACAGGATCTGCTAATGATAAAACCAAATCTATACTTTCTATCTGTTTAAATATCTGCATGTTGCAATTACAGGGATACTTAAATGCTCCAAATAGGATGAAATTTTTAATAAATTTCAGCTGGTTTTGACCAACGGGACCATTTACCTTATCAACGTAAATTATTCATAGTTTTCTTTCCATTTTCCTGCGACTAACAACAATTCCAAAGCCCGCGGATTTGCCCTCACAGAGGTTTAACCTATTGACACAGACTATCTTATTACATAATTTTATTTCTGAATTAAAACGCATTACAAATGAAAAACATGACAGAAATAAAAGGAACGGATTTAGTTAACAATCAAAGATTTAACAGCCTGAATAACCAGGAGAGCAATTCATCGGATTTAATTAATAATGTTCAGGTTTCTGAGATTATTGCTGCTGAAGGCGGTGAAACTTTCAATAAATACGTTGAAGGATTAGGGCTTTCAGGAGATCCTAATCTGGTTGTTCTTTCGTCAATGCACCATTATTATTATGATGCTGAAGAAATGAAGAATGTTAAAACAGTTATTAACATGAAAGAGCTGAACAAATTTAAACAGATAAAAAGCCTTCTTCATTCAATGTTTCATATTCTTCCATCCAGAAGCAATTTTATCGGATGTTTCATTGACAACGAAAAACAGAACGGATATGCTTTAAGGAATAATCTTTCGGAATCTCATTCAATAAGAAATTCCGAGGACATTGAAAATGGTATTGTATCGCGTATACCTTTTCTTAATATGATCTATAGCATAATGGACTCCAGAGTGAATAAATTTTTATCAAAAAGAAATGTAACTTTATTGCTGGAAGATCATGGGTTTAAGGTATTAAACATGACTGAGATAAACGGCCTTACATATTTTCGTGCACAATCTCTTCGTGCTGCCATAAACTAGTTACAAATGAGGGAGATGGCTGAAAGCAATTTTCCTGTAAAAAAGTCTGACCCCATTAATAAGGTAGCTTACAAACTATGGAAATCTTTAGTTTTCTGGTTCGCCTAAAAATAATTCCCTTTCTAAAGAAATGGAACCTGATGAATTTTTTACTGGGGGCTATTGATATTCTGGCAATTGCTGGTGCTTTTCAATGTTCATATTATTTAATTTACCATAGAATAGGCGGATTCTTTTTTTCAGAATTGAGGTTATTAAAACTTTTCATTTTAATAATGCCCTTCTGGCTGATTATCTTATACCTGATACAAATCACCGAGATCCCCAGAACAAAGCGTTACAGGGTACTTTTCTTTGAATATCTTCAATCGGCAGTTTTAATAATACTTCTTTTAATGATATTTTATTTTGTATTCAAACTCTACGAAATATCCAGGATATTCCTGATCATGTTTGCAGTTCTGGGGTTCGTTTTCCTGTTTTTTGCACGACTGACGGAATATAAAGTTTTCAAACTTTACAGAGCCGAAGGACATAATTATATAAATGTGGTTTTAATCGCTGACGATACATCAGAGTCCTTTATTGAAAGCCTTGTTGAAAATAAGGAATGGGGATACAGGATTATCGCGATATTTTCCGGATCTGAAATTCTAAAAGAGAAATTTGAAAAATCCATTATTCTTATTTCCGACGAGTATTTAGCTGTAATCAATGACCTTATGGAGGTGGACATAATTGATGAGGTCCTTTACATTAAGAATAAGGTAGTTCCATCAGAAGTTAGAAAACTGGTAAGTTCATGTGAAGAGCTGGGGGTAGTATTCAGGCTTAAATACGAAGATAATAAAATAAATCTTTCCAATGCAGTAAAAACGAATATTGCAAATATAAAATTTCTGAATTTCAGTAATATCCCTCATAACTCATATGCCCTGACAATTAAAAAAATAGTTGATATAAGCATATCGCTTTTTATGACTATAACATTGTCCCCGGCTTTACTTTTTATTGCTCTCCTGGTAAAAACAACCTCTCCGGGCCCGATAGTTTACAGGCAGGCCAGAGTTGGCCTGAGAGGGCGAAAGTTCAATCTTTACAAATTCAGGACTATGGTTGCCGATGCTGAGAAACTAAGAAATAAACTTGATTCCGAGAATGAAGTTGACGGCCCGGTTTTCAAAATGAAGAACGATCCAAGAGTTACAAAAGTTGGTAGTTTTCTTCGCAAAACAGGATTAGATGAACTGCCTCAGCTTTTTAACATTCTCAAAGGAGAAATGTCTTTAATTGGCCCCCGGCCTCCAATTCTGAGTGAAACACTGCAATACAAAAGGTGGCAGTTAAGGCGTCTTTCCGTTAAACCCGGACTATCGTGTTTCTGGCAAATAAAACCTGATAGAAACAGCATAAGGTTTGAAAGATGGATGGAACTCGATTTAGCATATATCGATAACTGGTCACTTCGTCTCGATCTCCTCATTTTCCTTCGAACTATAAAGACTGTATTTCTCAGAACAGGTCTTTAGTATTTCCGGAAACATTCTCAGATCCGGAATAAACGATTCAGACACCTCTTTTCCCACAAAATCACTAATAACTAAAAATTAACGTAAATCATTGTATTTCTGTATATTAACTGAAATATGTGATTTTTCATGATTTTCACCACAAAAAATCAGCCATTGGTCAAAATACAAATATCACAATATCTCATTGATTTATCTTTTATCAGCCTTTATATCTATCTGTTTATCTATTGTTTACGATTTGTCTGACGAGTTTAAATCCGAAATTTTAATGAAAATCTTATAAATTTCATTCAGTTTTGACCAACGGCGTAAAATAGTTTACCAACGTATTTTTTTCATAGATTTTCCTCCATTTTTCAAAGACTAACCCAAAATACGGAACCCGCTGATTCACCCTAAGCGGGGCTCAACCTATTGATTCAGACTATCTTATTACTTAATTTTATTTCTGAAGAAAAAAACTATTATTATGAAAAACACAACAGTAACAAACCAACTTGATTTATTTAGTAATCAGAATATTAACACCATTTACAATGTGGGTGGAACCTCCTCTGAAATGGTAAAAAATAATCAGGTTTCTGAGATAATTACAGCCGAAGGCGGTGAAAATTTTAAAAATTACATTGAATGGTTAGGTCTTTCCAATGACCCTAATCTGGTTGTTCTCTCCTCACTGCACCATTATTATTATGATGCTGAAGAGATGAAGAATGTTAAAACAGTCGTTAACCTGAAAGAGTTGAACAAGTTTAAGGAGATAAAAGGGTTTCTTCATTCAATCTTTCATATTCTCCCTGCGAAAAGCAATTTTATCGGATGTTTCATTGATAATGAAAAACAGAACATCTTTGCATTAAGGGACAGCTCCTCTGAGCACGATCTGAAAAGAAATTCTGATGACGTTGAAAATGGCATAGTTTCGAGAATCCCTTTCCTCAATATGATATATAGCATGATGGATTCCAGAACCAACAGGTTTTTATCCCGTGCTAATGTAACTTTACTGCTTCAGAATCATGGTTTTAAGGTCATTAACATGACTGAAATAAATGGACTTACCTACTTCCGTGCACAAACTCTTCGTACAACAGAAAACTAATTATTCTGCCGGAATAGCAAATAAATGATTTTTATACCTTATATTATACAAATATTATCTTTGTATTTTTAAAACTATGGATATCATTAGTCATCTGGTTCGCCTCAGGATTATTCCATTTTTAAAAAACTGGAATTTACTGAATTTACTGCTTGGAGCTATTGATATTATGGCTATCACAGTAGCTTTTCAATGTGCATTTGCTTTAAATTACGTTAACAGGGGAAGGTTTTTTTTCAATGAAACAAGGCTGGTAAAGCTATTTCTCCTGATCATGCCAATCTGGCTTGTGATTTTATATTTAATAAAGATTACAGAAATTCCGCGAACCAAGCGCTATAGAGTGCTTATAGTAGAATACCTGCAATCGACAGTATTCATCCTTGTCTTTTTATTACTTTTTTATTTTGTTTTTAAGCTTTATCTGATTTCCCGCCTGTTCCTTATTGAATTTGCTTTGTTTGGCTTTCTGCTCTTGCTCTTTTCAAGGATTATGGAGTACAAAGTTTTTAAATTTTACAGGTCTAAAGGGTATAATTTTATTAATGTAATATTAATCGCAGACGATTCATCATTACCGATGATAGAAAACCTTTTGTCAAATAAAGAGTGGGGATACAGAGTAATAGGTATTTTTACAGTATCAGAACTGATAAAAGAAAAGTATGAAAAATCGATAATTCTTCTCTCGGAAGAGTATCTTTCAGTACTTAACGACCTTATGGAGGTTGATATCATTGATGAGGTTCTTTATATAAAGGAAAAACCGGTTCCATCGGAAGTCAGAAATGTTATCAGGTCCTGTGAGGAGCTGGGTGTAATCTTCAGGCTCAAATATGAGGGAGAGGAATTTAATCTTACAAATGCAATAAAGACCAATATCGGAGAAGAAAAATACCTCTCCTTTATTAATATCCCTTATAATTCATTTGCCCTGGCTATTAAGAATATAATGGATATTAACGTTTCACTTTTCATGATAATTATTTTATCACCCGTTCTCTTAGCCCTTGCAGCCATAATAAAAATAACATCCCCCGGACCTGTAATATACAAGCAGGCAAGGGTTGGCCTCAGGGGCCGGCAGTTCTATCTGTATAAGTTCAGGACAATGGTAGCAAATGCCGAAAAACTAAGGGAAGAGCTTGAATCTGAGAACGAGGTTGATGGTCCGGTATTCAAAATAAAAGACGACCCACGAGTCACAGCGATAGGAAAATCACTACGCAAAACAGGACTGGATGAACTGCCCCAGCTTTTTAACATACTAAAAGGAGAGATGTCATTGATAGGTCCCCGGCCTCCCCTTTCAAGTGAAACAAGTCAGTACAAAAGATGGCAGTTAAGACGCCTTTCAGTTAAGCCGGGGTTATCTTGTTTCTGGCAGATAAAACCAGACAGAAACAGCATTAAATTTGAAAAATGGATGGAACTCGATCTGGCCTATATTGACAACTGGTCACTTCGTCTTGATTTTATGATATTAATTAAAACTGTCAAAACAGTATTTAAGAGAACAGGGTTGTAAAAGTGCATAGAGCGGGGAATAAACCAAAATAACTTAAATTAGTAAACTGAATAAATTTCATATATTTGTTGCTTAAAATAAGTGTCTCATAGATAAATTTATTGGTTTATTAAAATTCTCAATTATGAGTAAATTATACTTGATAAAGTGGAATATAGCGGCAATGGTTTTAATAATCATGTTTACATCCGGATGTGTACCCTATTCAAAATTAAATTACTTTAATGATATAAATGAACTTACCGAACCTGTAGCTAATCCAATAAAATCAAAAACAATATCCTCTTTTGACAAAATTAGCATCATTGTATTAAGCACTGATACACAGACGGCAGCTTTATTGAATTACACAGAACCTGGCAATGCAAATAATATCAGTACAAGAGGTTATATTGTTGACGAGACAGGCAGTATTAATTTCCCTTTCGTCGGGAAGATTAAGATTGGAGGTTTGACACTTTTAGAAGCGGGTGCTGAAATAAGTAAATCAATAAGTAATATTATTACCAAACCTGAAGTTATTTTAAATTTTCTTGACAAAAAGATCAGTGTACTTGGTGAAGTTGCAACACAGGGAACATTTGTAATAAATAGTGATTTTATCACTATTTATGAATCTCTGGCATTGGGTGGAGGCCTTTCGCAGTTTGCTGACAGGAAAAAAGTCATGCTTTTAAGAATGGAGAACAATAAGCTGATGCATTACAGGTTAGATCTGACTAATTCAAAAATTGCTTCAAGTCCGTTATATTATATTCTTCCCAATGATATTATTATAGTTGAACCACTTCGTAACAAATCATTCAGTTTCCAGAATTCAATGATTTCGACGCTTTTAGCCACCGCAACAGGTATTCTGGGACTATATTACATAACCAGAACCAGAAGCACAATACCATAATTTTAACTATTTAATAATTAATTCCATGGCAGAGAACAGAATTACTGAACCTACTATTTTTACAAGCAATAAGTTGTTTATCCAACAGCTTTTATCATATAAATATTTGTATATTATTTTAACATTTGTTTTCCTTTGTGCCGGTTACGTCTATAATAAAACTGCATCAGCCCAGTATGAGGTATATGCAGGTATGATAGCGACAAAAAACCAGACCTCCTCCTTGCTCGGATCCAATCAGATCTTTAATGGGATGCAGTCAGTGCAGACATATAATACTATTGAGGACGGAATTAATGAACTTCGCTCGTTTTCAATGATTAGTGCCATTATTGACGAACTTAATCTTGAGGTTGGGTATTTTTGTGAAAATACCAGCCTTTTCAAGAACAAGATTGAATTATTCGGTAACACACCATTTATTGTAAATATTCATAAATCTCACATTCAATCCATTAATGCTAAGTTTTATATTGATGTTTTAAGCGATTCAACATTCAGGATACGTGCCGACCAGAAAAAAGCTATGCTATTTGATTATGTTGATAATGTGATTGTTAATAAAGAGTTTCCTGTTAAGATTTCAAAAGAATACAGGTTTAATGAAAAGATAGATCTTGATTATCTGAGCCTGTCAATAACAAAGAATACTGAGTTTAAGCCAATTGATAAAAAGAAGAAGTATAACTATTTCTTTAAATTGAATAACCCTGACCTGATGACTAAAGACTACTTAAAAGTTCTGAATGTTTACCGGGCGTCATCATCATCTTCCATACTTAATATTTCCTTTCGGGGTGAAAGCTTAGATAAAATTATTATTTTCTTAAATAAATATCTTAATTTTTATTTTGAAGAAAATCTGGCCAAGAAAAATATTATTGCCAGAAACACTATCAATTTTATTGATGCTCAAATATCCGGAATTTCCGATTCTCTGAATATTTCAGAGTCTGCAATTACAAGTTACCGTTCTGAAAATCAGGTAATGAACCTTAGTTATCAGGCACAAACAGCCTATGACAATCTACAAACACTGGAAAGGGATCGAAATAACCTGAAAGCTCAGGAGCGATATTATACTTATATCCTTGAGTATCTGAGAACAACACAGGATGTGGCCGGAATTGTACAGCCATCCGGAATGAATGTAGATAATACCCTGATGAACAGGTTAGTTGTTGACTTAATGAATCTGAACGCAGAAAGATCTAATATTATAAGTCTGCGGGGAGAGAAAAACCTGTTTTTGAACGAGGTTGAGAATAAAATAAAACTGCAAAGGCAAAATATCATTGAAATTGCCACCAGCAGTTTAAGCACTGTAAATCAAACACTAAGCGATCTTGATTACAGGGTTGCAAAAATATCAAAGGAAATATCATCCCTTCCAAGACAGGAATTGAATATGGGTAATATTCAGAGGCAGTTCAATATTAATGAATCAATCTATACCTATCTTCTTCAGAAGCGATCAGAGGCTACAATTACCATGGCATCAAATTATCCTGATTTTGCACTGTTTGAACCAGCCAGGAAGGTTACCTCCTATCAGGTAACTCCAAAGTATCTCTACAGTTACATAATTGCTCTGATACTGGGAATCGGTATTCCCTCAGGTTTAATGCTGCTGAAAAATCTTATCAATTTCAAGATCATTAATACTGAGTTTATTCATCAGGTAATAGACCGCTCCCCGATTGCAACTATTTATTCAATCTCAGAAAAAGGAGATAATATTATTTTTAATGATCAGGCCTCTGTTTCATCAGAGTCATTCAGAGCATTGCGAAGTATAGTTTTCAGAAAACTATCAGGTATAACAAGATCGAAGGTCATTCTCATAACCTCAGCTCAACCTCATGACGGCAAGAGTTTTCTTTCTTTCAACTTTGCAACTTCCATCGCAATGGTCGGGAAAAAAACACTTGTAATAGATGCCGATCTGAAACGGCCTGTTCTGCATAATAAATTTAAACTGGAGAACAAGATAGGGGTTTCCAATTTTATGGCCGAGAATAATACAATTGAAGAGATCATTAATAAAACCTCCGTTGAAAATCTTTCTTTTATATCTGCGGGCCCTTATATGCCAAATGTTACCGAAGTAATCGAATCCGGAGGAATGGATTCCCTCATTGCAGCTGTAAGGGATAAATTTGAATACATAATTATTGACACATCTCCAATTGGATTTATGGCTGATGCCCTTCTGATGACCCGTTATGCTGATCATATCCTATTGGTTGTAAGGAATAATTCAACTCTGAAAGATACCTTTACAGAGGTCATAGAAAACTTTAAATCGAATAATATTGCTAATTATGATGTTGTGTTTAATGATAAGAATATGAAGGACAGCCATCATGGTTCCTATTCAAATTACTACATAAAGGAAAAGAAGAGTTCATTAAAGGATATAATTAAACAAAAAATTGATTAACAAATATTTCAAATTTGTATTACTACAAAAAAACCCCGATAATCTCTGTTATCGGGGTTTTCATATTTAAATAATATTTGTCTTACTTTCTAAGCCAGATCATAGATTCTGTTTAACTCTTCAATATATTTAACGGGATTAAAGAAATTAAAAATATCCTCCTGAGCAGCTGTTCCTAACGTTACCATCAAATCCTTTTCAGTATTCAGTTTTATTATTGCTTCATAAATATCTTCAGATGAATACTTACGAATAATAATCCCGTTAAGTCCGTCTTTTACTACATTCTTAATTGAACCAACATCGGTAACAACAGGGACCTGGGCAAAAGACATACATTCAAGCAGAGAAATGGGCAATCCTTCATAAAATGATGGCAACAGGAAAACATTGCACTCTTTCAGCAGATCTGTTTTTGCATCACCCGATATAACTCCTCTGTACTCGAATGACTCCCCAAGAGTCTCTGAAAACCTGCCTACATATTCATCTTTATCCTCGCCACTTCCGGCCATTATGAATTTAAATGATACCTCTCTCTCCCTCAGGACTTTTAATGCTTCAAAAATATATTCAATACCTTTGTCTTTAACAATTCGTCCGATGAATAATAACCTGAGAGGAGTCTCGGTTAAACAGACCCGTTTAAATTTTTTTGCCTCTTCTGTATCCAGACTGTTCGGAAGCACAAACACATTTTTCGCCTGATATTTTCTGACAATCAATTCCTGTTCTAAAGAACTTAAAACTATTTTAGGTTCATTTCCAGACAGAATTGATGTTAAAACTGTTTTTATCCATTTTGGCATCTCTTCTTTCTCAAGGTAAAATCCACCATGTATGTGAATTACCAATTTTTTCTTCAGGAAATGAGCCAAAAGAAGTAATGGGGCATCTCTGATTAAGGAGCGTTTTTCTAAGGCAATATTAAAATGCAAAATGATATTTTTTCCCCGGAACATTAAGAAAAACCAATTAATCCATCCCTTTAAAATACGCAACAGATAGAAAGCCGACCTTTTTTCTTTATCATATTTTCCAAGTTCAAAATGAGAATAATTATACTTTTTATTATTCTTTATCACAAAACCGGCAACAGTCGAAATGCCTCCTATGTTCTTGCTTATGTCTAAACTTGGACTAATAATAACAATTCTGCTTATGTCAGCCATTATAATATTAATATGTTATAAAACACTATCTCCATACCTAATCACTCACTCCATACTACCCGCCTGATATAATCTGTATAGGATAAAATAATCCTTACTACTTTATCACTTACATTAGGCATAGAGTAATCGGCTACAGGATAGAAATTTCGATCCGATCCGGTTTTTTGCTGTTCAAGCTGAATAAGACCTTGCATAACCCTTTCCGGGTTTAGCCCTACCATCATAACACTGGCTTCCTCCATTGCCTCTGGCCTTTCATGAGCCTCACGTATATTCAAAGCTCTGAAATTCAGGATCGAGGATTCTTCGGAAATGGTGCCGCTATCACTTAAAACTGCTTTTGAGTTTACCTGTAAAGCAAGATAATCGCTAAGCCCTAAAGGTTTCGATAGCGTAATAAGCGGATTGAACTGAACATTATGTTTTTCAATCATCTTCCTTGTACGGGGATGAGTACTTACAATTATCGGCAGGTTATATGTTTCTGCAATATCATTCAGGATTTTTACCAGGTTAAAGAAGTGTCTTTCACTTGCTATATTCTCCTCACGGTGGGCTGAGATAACAAAGTAACTCCCTGCTTTAAGTGATAGGTCTTCAAGAACTTTGGATTTTTGAACTTTAGGCAGATAGGTATTTAACACCTCAAACATCGGACTTCCTGTCTTAATAACTCTATCGGGCTTTAATCCTTCTGCTAAAAGATACTCCCGTGCTATGTCGCTATAAGTAAGATTAATATCTGCAGTATGGTCAACAATTTTTCTGTTTGTCTCTTCCGGGACCCTTTGATCGAAACACCTGTTTCCTGCTTCCATATGAAAGATAGGAATATGGCGTTTTTTAGCTGCAATAGCACAAAGACAGGAGTTTGTATCTCCCAAAACAAGAAAGGCATCAGGTTTAACCTCCTCAAGTACAGAGTCTATATTAATTAAGATCTGACCTGCTGTTACGGTAGCATTCCCGCCGGCAGCCTTCAGGAAATAATCAGGTTTTCTAAGGTTGAGGTCTTCAAAAAACAACTCATTAAGCTCATAGTCATAATTCTGTCCGGTATGAACAAGCACGTTCTCTATGGCCGGGCTGGCATCAAGTTTTTGCAATACACAGGAGAGCCTTATTATTTCCGGCCTTGTACCTACAACGGTCATTAATTTTAGCTTTTTCATTTTAATTTATTAGGGAACAAATATGACTTAATTTTAAAAATTTACATTGTATTGATTCGGTTGTTAAAGGTCAGATTACAGTTTTCAGAGTCCTGTAATCATACATTTTCAAAATAGGTGTCGGTATCGTTTGCATCAAATTTCTCACTTATCCAGAAAATGGTGTAAAGATCTTCTTCTCCTGTATTGGTGATATTATGTGTGTACCAAACAGGCATATCAACAAATGAAGGTTGATTGCCATCCATTTCAAAGCTTAAAACCTTTGATGTACCTATCCGGCGCAGATCAATTCTTGCCTTTCCTTTTATGACGGCAAAACGTTCTGCCTTTCTTGTGTGATAATGGTTGCCTCTGGTAATTCCGGGAACGGTTGTTGAAAATGAGACCTGTCCGCCGCTGTTCAATTTGATGATTTCTACAAATGAACCACGGTTATCGGTGTTCTTTATCAGCTTGAAAGGAAAGAATGTTGAATGGTCAATATAACAGACAAAAGTATTAAACAGGTTTCTGTAAAATGGGTTAGCAAGGTCAGGTACTTCACCTTTTTCAAAATAATTTGCCTTGAATTTTTCCAGGATCTGCAAAAGTTGTGAGACCTTAACTTCTGAAGTGTGTTCAATCTTTATCTGCTGAACTTTGACACCTTTCCCTTGTTCTTCCTGCGATTTCTCAACTATATTCAGGATGTTTTTAACCAGCTCATCAACATAAACGAGTTTCATCTCTCCATCAACATCTATTCTGGGTTGCTCGTTTTGGGTCAACTGATGACAAAAAGTGGCTACAACCGAATTATAAAATGGATTTCCGAAAGGGCCGTAGACATTTGGGATAATCAGCCCCGTAAAATGTGCATTGTTTCTGTCAGCCCATTGTTCTAATAGCTCCCTCCCCTCTTTTTTTGATTTTCCGTAGAGGTTATCTCGTTCCTCCTGAGTGGAAGAAGAGAAAAGTATATGAGGAGTGGTCCTGGTTGATTCACATGCTGCAATGAGTTGTTTAACCAGTCTGATGTTCGTGTTATAGATAACTTCAGGGTCGTTGTGGCGGTTCATTGCTGCAAGATGAACAATGACATCGCATTGGCTGACAAAAGATTCCAATAATCCAACTTCCTGAAAAAAAGCATCCTCAAACGGGATTCTGAGAAACTTATCAGGAAGTAACCCAAGAGTGTTGTACAAATGAGTACCAACAAAGCCGGTTTGTCCGGTAATTCCAATTTTAAGCATATTTATTTTGATAAGTCTTTTGTAACAGGTAAAACTTATTTGTGCTGATCAGCCTGTATTAAAAAGGCAGCAACGTAATCCGCAATATATTCTACCTGATCGCTGATTTAACAATATCAAGTTTTAAAAGCAGTTGTTTCATGCCCTCAACAGTTAATCTGTTTGTATTATGCGAATGATAATCATCGATAACAGATACCTCTTTCTGGCCTTTCTCGAAGAATTTGTCGTAATTTAAATCCCTTGTATCGCAGGGAATCCGGAAATAGTTCCCTTTATCTTCAGATCGAGCCATCTCTTCACGGGTTACGAGAGTTTCATAAAGTTTTTCCCCATGACGAGTACCAATAACCTTTATCTCAGTATCGGAATGCAACAGTTCTTTTAATGAAGTGGCGAGAACATCAAGGGTTGCAGCCGGTGCTTTCTGAACAAAGAGGTCGCCGTTATTACCATTCTGGAAGGCGTAGATTACCAGATCAACAGCATCCTCAAGGGTCATCATAAATCGGGTCATGTTAGGGTCAGTAATAGTTATAACCTCTTTTTTAACCATCTGTTCCATCCACAAAGGTATTACCGAACCACGGGAAGCCATCACATTACCATAACGCGTGCAGCAAATTGTAGTAGCAGCAGATTCGCCCAGCTGACGACCTTTTGCAATGGCAACCTTTTCCATCATTGCCTTGCTTATACCCATAGAGTTTATCGGGTAGGCTGCTTTATCAGTACTCAGAATCACAACATTTTTTACGCCATGCTGAATGGCCGAGTCAAGTACATTTTCAGTACCAATAACATTTGTAAGAACTGCCTGCATCGGAAAAAATTCGCATGAAGGAACCTGCTTCAATGCTGCCGCATGGAAAACATAGTCAACTCCAAACATTGCACCGTCTACGCTGCGCTTGTCACGTACATCTCCAATGTAAAACTTAACTTTAAAGTTTTGCAGCTGGTGACGCATATCGTCCTGTTTCTTTTCGTCACGGGAGAAGATTCTTATTTCTCTGATATCAGAGTTAAGGAATCTTTTCAGAACTGCGTTACCAAATGATCCTGTACCCCCTGTAATCAATAAAACTTTGTCTTTAAACATTTACTTATTTTTAAATAATTAATAATCTATTGAATATATTGAAACTCCTGAAACTGACTGCGCGAAATTTATTAAACTGATATTTATTGCTATCCCGGAAGTAAAAGGCCTATTAACCATTATTCCTTTTGAGCTTCTCTCTTAATATGAGACAGATAAACCGTGTGTTTCCAATAATATACCGTCGCCACATCCGGTGAGGCTCCTGTGCGAAACGGAAAAGCCATTCCATGCCTATATTCTGAACCCATAACGGAGCCCGTTTGGTCAGACCTGAAAGTATGTCAAAAAAACCTCCCACGCCCAGAAAATATTTTACTTTAAGGGTATCCTTGTATTTTTCCACAAACAACTCTTTGTGAGGGGATGGCATTCCAAGGAAAAGAATATCTGAATCAGAATTATTGATCATTTCTACTATTGCCAACTCGTCGTCTGCCGTAAAATACCCATTACGCGATCCGGCTATTCGCAATCCAGGATACTGGTCATGAAGCTTTTTCACGCTTAACTGCAAACTTTCTTCTTTTGCACCGAAAAGAAAAACAGAATATTTCTTCAATTCTGCCAGGGCAAGAATATCTGCTGCCAGGTCCGGGCAGGCAACTCTCTCAGGTACCTGATATCCAAGAAAACGCAATGCCATAAGAACCGAGATTCCGTCAATATTTACCAGATTTGAATTGTTTATTGCGTTTCTTAAAATATCGTTATTTACAAGCTCAATAATTGAGGCCGCGTTAACACCATTCTGAACTATCTGAGTTCCACTTTCCAGTCCCGACAAGATCTTGGATAAGAACTCTGTCTTAGGCAACGGATGGATTTTTATTCCAAACCTTTCAATCTCTCTCATAAATAAATCAAAAATATTTCAGAACAATTGGTTTTATTCATAACAACTCTATTCCTCTTTTGTTTCTAAGGTAATCTGAAAGAGTAATTAATCTTTATATGCTCCTGTTTAAATAACTACTTATCTTTTCCATGGAGCTGTTATATTCTAGCAATTCAAAGGCCGTTTTGCAGCCGTTGGCCGCCATGGTGTTTATTGAATCTTCATTATTCAGCATCCATTTTATCTTCTCAGCTATAGACTCCGGGTTATCGCATTTTGCTATTACCAGATCTTTGCCGTCAGTAAAAAATGCTTCTACTTCTCCAAAACCGGTAGCAAGAACAGGCTTTTTAAGTGCCATATATTCTCCAAGTTTTGTAGGAAAGCCTGCCTGCGTCTGAACAGTTCTCGGACGTGTAATTGCAAGAATCTTACATTGTGACAAATAATCCTTTACTTCATTAGATTCAACAAGCCCTGTAAAGTGGACTAAATCTCTGATCCCCAGTTGTACGCATATAATTTCCAGATCAGGAATAAAGCTGTTACCAAATGTTGTATCTCCCACAACAACCAGACTAACCGGTATTTCATCTTTTAAGAGTTTAATAGCCTGAAAAAGATCAATTAACCCATCCTTTTTCCCCGGTGTTCCACTATATCCTAAAATATATTTTTCTTTTACAGGAGGTGTGTCCCAGAATTTAAAATCGGTTAAGTTAGGCTGAACATATATCCGCTCTTCGCTGAATCCTCTCTTCAGATAGATATCCTTCAAAAAGTTACTGAATACAATAAGACGATCGGATAACGGATTAAGGTGATCGAATGTAAAAATAAAACTAAACCAGTTGAACTTCGAAACCAGGCTTATGAAGTCCAGTTTATTAAAATACTCAGGTACAATTGTAATTATTCTGGTCTTACAAAAGAATGCTGTGGAGTAAATCAGTAAACTATGTAACAGTCCTAAATGATAAACTAAAATGGTGGTTTTTCTCCGCTTCCAAACTATTGAAGGCAAAACAAATAATAAAAAGCATATACTTAAAAAATCGTCTGCCAGCTTCAAAAAACCATTTTTCGGCCGATTGGTCAATCCCATATAGGTGTAAGCGACCCCCTCCGGAGTAATATTCTTCCTGAAGATTTTCTTTGAATTATTCCTGAAAGCATAACCTTTAGCCATAAATACCTTAACAACAGGAGCTTTAACAACAAGTCCCTTGCAGAACAGGTTAAGGTAGGAGGCACTGGCTCCTCCTTCAGGAAAATTCGTTGAAGTAAAGAGTATGTATTCTTGTTCTTTATTATTCCGGTTCATTATTAAATATTTTATTGAAGAATACCTCCAAGACAATCTCTGAATTTTTCTTTTACTATCTTAGAATCTTCACGGGTTTCAGCTAATTGTTTTGCTCTTTCACCAAGCCGCTTTCTCAGGTCAGTATCTGAATATAAATCCAGGATCGCATTTTCAAGAATGAGGTCACTCCTTTCAGTTACAACATAAGCCCATTCATCTTTTGCTGCATATTTTGCAGTAGAAGTTTCCTCAGGAGCATATACCAGAACAGGCGTACCTGAGATCATGTATTCTGATATTTTTGTCTGGAATGAGTATTTCAAGAATTTAATCCCTTCCGGGTCAAAATCAAGAGGCAGAAGCAATAGATCGACCTCAGCAAATTTACCCGGCAGCTTGTTATAATCTATTGGCTTAACCCATGTAACATTCTCATTAAAAATACCAGACCCCTCAAGTTCATAAAAATCAGGCGTCTGTATCTCAAAAAACAGATCCTGATGGTCAGGGAGGAGGTGATTAACAACTCTCGCAATATCCAGGACTGAACTCTTCATTCCCAAACCAATACGGCCTGCATAGAGGATAGTAAACTTATCCTTTCGCAACCATTCATTTCTACTGGAGGGTAACCAGTTATTAATTTCAATTGGATTATGGAAAGGAGTAAAATCGCGGTTATATCGTTTTTTATATTCCTCACTCATTGCATCGCCAATGCTCATCAGAACAGCTGAACGATTTATCAGATCTTTGAATTCCGCAATAAATAGTTTTTTCCTGTAATTATGAAACAAACCGCGCTTATAAACCATTTCAGGCCAGTCGTCCATAATGTGTAACGCTACTGGTTTACCTGTAATAATTGAGAGGTCTGAAATGAAGCGAATAGAACCAAGAGATCCAAGTTGAGAATAAATAATATCCGGTGAAAATTCTTCTACCCATTTTTTAAAGCCATCATCAATTTTGATCGTGTAGAAAAAGTTGTATAAACCGATGAAATCCAGAAAATTCATCAGGACATTATATATTTTCTTGAATCGGCCCGGAGTCGGACCGGACGCTGAAGAAGTTGAATTATGTACTGCCTTAAGCTTTACTGGTCCGCAATAAACTTTCGACAACACAATATTAAAAGGAAAAGGATGTAACTTCCCGTTAAATCCCAACTGAAAGTAATTTTCACAAATTGAGGGCTCTGCTTCAATGTTAATATTCGCGTTTGTAGCCAGTGCGAGTCTATCCTTTGGCCATCCCCGGAACAGATTAGACATAGTTATTCCGCCGCCTGATTTATTATTGAACGGATTCCCAATTATGAGTGTTTTAGGATATTTATTATTGGAATCAGTACTATTCATCTCCATAACTTCTTAATAATTATCTAATCCTCATTCATAACCCAAAGGGATACAAATATAAACTTTTCTTCTAAATGATTTAAAACTTGATGACAAAGTTCATCTTCCGGCATCCCCGGCCTCTTTTTTCCCGGGGCTAATCAGCTGATAATTTTAAACTAACAAAGTCTGACAATGAAACAACACGACTGGCAAGACTCGTTCCTGGACGAATTGCAAATAAATAAAAATAACCTACTGATCTTTAAAATTCAGCACCTTCATAATCTCCTCATCTGATTTTTCCCGCATGCTCTTACTGTAACATATTCCAACCGATATCCAGATAATAATGTATGTCATAGAAAACATATTGACATAGGTTGGATAAAGGAAGATCGTATATAAGAAAATCCATACCGCTGATGCCTTTGATAAAACATTTTTTGAAGAGAAGAGACCGGCGAAAATAGCCGGAATTGTTATAAGCAGGTATAAAATAAGAGACATGAACCCACCTTTAAGAACAATTTGAAGGTACCCTGTTTCAATAGCTGTTCTAAACATTGTAACACTCCCCTGGGTTTCATCAATTCCGGGGCAATAATATGAACCGTTTATTCCTTTGCCGAAAGCCAGATTTGTGACCGACATGTTACTATAAAAATAATCCTCCACCCCATTTCTTGTATCTTCGTCAATACGGTTTGTGATTAGGCCAAACATTCCAGACTGGTTTTTTGAATATGTTAGAAAAGCGTAAAAAACTAATAAGACAAGGAGAACAATTGATAAAATCACTTTTAAAATCTTACCTCTGTTGGTGAAATAATAAATGACATAAGAAAAAACCATAAAGCATAAAGTCATAAACATCAATCCGCGACGTGCCCTGACAGTAACCAAAAGAAAAGTCAGGACTATGATGAAAACTGCAAATAAGATAGTTTTCTTTTTATGGTACAGATATGTCAGAAGAATAAAGGATACAGGGAAACTAAGGAAGTGAACAAATGTTTCAGTGACAACGGTTGGAACCCTGAAGAAACCGCTGTCTCCAAAAAACAGAAGTCTGTAATAGGTGATTACATAAACCAGAAAGGCCAGACTAAGAATAATTATTACGTTAAAGAGTTTTCTCAAATTGGCAAAACCATCTCTGAAAATGACAACAAATGGTACAAAATATAGAAAAATAGAAAATGGAGCAAAAAAGATAAGGGTCTTCAGGATGTTGTAATCTAAACTAAACCCTCTTATTATAACGAAAAACGACCAGATAGTATATATAAGGAATAACACTTTCAGATATGCGTTTTCAAAGTTCCACCTGATAAGATAAAATCCTGAAGGAACCAATATGATCATTCCGGCAATCTGAAAGGGCTGAGAATATTTAAGAGAGATATTTATACCCGGAAACGAAAAGCTTATTGTATATAATATGAACCCAACCCAGAAAATATTCCATGCTACTGAAGCATTAATATCAGTGCTGGTTTCGGATTTGGCTAAATTATCTTCTTTTACTTTATATTGCATTTAATATCCTGATTTATAATTATTTTGACCAGAGACCAGTAGCTTTTAAATTTATAATTTTCTTATACTGAATAATAAAAAACACCAGATTCATAAGGTTAATAAATGATGAAGCAAGGATAACTCCAGGTACTCCAAATAATTTACCAAGAATAACAGCCAAAGGAATATTGACTATTATTCCAAATACAGCAAGTAAAAACTGGATTTTAATAATCCCGGTCCCGTTTAAGAAAATAGAATAAATGTAAGCTCCAATATTAATAGTTATATTTATTGCCAACGCAATTGAAATAGCATTAGGAACCTTTAATTCGCTACCAACCCACAATTTATAAACAAAATTTGACAGCAAAAGCATTATCATTACCATAAACGTAAATGCTATCCATAAATAGTTCAGATTTTTTATTGTGGTTTTTATCCAGGTTATCTCTTTCCTTATCCAGGCATCGGTAAATGCACTCCAGAGTGGCATCATTATTATTAGCATTAGCATTGGAACAACACTGAAATACTTGTAACCAATATTATACAAGGTTACGTTTTCACTACCGAATAACTGGGCAATTATAATATTACTGGTTTCGTACAATACCAGGGTAGCTACCTGCAGTATGAAAAATTTGATACCAAGCCCCATTAAGCTGCGAATATACTTCAGGTCGACATGAAATGGGGATGGGGCATACATGCGATAGCTATGAGTATAATACCATAAACTTGAAACAGACAATACCACCAGAGGCGGAATGCTGAGAGCAAGCCCAAGGTAGATTAGATTTCCGGTAGTATTTTTTGTAAGAATGAATATGGTAATCAAAGAGATGGTACTGGATATTAAATTGAATACAGAAGCTTTTGCCGGTTGCTGGTTGGCCGTTAAAACTGTACCTAATAACTGAAGAAGTAACTGAAAACAGAATATTACAATCACAAACAGAGCCAGATGGCCTAACTCTGTTGACATATTCTCCGGCGCATTGAGAATATGCGACCAATTCAGGAATGGATTAATAAAAACGACTAAGATAATAAGCACTGTAACAATTAATCCCATGACTGCATAGGTTGTGCTTACAAACACTTTTGCCTTTATGAAGTCGCCTAAAGAAATTGATTCAGCCAGCTTATTACGAAGCCCGTTTCCAAATCCAATATCAAAATAACCTAACCAACCGATTAATGAACTGAGGGTTATCCATATTCCATATTGAACAGGATTCACGTAATTAATAGTTAATGGCACTAATAATAAGCTTATTGAAATACTCAGAAACCTGATAACAAATGAAGCAACTATATTCTTTTTTGCATTTAAACTTCTCTTATGTCCTTTTCCAAAGAAATCTTTTATTAATAAAACCAATTTGGAAATCGTATTTTGAATTATCATCCGCACTCTTCTTAAAAAAAAATTAAACTACAACAAAACAATAAGTAAATCCTGAAATTGAAAATGTATTTTACTAACTATTAATCAATTATTACTGAAATTATTTTATTACCACTAATTTGCAAATGCCAACAATCCTGTCTTGTGATAAAAGTTGTGCAATATACAGACCCGATTGCAAATTAACGGAGATTTTATTTCTTAACATATCCGTACTCAATGATTTTTCAAAAACAACCGTCCCATTCTGGGAAGAAATTCGTAAAACAGAGATCGTTTCAGGGATCTCTTCATCAATTTTAAAGGTGAATGAATCTTTTACCGGGTTTGAATAAATTATCATAGAAAGATCTTTTGTAATCCTCTTAAGTTTAACATTATTCAGAACACTAAGATTATTAAAGCTTAAAGCGGGCACATTATTAACCGATTGCAAAGGATTAGTATCAGGAATAGTATAACTGATCGTGACATGATCTCCATAAGAAACTGTATCATTTAGTGTTATCTGGACTTTACCACCGATGACTTTAGTGGAGGTAATTGCTCTGTTTTGTAAATTTACATTTACTTCAAAGAAATTCTTGTCAGGTATTATATTCATCAAAGGCTGGTCAAAAGTAACTGTAATGACTTGTGGATTGCTATTATCAATCACAGAACTTTTATATACCGGAACTGCGTGATCAGCAATCGTTTCATAGCACCCTATATTTGGAGGGTTTGAAATCGGAACACCATCAGGATCAAATAATAGACCGGGAATATTTAACCCAGCCCCAATTGCCTTTGAGCCAGGCTTAAGATGGAAGTTTAGTTCTGAGGAAAAATCAGGATTAGTATTTACATTGCCCGAATTAGTATAGTTCTTTGGAGATCCACTTAAAGAGATGTTATTTGAATTTGCATTATTGTACAAAATGTTATTCTGAACATTAAGTCCGTCAAAGAAGTTTCCCCTGTTACTCTCAAACCAGTAATAGCTGAAATTTATGAATATATTATTCCTGATCTTTATATTGGAAGCAGTTCTGAAACCTCTTATATGCAACCCAAAGTAAGCTCCTCCCTTTGGTTCAGTATGAAAGACATTGTTATCAATTTCTAAGTCATTAATATCAAAATCATTAGATGTCTCGCCAAATCTTATTGCTGAATGATATGAACCATTACCTGTATTTGAGAAGCGGTTATATCTTATTTTCTCTCTTAAGACCCACGGTTTTGGATAACGCATTGTATGGAAGATCCCTACTGCACAATTTCTAAAATGATTTCTGTCAATTATTACATCCTCTACCCCAAATTCAAGAATAATCCCCGAGTATTCATAGGAAACAGCAGTTTCCGGTCCAAGATTATTGTCATGAATAAATAATCCATAATCATAACCTCTCTTTTCAATGTAGTTTACATCAATGGCTCCTGTGATATTATTACCATATATTTCTGTACCATACATAAAGAAGGATTCAATCGCGAATCCCCAATTATCACCTGTTTTTTTTATAGTATTATTGTAAATTTTCAAACCTTTCATAAAGCCCCCATTCCCTGCGATTTTGACAGGATAGCCGTTCGATCCTGATACTCTGCCTTCCTGGGTAATGGTATTGCCATATATCTGCATACCCTCATGTCCTCCAATATAAAGAGCTCCTCTGCCATAGGAATCGTATAATGAACAATTGGTAACCAGATTATTATAAAACTTCGACCCCGTTACATAATTAGTTGGGAAAATCGGATTATCGTAAGGATCAGATCCCGAGTCCCCTCCATCACCAACCCATAGAATGGCTACATAATGAAAATCGATAAAAGTACAGTGGTGAATTTCAACATTTTTTCTTTTTGCTATCCAGAGAGCCTGGGCAGCTTTCAATAAATTTCCATCAAACTTCAGATAACTGATAGTTTGAAACCCATCAACAAGTAAAGCGGATCTCAAGTCCAGCAAGGGAGTCCATTCGGCAGTTAGTGTAGTCGAGGTTATTACCGAATTATTTCCTTCCCCTGTCAGGCTTACTCCGATCCCAAGCCTTGAGGTAACAGTTTCATTATAAACACCGGCTGTCACAAAAATTGTGTCGCCGGGTTTATTTACCATACGACAGGCTACAGAGAGAGATTTCCACGGAGAACTATTGGAACCATCGCCTGTAAGATCATTTCCGGCCTGAGAGATATAATAGATTTTCCCGGAGACTTCCATGCAAGAAAGAATGAATATTACAATTATGATTGTTCTGGAAATCAAAAGTTTTATCATTGTTGAAGAAATATACCGGATTTTATTATTTGAGAAAGAATTGATGATTTTAAATCGGGTTTAAAAGATCTCTGTGATTTTAAATCGGGTTTAAAAGATCTCTGTGATTTTAAACCCTGATGTTGGAATTCCCCATTATCAGATATTTATAATTTTCTTGCCGGTTTTTCTCCTAACTATCATGAAGATACCTGAAATTACAAGTAAAACTATGGCTATTCCAGGCAACATATATTTTATACTTACACCGGAATGATCGTTATCTGAAATTGTTTCATAGCAACCTATATTTGGAGGATTGCTCAATTTGATACTGTCAATATCATAAGAAAACTCCGGAATATAAGACCCTGAACCAATGGCAGGAGAACTTCTTTTAAGGTGAAAATCTGATGGCGACAGGAACTTTGGATCAGCAATAATATTTCCTGAATAAATGTAATTAACCGGCTCCACGTTAAGTGTCGCAGAATTCTTATTGGCATTATGATAAAATATATTATTCTCCACAGAGAGATTCGTAAAATAATTTCCCCGGTTACTTTCAAACCAGGACCATCCGAAATTCAGAAAGATGTTATTAATAATTTTTATATCGGTGGCACTTTTAAAACCTCTGATATGTAATCCGAAATAGGGCTTCGATTCCGGATTTCCCTGAAAAACATTATTGTATATCTCATATTCCTGAATGAAGAAACTGTTTTCATTTTCGCCAAACCTGATGGCTGAATGATAAGTTCCGGATCCAAGATTAGAAAACTTATTATAGCAAACCTTAACCCTCTTTACCCAGGGCTCAGGGTAACGCATAGTATGGTGGATCCCGACAGCACAATTTCTGAAATTATTCCGTTCAATGATAACATCTTCAACTCCAAATTCAAGGATGACTCCTGTATAATAAACAGTTGAGGTGGCCTCCGGGCCTAAAATGTTATCGTGGATATAGACTCCATAATCATAGCTTTTCTTATGCATAAAGTTAATATCAATAGCACCGGTTATAGTGTTGCCATAGAACTCACATCCTTCATAAAAAGCTCCCTCAATGGCAAAAAGCCAGCTGCCATCAGCACTGTCCACCTTGGTTATGCTGTTGTTAAAGACCTTCCATCCTTTCATAAACCCACCGTTGGCAAATGCTTTTATCGGATAACCGTTAAAACCTTTTGCCCTTTGGGTTTGTGTAATGGTATTATTATAAATCAACATACCATCATGACCACCAATATACAGAGCGCCTCTGCCCCAGTCATAAGGCACATTAAGAGCACAATTTGAAACTATATTATTAAAAAACTTTGACCCTGTAACATAATTGTCAGGATATGTGACCTTATCATAAGGATCGCCACCGGCATTTCCACCATCGCCTACCCATATAATGCCTGTATATCTGAAATCGATAAAGGTGCAATGGTGAATCTCAACATTATTTCGTCTTTCAATCCAGAGTGCCTGTGCAGCCTGTAATGCATTTCCATCAAATTTCAGATAGCTGATTGACTGATTACCATTTGCCAATGGATCAGATCGCATATCTATAACCGGAGTCCATTCGGCAGTAAGTGTGGTTGAGGTAATTACAGAGTTATCCCCTTCACCAATTAAACTTACCCCAATAGCAAGTTTTGATGTCAGAGTTTCATTATAGATACCGGCATTTACAAATATTGTGTCGCCGGGTCTGTTTACAAAACTACAAGCTGCAGATAATGATTTCCATGGGGAACTTTTTGACCCATTCCCTGTTGCATCATTACCTACGGGAGAAATATAGAACTGGTGCGCATTAGCTTCCAGACAAAAAAATAACAGCAGATAAAAAAATATCTTCCTGAGAAATAGCAGGATTCTCATGCGTAGTAATATGGCTTACATGACTTTATAAAGCTCTGTAAGCCTTCCTGTTTAAATCTTGTCATTAAAAATATAGTTTTCACAACTTAAAATTAATTCCTGACAAACTACTCCGTAAATATTTTCAACAGAGCTCTTCTGTCCACCAGTTCATTTCCGGGCTTAATCTTTACTATCGTATTCCATAACGAACCTGAAAAAATCTTCAGCCGGGTATAAGAGATGCTGTCTCCGTTTGATAATCCGTATCGGGGAATTCTCAGCAAATTTGTTTGTAAACTAAGATCACCTGAGTCAGTTGCAAAAGCACTTTCACAGCCATTCTCTTTTAATATATCCATTTCTCTTTGGCCAAAATCAAAATCAGGTATACCATTAGGATAGGCAAAATACTTGATTTCATGCCCGAGCATATCGGCAAGACTGGTAATTGAAGATGCTATTTCATTTTTAGCTACTGACATCTCTTCATTGGCCAATATCGGATGCCTTAAGGTATGAGCACCGATAGTAACTAAACCGGATTGTTCTACTTCTTTTAATTCATTGACCGACATGTTCATACAACCCTTATCTTCCGGCTTGTATAGCTCCTTGTATCTGTTGATAATTTCCCATATCTGGTCAATTTTAAGAAATTTCATGACATCGCCAATAGAGATCTTATTTATGTTTTTTTCGTTAATCTGAGTTACCTCATAGAACACCTTCAGAAGTTTTTGTTTTTCATATCCGTTGATTTCCTGAAACCAGAAATTTCCCTGATTTATTGCGATTTCCGGAGAGACATATATTGATGCAGGAATTTTATGTTTTTTAAGGACCGGATAAATATTGTCATAAAATGATTTACTACCGTCGTCAACCGTAATATGACAAATGCTTTTCAGTTCCTTCTTACCATTATAAGAATTGATCAGTTCGGGCAGATCAACAGGATTATATCTCTCTTTTAAGAAACACAAGTTGTTTTCAAGCCATACCTGATCCTTTACCTCATGAAAGTTAATAATTACACCCATCTTCTAAAATTTAATAATCATGCTACATATCTAAAAAATCCGCATCCGAATCAGCGTTAGTAACAAACAGCCTGAGGTTTGGTTCGTAAGGGAAGCCAACAATATGCTGTTGGGAAGCTGTTCTGTATATTAAAGGATATAAATTGAATTTTTTATATTTAACAGAGGTTCTCAATGTTACCAGAGGAAATCTGTTGGAGATTCCAATCTTGGCGGCGGCTTTAAATATCAGCTGGAATTGTTCAGGTTTCTTTAAGTTGAACCTGAAATCCACTATCGACAGAACCGGAAACCCGCCTTCTGTTGAGGGCCTTACAACAAAGTAACACTCGTCGTGCTTAGAGGCATCATCAGGTTCAAGTTTATAAAAATGATACTTTATAAAGTTTTCGAAAAACCTGTTTTTAAGGAAATGTCTGTCCCTGACACATTCTATATCCACGGAAGAATCGCTCCAATAGCCATTATCCGGAATGTTTAACTCATCAACATTTGAAATTTTCCGGAATTTGCATCTGCCAATCTTTAGTTTATCAGGGAAGATATATTTGTCTGCTGCCGGTTTCTTAATCAGCTTTAATTTGTGCAAGAGCAGCTTATATGACCAAAAATTAAAAAGAAGATAATGACTTGCGGCACCTATATATTTAGTCCCTAACTCTTTTTGTATCCTGAAATTAATTTCTGAATTACCGAACCCGAATGATGATTTAATTTCTCCCTGCTCTATAAGTAAAAGCAGCCCGGCAGCACCTCTGTATTGCTCTTCAACAACCACGTCGTGGCACCAGTGAATCCGCTCCTCTTTTCCTTTTATTCTGGCTTTTGTTGGCATATAAAGTGAGCAGCCGATTATTTTACCTTCATCATTCACTACCATAAAGTTAAATCTGCTCTCTTCTATATTTTCAGGGATCTGAAACAAGCGGTACCTAAGATATTCTTCAGGTTTTTGCGGCCATTCCTTTTTTGAAAAAGCTAAAAGCTCTTCATAATGTTTTGGTTCAAAATAAACTATTTCCATATATAATTAAGTTAAGTATTTAAAGTTAGTGACTTTTATAATTCAAGCCAGGTAAGAGATAACATTCTCCTCATTTATCTGAGTCAGACTGATCCTGGCTTTTTGAGGGATTGCAATGCTTAAGTAATAGTCAGATAATTTTTCAGAATAGATGAAATGCTCATCAAAGACTGATTCATCTAAATTATCATCGAAGGATTTTCGGTTTATGACATTTTCCCGTTCAGAGAGCTGAATTTGTGTTAGATTGTTTATTATTCCCGTCCCAATTGCTTTGAGCAGTGCTTCCTTACGGGTCCATAACAGGAAAAATTTCTCCCGGTCGTTAACTCCGGAAGCTGAGATATGCCTGCACTCCACCTCACTGAAACAGGTTTTCATTAATGGCACGATATCCATACTCCGGTTTGTCTTCTCCATATCAATCCCTGCATAATAATTTTCTGAGATGACAAATGCAAAAGCATCCCTTGAATTAGTTATGTTGAAATATACTGGATTTCCGGCTAATGCGGGCTTATTATATTTATCGTAATGAAAAACAACCTCTGATGGGATCCTGACAAGAATTTTACAAAGAATTGAACGAAGCAAACCATGGCATGTTATATATGTCTCTTTATCCTTAACGCTATGAAACCTGTCTGCTCGTAACTGTTCCTCTTCAGAGATGTAATAATTCAAATCGGAGAATCTTGAATGAAGGTCTTTAGTAAATACATAAAACACTTCTATTTCACTTAACGGGAAGTCTGGTGATCTGTTGGCAGCAGGTTCGAAAACAGAATGGATGCAACTGTCAGAAGGAATAACCGGCATCTTACGAATCTTTTCTGGCTACAGTCGCACTTTCATCAGCTAATTTTGCACTAAGTTTATTTATAGTAGCATTCGCAAGAAAATCCTTAGGCGATAATTTAAAGCCCAGCTCTGATCTGATTTTGGTTATGATCTGCAATGCAAGGAGAGAATGGCCGCCTAATTCAAAGAAGTCCTCATCAAGCCCGATATCTTCACGGCCCGTTAATGATTTCCAGATTTGTAATATTCTCCCGGTATAGTCTTCAGAAACCGATACTTTTTCTTCAGTTGCAACTGAAACTGGAGTGCTGACATTAACAGCTATTTCATCATTTGCCTCAATAACAGCCGTTTTTACACTTCCGGTTGTTATTGGTTCGTTATATTCTATCCAATGTCGTTTTCTTTCAAAAGGATATAAAGGCAAACTGATCTTCCATGGATTACTATCCTGTTTAAGTGATTCAAAATTGATTTTGATCCCGATATTGTACAATGAACCTAACGCGGATATTACCTTATTTCTCTCATCAATTTCATCTGCTTTGCCGATTGTTCCGATAATTTTGCCTTTATTAACAATGTCCTTGTTTTGTCTGACCAATGAACTTAAATGGGTATTGGGTCCGACTTCCAGAAAAACAGATTCTTCATCCTTAGCAAGAGTTGAGATCCCCTGCCGGAACTGAACAGAATTTCTTAACTGCTTCGCCCAATATGTCCCTGAAGTTGCCTGTTCACGAGTAATAAGTACACCGGTTAAACATGAAATAAATGGTATAACAGGTGGATTTAGTCTGAATTGATCCACATACCCGCTAAATTCAGATATTATCGGATCAAAAGCTGCGGAATGAAAAGCATGAGAGGTATTCAGCGCAATAAACTTAATACCATTCTGACTCAATAGCGACTTTACTTTTTCAGTGTCTTCTGATTTGAAGGAGATTGTGCACGATGTGGATGCGTTATCAGCCGCAATCTCAAAACATCTGTCCGGAATGCTCTGAAGTTTATCAAACCCGCTTAATACAGCCATCATGCTGCCAGAGGGCATTTTTCGCATCAACTGACCTCTCTTAATCACAATTTTTAAGGCTGTTGGCATATCAAATACCCCGGCAATACAGGCGGCAGTATATTCGCCTATGCTATGACCGATCAGACTGTCAGGTCTCACATCAAGCTGCTCCAGAACTTTAGCGAGTGCATATTCGATAATGAAAAGCGCAGGTTGTGTCATTTCAGTGCTGGAAAGACGCTTTTCAGCCTCCTCCTTAGAGTTGCTTTCAAAGAGTATTGATTTTAAATCTTCGCCTGTTTCAGACTTTACAATTCCGAAACATTCATCAAGAATAATCCTGAAAATAGCATTTGTTTTGTATAGATCGGAACCCATATTGACATACTGAGCACCCTGACCCGGGAACATAAAGACAATTTTTGAGACCAGGTTATCTTTTTTTCCATTTGAAAAAGTGCTTTTCCCTGAAGTAATTTCTTCAACAGAGGATGCAGTCAGGAAACTACGATAAGACATATGGTTACGTCCTGCATCGAGAGTATGAGCAACATCAGCCAGTTTCAGGTCTGGTTTTTGTTTCAGGAAATCGATCAATTCCTGTTTTTTGCCGGTCAGAGATAATTCCGACTTTGCCGACACCACAATTAATTCAGGCCATTCCGATACATGATCAGTTGCCTCTTCAGGTTTTGGAGGCTCCTCAACAATAACGTGAGCATTAGTCCCTCCAATTCCAAATGAGCTTACTCCCATAATCAGAGGTTTCTCTCCGGACCATTCTCTGAGTTCTTTTTGAACATAGAATGGAGAATTTTCAAAGTCAATATGAGGGTTTGGTTTTGAGTAATGAATGCTTGCCGGAATTTTTTTATAATAAACTGAAAGGCAGGCTTTAATGAAAGCAGCTACTCCGGCAGCGGTATCCGTATGTCCAATATTACTTTTAACAGAACCAATTCCACAAAATTGTTTTTTATCAGTTTTTGCAGAAAAAGCTTTTGAAAGAGCAGCCATTTCGATCGGATCGCCCAACGGAGTTGCCGTGCCATGTGTTTCTACATAACTTATCTCATCAGGAGATACCTCGGCAAATGACTGGGCCATCATAATAACCTCTGCCTGGCCATCGATACTGGGAGCAGTATAACTTACTTTGTTATTTCCGTCATTATTAAGAGCCCATCCGCTTACCAGCGCATAAATGGTATCGTGGTCACGCATGGCATCTTCCATCCTTTTTAAGATGACAGAACCTACACCGTTACTGAACACGGTCCCTTTTGCCTCAGCGTCGAAAGGACGGCAATAGCCATCAGATGAAACAATTGATCCCTCCTGATACACATAACCTGCTTCCTGAGGAACTGAAACAGTAATTCCTCCTGCAAGGCACATATCAGATTCAAAACTATAAAGGCTCTGACATGCCTGGGCAATTGCAGTGAGTGAGGTAGAACAGGCTGTATTTACAAAAATAGCCGGGCCTCTCAGGTTAAAATTATAGGCTGTCTTTGTTGGTATAAATGAGGAATCATTTCCGATCCACATCTGAAATGCATCTGAGTAACCAGGCTTCCTGTAGTCGTTCATTATTACAGGATCTTTCAGGATATTATTCAGGAGATAAGAACTCATTGCAGCACCAGCAAAAACACCAATTGCTCCTTTATAGGTGAGCGGGTCACAACCGGCATTCTCAAATGCTTCCCATGCAGTTTCCATCCAGATTCTGTGCTGCGGATCAGTTTCCGCAGCTTCTTTTGGGGTCATCCCAAAAAAGGCTGCATCAAATTTATCAATGTTATTCAAAACACCCCGCGCCCTGACATAATCCGGATTATTCCTGAGCTTATCAAAATCGGGTTCAGCTTTGGAAAGTTCCTCATCAGTAAACCTTCTGATTGTATCTTTCCCCCCGATGAGATTATTCCAGAACTGTTCCACGTTATCAGCTCCTGTAAATCTGCATGACATCCCTATGACTGCTATTTTATTGGTACCTGTATTCATTTTAATATTAACTATTTATGATTATTTATTTAAAGTATACTACTTACGGTAATTTTTGAAATTGACATTTTTTTTGTTCTTAACCTTGTTTAATATTTCTATATATTTTAAAAAGACTTTATCCCGTTGTTTACCCAGTATGAAATCACCCTGACCTTTAATTGTAGGAAATTCAAAGATAAGTAGAGCTTTTAAAGGAAAAATAAATTCCGCTGATATTAAGTTAGCAAGATTAATTGCAAGTATTGATGTTCCTCCATTCTCAAAGAAATTCTTTGAAGTGTTAATGTTTTTGGTTTTCAAAACGGTTTCCCAGAGAGAAATTAATTTTTGTTCTGTAGAATTAAGAGATTCATAATCTATCTCATGTTTTTCTTCTGATTCATCTATAACAAAAATAAGTGCTTTCTTGTTTATTTTTCCATTGGGAAGTCGTGGAAAACCATCACTTATCTGGTAAAAGGATGGTATCATATATGCCGGCAGTTGTGCTGATAAAGATGATGATATCTCATCTTTGGTCAGTTTGAATTCCGTATCAGCGTTTAGAAAGGCCACGAGCCTTTCATCATTTTCACCAAACTTATGAATCTTTACAACAGCTTCC